>DYJZ01000039.1 GCA_020722885.1 Thermoanaerobaculum aquaticum
TCACCTCCGCTTTTAGAATACATTACTCTATCTTTGATGTCAAATAGGTATTAGCCCAACCTTCCCGAGGTAGTCACGATAAATGTATACGGAAGAATTGATTGCTTCAATTTCAAAGACAGTTAATAAAAAATTAAAAACAGTTAAAAAAACTCTTTTTGAAAAATTGTTCTTCTTAATATACCACAGGTTAGTGTTTTGAAGTATCCTTTTTTTGCCCTGAAGCTGTCAAAATCGGGGCCAAAAAAAAGCCCCGGTAAAACCGGGGCTTTTTTTAAACCTTTGTTAATCTAACCTTAGAAGGACCACTGAACAGCAAGTCTTACTCTTCTTGCTCTCTGGTGGGCAGTTTCCACTCCAAAGTATGGATAGGTCTGTACATCTTCTGTGCTTTCGGTGTTGTAAGTTTGATCAACAGATGTTGTTTTCTGACAGTTGAAGAGGTTCAGGATGTCCACTCTGAAGCCGAGGTCTGATTTCCAGAGTTTAAAGTGGTATCTGGCTCCTAAATCGAAGGTCCAGGTTGTTGGAGTTCTTCCTGCTGTTCCTCTTCTTGCACAGAACCCTTCATTCATACCATAAGCATCGTCAGCACCGAGTTTTGAAATTGGTGTTCCGCTCTGAAGCTGGAAGTTCCCAGAAAGGTCAAGCCCAAATGGGAATGAGTAGGAACCGTAGAGCTTTATAACATGTGTTCTGTCGTTGGGAAGAAGTCCATAGCCATTGACGAGCAACGATGGAATGTCATATTTTGAAGTGATGTTCGGATCAAGCTGCCCATTGTCATTTGAGAAAAGTCCTTCGTAGTTTCCATGCAGTCTTGAAAGAACATAAGAACCACCAAGCTGCCAGTTGTGAGAAAACCTCTTGTCTATGGTAAGTTCAAGAGCTTTGTAGATTCTAACCGGTTTGGGGAATTTCCACCAGTAACCTGGCCTTCCAAAAACATCAGGTACCCAGATATCAGTCCATTTATCAGGGTTTGTGACAATGTAGGTTACTGCTCCGTCGTAGGAAATGTCTTCAATGACTCTACCAATTGAACGATAGATAAGCCTTGCTCCAACATTAAGGTCGGGTTTAAGTTCATACTGGAATCCGAGAATGGATTCTTTATTGTATGAACCCTTTAGCTTTTCGCCGTTCGGTCCACCCATAATCTGAGTTGTTTCAAGGCCGTAAGTGTAAGATAAATCATAGGGCTGCGTCAGGGCAGGATCCATATAGTAGGCAAAGTGGAAGAATTCTGTTGTAAGAGCACGGATTGCCAGATCCTGCGGGATCCTTTCATAATACCAGCCGTAGAATCCATAGAGTTTACTCTTGCCGTTGTGGAAGCAATCCCAGGTAAATCCAATTCTGGGAGCCCATTCATCGTCTATATCAACTTTTCTTGATGGGGCATCAACATAATGACCTACTCCGTAAAGAGGATATCCATCAGGATCCGTTCCAATAACATTTGGAACGAGTTCAAGGTTCTTTCCACCTTTCATCTCAATCTGGTCGAGACGAACACCAAGTTTCAACATAAAATAGTCAGTCAGTTGCCAGTTGTCCTGTAACCAGTAGGCATAGTATTTCTGCGAAGTTTCTTTGTTCTGGGATGTCATAAACATCTGCGCCCTGAAGAGGTAGTCATCCGCAAGGGTGTTTCCATTCAAATCACTACCAGTTCTTTGCCATCTAATAACGGAGCCTCCCATTGATGTCATACCATAAAATGGGTCATACTGACTTGTTTCGGTAATTCCTGGTCCTGTGTAGTTAAAGTTGTCTGTGTAGGAAATGTCATAATACTGGAACCCGTAAGAGAGTTCGTGCTTACCAGCCCAGTTGAAGATGTTGGTTCCCTTTAAGCGCACCTGGTCATTGAAATCTTTTTCAGTTTCATAGGTTCTTCCACCGAGTGAAGGAAGCCAGGAATCAAGATTGATTGCCCTTGTGGTAGAATCATATGTATTGGTTCCAGTGGGTATAACCTGATAACCTGCATAAGTTCCCGAACCAAATCTGTAGTAGTAACCCCAGTTATTTGCGGCAAGTTCGTTTTTCGGATGGCTGTCAAACCAGGACCTTCTCGTTCCCACATTAACTTCCGTAAAGAACTTCGGCGTCCAGGTGGCATTCCACTGAATATTGACACCATAGTTCTTTCTCTTTACATCATATTTTGACGCTACCGGGCTGGGGTTGTTGAGGTTTCTCACATCATCAGTTGTAGTCTGGTTCCCAAAGAATGAAACAACAAATCTGTGGTTCTCGTTGAAATTATAGGTAAGTTTCCAAGCATACTGTGGATCTTTGTTTGTAATTTTGTAACCTGTTCCTTTTGCCCAGGAATAGGAACGTGCTCCACCGAGCGTAACATTGGAATCTGTTCCTTCAGCGGTATATTCGGCTTCATCTTTGTTCCAGTCGTAGGCAACAAAAAACCAAAGTTTATCTTTTAGAATGTATCCACCCAAATAGCCGCCGATGTCATAAATTTTGTTGGATTTGATGTAATCTACTTCAGTTGGGTTGTCAAGTTTTCTCTCTTTTGCTCCAAGACCGTCATCCCAGTAGTAAGCAAAAAGTCCGCCATGGAATTCATTTCCACCGCTTTTTGTTATTGAGTTAACTGCTCCGCCCATTAAACCACCAAATTCAGCGTCCATACCACCGGTTTTGACTTCGTATGCTTCAATGAAATCAAAGTTAAGATTTGAAAGGTTCCTTCCGTCGCCTGACCCTACAATTTCCACTCCGTTAACAATATAGGAGTTTTCGGGACCTGAAGCGCCTGAAAAAGATGGCTGGTTGGCAAGGCCTGATGTTACAGCTCCAGGGGCAAGGAAAGCAATCCCTCTTGATGACCTGTCGAGCGGAATGCTTGTGATCATTGTATCTGAAAGGTTTGCTCCTGTTTCAACCTTTCTTGTGTCAATAAGCGGTGCTGCACCGACAACGACCATTTCCGTTCCACCGGTTGTCAACTGGAAGTTTAATTTAATTGTAGTACCGAGAGGAATTTCTATTCCATTTCTTATAGCAGTAGCATATCCTGGTGCTTCGACTCTGACTGAATAATCTTTGCCGGGAGGAAGGAATGGGAAGTAATAGTCTCCATTTATATCGCTTCCGGTGCCCTGAGTTCCCTGAAGGGTGGGACCCGAAATTCTTACAACTGCACCTGGAACAGGTTCTCCTTTGTCGTCTGTAACCTTTCCCTGAAGGGCTCCACCTGTAGTCTGGGCCATAAGTGAAAGTGATGCTACCAATACCAAAACAACAATTAGGGCACTCCATTTGAGTGCATTCTTCATTTTAGTCACCTCCGTAACCTCCTTATAGAAAAAATTTTTCCAAAAATTACCCACATACAAACAATTTCCTTTCTCTATCGCTAATCACCTCCTTTCTACTTACCCTTTAATAATATCAATCCTTTTTCCTTTTGTCAAGGGTTACTTAGGCTGTCTGGAGAGGTTTATATAAGTCTTTTGTAATCTAATAGTTAGAATTAGTTAAAAGAAAAATATTTTATTCCTGTTTCGGCTCTATTTCTTTTTCTAAATCTTTTTGCCTCTTCAAGTGATAAAGTATGCTGTATTTCAGAAAAACGGAATATGCTCCCAAAGAGGCGTTTATAGCCCCTTCAATTCCGTCAAGAAACCCGAGGCGAAGGAAATATTGCTTGATAAACCTGTGAAATGGTCTAAAAAGTATATTTAGTACCCCTGCACTTTTTTTATTTAGAAACTCCTGCTCCGCTCCCCAGATTGAGTATCTGTGGAGTTTTTTTAGATAGGAATCCCAATCCTTAAATGTATAATGAATCAGATATCCATTCAATTTTCCTGACTTTTTAAATCCTGTTATTTCAGCGTGAACCCTTCTATCCTGATACCTCAACTCCTTTCTAAAAAGCCTCGTTACCCTGTCATTCGATAGCCCGCCAAATTTCAGCTGCTTCCCCAAAAAGAAGTTTCTTCTTTTAACATCGTAAGCATCACAGGTTGGATTTTCAAGAGCTTTCTTTATTGATTCAACAAGTTTTTCATCAGGTCTTTCATCACAATCAAGAAGAAAAATCCAGTTATATTTAGCTCTGGGAATAGCCCAGTTTTTTTGAAGGGCAGAATAAATATAGTCGTGTTTTTCAACTTTTACCTTTCCTCCAAAAGAAGAGGCTATTTCAAAAGTTCTGTCTTTGCTTTCGCTGTCAACAACCACAAGAATTTCGTCAGCCCATAGCACACTTTCTATTGCTCCTTTTATATTTTCTTCTTCATTTCCCGCAGGAATAATGGCAGATACTTTTTCCATCATTTTGTTTACCTCAATCCCAATTCTTTTAAAGTTTCGGGATCATTTTCCCAATCTGGTTTTAGTTTTACAAAAAGTCTTAAATTTATTTTTCTCCCAAGAATATTTTCTAGTTCCATTCTCGAAGCAATTCCTATTCTCTTTATATTTTCCCCGCCTTTCCCAATTAGAATTGGCTTGTGGCTTTTTTTTCCTACAAGAATGACTGCCTCAATATGAACTTTTCTTTTTTCATCTTGAGGTTCTGCAAATTTTTCAATAAATACAGCAGTAGTGTATGGAATTTCCTCTTTTAGAGAAAGAAAAAGGTGCTTTCTTATCACTTCAGCCGCAATGTTTTTTTCTAAAATGTCAGTATAAAGTTCATCACTATAAAGAGGCTCTCCAGAAGGAAGACTTTCAAAAATCCTGTCGATAACTTTTTTTACATCTTCTTTAGAAGTTGCAGATATAGGAAAAATTTCAACATCTTTTAATATTTTGGAAAGATTTTCAATTTTTGGTAGAAGTTCATTCTTATTTTTTACAAGATCTACTTTATTGAAAACCACAATTTTGGGACCCCTAAATCTTTCAATCTCTCCCAAAATTTTTTCATCTACCCTTAGTGGTTTTGATGCATCAACCATTAAAATCAAAAGATCTACTCCCACCAAAGATTCGCAGGCTATCTTTACCATTATTTTTCCAAGGTTTCCTTTTGGCTTGTGTATGCCTGGAGTGTCTACGAAAACTATCTGGCCTGAGTGATTGTTGTAAATTCCTTTTATTGCAGTTCTTGTGGTCTGCGGTTTGGGTGTAACGATTGAGACCATTTCTCCAACTGCGGTATTTACAAATGTAGATTTACCCACATTTGTTTCACCGAGCAGAGCCACAAAACCGCACTTTTTATTCTCCCTCATTTAAGAAGCTCCAGCATTTTTCTTGCAAGTTCCTTTGTTGAAGCTGCAAGAATGTCTCCCTTGAAAAGGTCTATTTTGTTTCCAGAAATATCGAGGACAACTCCACCTGCTTCCTCAATTATTACTATTCCTGCAGCAATATCCCAGGGCTTTAACCCAAATTCCCAGAAGCCATCGAACCTTCCAGAGGCTGTATAGCAAAGGTCTATCGCCGCAGCCCCACATCTTCTTATTCCTCCTGTAGAATTTATTATTTTATTAAATCCGTTGAGGTACTCATTTATTCTTCCCCTTTCACGGAAAGGAAAACCTGTTGCTAAAAATGCGCCATCCAAATCTTCCTTCCGGGATGTTGTTATTCTCTTTCCGTTTAGATATGCTCCCTTCCCTTTCTCTGCACTAAAAAGGTCGTCGTGAATTGGGTCATAGACAAATCCCAAAATCGGCTCACCTTCCTCTAAAAGAGCAAGTGAAATGCAGAAGACAGGAATCTGATGAACAAAATTGTTTGTCCCGTCAAGAGGGTCAAGACAGAAAAAGATTCTTTCTTTGCCTGTAGAATTTGAAAGAACTTCTTCTGTAAGAAGCGGTATCTCTGGAAAGAGTTTTTGTAGTTCATCTTTGACATATTTTTCCACTTCGCGGTCTGTGTCTGTCACATAATCGTTTCTTCCTTTAAGGGAGACTCCTGTTGTACCTTTCAAATACCCTTTTTTAATTATTTTCCCACCATTTTTAATTATCTTACTGATCTTTTCCTTTTGTTTAATCATTCTCATCTCCATAATTTTTTCTCTTTGCTCTCGGGTGGACTTTGTCGTAAATTTTTTTTAACTCCACTGCCGCAATGTGAGTATACTTTTGAGTCGTAGATAGACTCTGATGCCCGAGCAACTCCTGTATAGTCCTCAGGTCTGCACCTCTCGAAAGAAGGTGGGTCGCAAAACTATGTCTGAAAGTGTGCGGAGTTACTCTTTTTCCACTTTGAAGATCTCTTGCATACTTTTCTACAATCCTCTGCAAAGAACGAGATGTCAATTTCCCTCCCCTGAGATTCAAAAAAATATATTCCGAGTCATAATTAAATTTCTTTCTTTCACTAAAATAATTAAGGAGAGATGTGGCAGCGCTCTCACCGAAGGGAACTATTCTTTCCTTATTTCCTTTTCCAGTAATCCTGATTATCCTCTCTTCAAAAAAAATGTTTTCAGATTTCAGACTCATAAGCTCTGAAGCCCTTAATCCCGTCGCATAAAGCATCTCAAGAATGGCAATATCTCTTAAAATTTTAAGCCTAAATTTTTTGGATTTTTCCCCTTCCTGCTCAAAAGGCATTTCTATAACAGTTTTGGTTTCCTCTTCAGTCATAACTCTCGGAATATTTTTTGAAATTCTTGGACTGTGAATAATTTTGGCAGGATTTGATGCAATTATTCTCTCTTTAAGCAGGAATTTAAAGAAAGATTTAACTGATGCGAGTTTTCTCATTACAGATCTTTTGTCGAGTTCTCTTGAATGAAGATACCCCAAAAAACCTCGCAATACCACAACATCTATTTTTGAAGGGTCCTCCCCTGAAGGAAAAAACTTTTTTAGAAAATCCGAAAATTGTGTCAGGTCGGAAATGTAGTTTCTGACAGTATTTTGAGAAAACCTTTTTTCGTTTTCAAGATAATTTTTAAAGTCCGATATGAGTTTTATTATATTGTTCAACCAGATACTCCTTCAATTTCAAAAGTGCTTTACTCCTGTGGCTTAACGAATCCTTCTCATCATCGCTCATCTCGGCAAAAGTTCTTTTCTCATTTTTTGGAATAAAAATAGGGTCATATCCAAAGCCATTTTTCCCTCTCGGTTCAAAACTGATATTTCCCTTCGTTTCTCCTCTGAAAACCTTTATTGTCCCATGCGGCTCAAAAAGAGATACAGCACAAACAAATTTTGCTTCTCTTTTTTCAAAAGGAACACCTTTTAACATATTCAAAATGAGCTTTACTTTTTCTTCATCTTTACTTAAAGAATTTATTCTTGCGGAATATATCCCAGGAGCTCCCTGTAAAAAGTCAATCATTAAACCTGAATCTTCACTTGACACATAAAATTCCCTAAAAAAATTGCCGTAGTATTTGCACTTTATGATCGAATTTTCTTCAAAAGAGTTACCATTTTCCTCTGGAGGTTCTATTTTTGCTTCCAACTCGTTTAAAAATTTGATTTCAAAATTGTCAAGGTTGCCAATGATTCTTTTTATTTCCTCTTCTTTTTTTAAGTTCGAAGTTGCAAAGAGCAAAATGTTTTTCATTTTATTCTTTCGATTTTTGCCCCGAGCGATGCGAGCCTCTCTTCAAAGTTTTCATACCCTCTATCGAGATGGTAAATTCTGTTCACAACTGTTTTTCCTCTTGCAATAAGACCTGCAATAACAAGAGAGGCTGAAGCCCTTAAATCTGACGCCATAACAGGAGCACCTTTTAGTAGAGTTTTTCCCTTTACAACCGCTGTGTTTCCTTCGAGCTTTATATCAGCCCCAAGTCTCTGGAGTTCCGGAATGTGCATAAACCTCGATTCAAAAATCTCTTCTCTTACAGTTGCAATTCCGCTTGCCTGAGTTAGAAGCGCCACAGACTGAGCCTGCAAATCGGTAGGAAATCCTGGATAGGGAGCCGTCAAAATATCGACAGATTTTACATCTTTCTCTCCATTAAGAAAAATAGAGGCGTCATCAATCTGAATTTCAAAACCCATTTCTTTTAATTTAGTGAGGAACTTTTCAAGATGAGCAGGAATGCAATTTTTGATTTTTATTATGCCCCTTGTTGCAGCAGCAGCCGCAAGAAAAGTACCACACTCTATCCTGTCTGGAATGGGACAATGTGTCGCCCCTTTAAGGTTTTCTACACCGTGAATAATTATTCTATCCGTCCCTAAACCCTCAATTTTTGCACCCATTTTTAGGAGAAGGTTTCCAAGATCTACAACCTCAGGCTCCTTTGCAGCATTTATTATTGTCGTTCTACCTTCTGCCAGGACCGCAGCCATCAAAATGTTTTGTGTTCCTCCTACTGTAATTTTATCAAAAAAAACATCTGCGCCTTTAAGCCTGTTACATTTTGCAACAACATAGCCCTCTTCAAAATCAATTTCTGCCCCAAGTGCTTTAAGTCCTTTTATGTGCTGGTCAACTGGTCTTGCTCCTATAGCGCAACCACCGGGAAGCGATACTTTTGCTTTTTTGAATCTCGAAAGCAAAGGACCTAAAACAAGGAAACTCGCCCTCATCTTCCTCACAAGGTCATAAGGGGCGGTAAGTGAAGAAATTTTGTCAGCTTTTAGAACAACCCTTTCACCAGCTTTTCCTGAAACACTTACCCCAAGATATTGGAGGAGAGAAAGCATGGAATTAATATCACTTAGAGATGAGCTTTTTTCAAATATCACCTCTTCCGCAGTTAAAATAGACGCTGCAAGGCAGGGTAGAAGAGAATTCTTGGCAGGCTTAATTGAAATTTCTCCTTTTAGTGGAACTCCTCCCTCTATTACAAACTTATCCAAATATTACCTCCAGAAATTATTATAAATTAAGAAAAGAAAAGTAGCAAAATTTCAATGCGCAGTAATGGCATATTGACAAAAAAGTAATAAGGTGTATAATTTTGCCTTAAATTTTAGGAGGTAGTAAAATGAAAAGAATCAGTTCGGTTTTTCTTATCGTTGTGTTCGCAATCTTTACATTTTCCTCTTTCTCTCAGGAAACTCCAACGGCAGTCCCGTCACAACCACAGCAAAAAAAGACTGAAAACACCCAGAAACCACCAAAAAGAATCAAACCGATAAAAAGTCCTGAAAAGCCGCAACCAATGGAAGAAAGTGCAGGTAAAGCTCAGCAGGAAGAATCTGGCCCTCCTCCAAAACTTGAGCTTCCTGAAACAGAATTCAACGCCGGAGATGTTGTAAGAGGGAATCGCATCGAACACGAATTTATATTGCATAACAAGGGTGAAGGTGTCCTTAAAGTTTTGAGGGTTCAACCAACCTGCGGATGCACTGTGGCAGAATATGATAATGAGATTGCACCAGGAAAAAGTGGCAAAATTTCTGCCACTGTAAAAACCGAAGGTTATTCCGGCAATATTTCAAAAACCATTAATGTCCAGACAAATGACAAAGACAATGCCGTTTTTACACTGGTAATAAAGGCAAATGTTAAGACTTTATTGAGCGTAAGACCTTCAGAAAGACTTTCTCTTGGATTAGTCTATACTGGAGCTCCAATTGAAAAAGATTTTGACATTACTTCAGAAGACAGTCAACCTTTTGAAATTACACAAATAACAGCTCTTGATGATAAGATTTCTTACAATATTACCCTTGCTCCTGACAAAAAATCAGCCAAATTTAAGACAATAATCCCCGCAGACTATCCCACCGGGCCAATTCAGGGAAATTTCATCTTAAAAACTACTCACCCTAAGGTACCTTCTTTAAACATCAACTTGTTTGGAACAATGAGAGAGCCACTTACTGTTTTCCCGCAAGATGTGAGATATAGTGGCCTTAGCAAAAATTTCATTATTTCAAATCCTGAATCTCCTGAACTGACCAAGGTAATAACTGTGAGATATGAATTGGAAGCCTCACTTGAGATAAAAAAAGTAAAATCAACTCTGCCATTTATCGAAGCAACATTCGAAGAGACTCAGCCAAACCAGGCTTATTCGATTAAACTTCATCTCAATTCCCAAAAAGTTAAAGAGGGACCGTTTAATGGAGCCATAGTAATTCTTACAAACAAGAAAACAATCACACTACCTGTCAAAGGAGTTATTTTCTAAAAAATTTTAATGAAAATTTTCTTTTTTTAAAGGGGCGGTCTAACGCCCCTTTTTCATTCTGTTTTGGCCAAACCATATCCTTTCATCTTTCTCCACAGAGTAACCCTTGAAACACCCAATTTTTGAGCCGCTTTCGTTATTCTCCATTTTGAATCTTCAAGTGTCCTGACAATAAGCTCCTTCTCAAGACTCTGAAGTGGAATGTGTATCTGGTGAAGCTTGGTCTCTGAATCTATTCTAAAAGGCACCAAAGGAAGAGGCAGATCAGAAATTTTAAGATAAGAAGAGTTTGCCCTTATGGCTCCGTGTTCAACAATATTTTCAAGTTCTCTTATGTTTCCAGGATAATCGTAGGACATCAACCTGGTAATCGCATCGGTTTCTATTCCTTCCAAATTTTTATGGGGCATTTTTTTTGCAATTTTTTTTATAAAATGGTCAACAAGTAGCGGAATATCTTCCTTTCTTTCCCTCAAAGAAGGAACATGTATTCGAAAAACATTGAGTCGATAGTAAAGGTCGTTTCTGAAATTTCCTTTTCTTACTTCCTCTTCTATATTTTTATTTGTTGCCGCAATAAGTCTGACATCAACTTTTATAGTCTTTGATGAACCAACCCTTTCAAACTCTCCCTCCTGAAGGATTCTTAAAAGCTTTACCTGAACTGACAGCGGAGTTTCACCGATTTCATCGAGGAAAATTGTTCCTTTATTGGCATACTCAAATCTTCCAACTTTATCCCAGTTTGCACCTGTAAAAGCCCCTTTGACATGGCCAAAAAGTTCGCTTTCAAGAACTCCCTCATTGAGTGCTGCACAGTTAATTTTCACATAAGGCCCTTCTTTTCTTGAAGAATTGTAATGAATCGCGTTGGCTATCAGTTCCTTGCCTGTTCCGCTTTCGCCTGTAATAAGACATGTTGAATCAGTCTTTGCAACCATTTGAATTTGCTCAAAAACCTCTCTCATTTTTTTGCTTTCGCCAACTATATTTGAAAAATCAAACTTTTGTTCCATCTCCTGCTGAATTCTTTTGACCAATGTAAGATCTTTGAAGATTTCAACTCCTGCAACAAAATTACCGCTTTCATCTTTCAATAGAAGAACGCGTGTTTGACTCAGAAACTTGTTGCCATCTTTTGTTGTATACCACATTTCAATATCATTTAGGTCTTTACCTTCAGCTAAAGCACAACTTAATGGGCAATCATTATCACATTTAGATGTTTTTGTAATGGTCTTGCATTGACAGTTAAGAATCTCCCCTTCATTGTATTTGAGAAGTTTTCTTGCTGTATCATTGACAAAAAGTATTTTCCTTTCAGGACTTATTAAAATAATTCCATCTGAAATGTTGTCAAGTATTTTTAAAAGATATCTATTTTGAGGCAAATCAAATTTTAAAACTTCATTATTCATTTCTTGCTCCAGGTTCAATATTATACTCTCAAAATTTCACAGAGAACACTGACAAATTTCCTTATATCTCTTTCTTTAGTCATCGAAGAAAAACTTATTCTCAAAGGATAATCTACATTCGTGTACCCCATCTCAAGAACAACTCTGGGAATTTGCAATCCTGCTCCGTGGCAGGCTGAACCAGTTCCTATATATATTTTTTCTTTATTGAGTTTATTTTGTATCTCTCTTCCATCAAAACCTTCAATAGAAAAGAATGATGTATTTGGAAGTCGTGGAGAATTTTTTCCGTAAATTGTCAAGGAAAATTTTTCTGAAAGAAGTTTTTCCATTTCATCCCTTATAGTTTTAAGTTTAAAAAATTTTTCTGTGTCAGTAAGTTCTACTGCCTTTGAAAAAGCAAATATAAGAGGAACGCTCTCTGTAGAAGACCTGTACCCTTTTTCCTGCCCTCCACCTCTTATCATAGGAACAATTTTTATTTTGTCATCAAAAATAAGAGCACCAATTCCCTTTGGTCCGCCAATTTTGTGGGAAGCAATTGTCAAAGCATTCGGTTTTACGCTTTCAAAAGGAAGTTTAATTTTTCCAAAAGCCTGCACAAGGTCTGTATGAAAAAGTGCATTTTTTCTTGTGCAAATTTCCGCTATTTCTCTTATGGGTTGAATTACTCCTGTCTCATTGTGGGCTGCAATTACAGAAACAAAGCAACCAAAGGAAACACTTTTATCTAATCGTTCTAAATCAATTACTCCATCCCTTCCCACTCTAATTTCTTCCACTTTACTGCCCTGCTTTTTTAAAACTGGAATCACTTCACTGATGCTCGGGTGTTCAATTCTGGATACGATAATTTTCTTTATTCTTTCATTAAATGATGCAGATAGAAGCAAAAGGTTATTTGCTTCAGTTGCTGAAGAAGTAAAAACCAGGTTGCCATTAAAATTAAGTTTGCTTAAAATATTTTCTCTGGAATGCTCAACCATTTTTCTTGCTCTTTTACCCAGTAGATATGAAGATGAAGGGTTGGCGAACCCCTCTTTTTCCGCCCTTAAAAAAGCAGAAAGAACTTCCTTTTTAGTGGGAAGAGTAGCATTGCAATCCAGATACAAACTACCGTTTTCAAGTCTCATCTTCACTTCCTTTCCTTCTTATAAACGATAAAGAAGTGTCTCCATAATTGTAGCGCTTTTTTTGCAAATAGTTTTCAGTTAGGACGATCTCAACTTTTCGCGAATGTTGTATTATCACCTCTCCTTCCCTAGACAAAATGTTGCTCTCTGAAAGAAGTTCAAAAAAATCTTTAAAAGAAGTTTTTAAATAGGGAGGGTCAAGAAAAATGAAATCATATTTTATATTGTAAAAAGAAATTTTTTTTAAACTTTTAAAAACAGGAATCGTCAAAACTTGACCTTTTGCGTTAATTCCAAACAAGCCCAAATTTTCTTTTATGACTGACGAAATTTTAAAATCCTCCTCAACAAAGAGCACAAATGCTGCACCTCTACTCAAGGCTTCAATTCCCACACAGCCAAAACCAGCGTAAAGATCAAGAAAATTCGCACCCTCAATTTTCTCAGCGAGTATATCAAAAATGGCTTCTCTTACAATTGAAGGAGTAGGTCTTGTTTTAAGCCCCTCAATTGTTTTCAATTTTCTTCCTTTGAATAACCCTCCGATAACTTTTACCAAATAAACCTCCTTAAGTATTTATAATACTTCAAAAAATTGTTATAATAAAAGAGGAAGGAGAAAAATATGAGCGGAGGAATTAATAAAGTTATTTTGGTGGGCAATCTCGGACAGGATCCGGAGATCAAATATTCCCCTCAAGGAACAGCAATTGCCAGTTTCAATATAGCAACCACGGAGAGAAGAAAAGACAAAGATGGCAATTGGGTTGACCATACTGAATGGCACAAAATAGTCGCCTTTGGGAATCTTGCTCAAAACTGCGGGCAATTTTTGAAAAAGGGGCGCCAGGTTTATGTAGAAGGTTCAATCGCATCAAGGCAATATAAGGATAAACAGGGGCAGGACAGAACTGTGTTTGAAATAAGGGCAAACACAATTCTTTTTCTCGGGAAAAGTGGAGCAGATAAAACAATTGACTCTGATATCACAACAGAAGAACAGGAACCTTCACAGCAGGATGACAATATTCCATTTTAATACGAAAAAATGGAACAATCTTTTATAAATCTTCTTACTGAAGAATTAAGCATTTCTGTTTTTTTTAGTTTTTGTCTGACTTTTGCAATTGCCTTAATAAAATATATTGTTCCTCCCTTACCCTGCGATTTAACTATCCTGATTCTTTCTTTTCTCTCAATATTGAAAAACAAACCCTTCTTTCCAATACTATTAGGAATCTCAATTGGGGGAACAATTGGCGCTCTTTTAGCTTATAGAATGGGGTTAAAAGGAAAAGAGTTTGATCTTTTTGGAGAAAAGATTGAAGTCGCAATCGGAAAATTTGAACAACCTTTTAAAAAATCATACTTTTTTACTTTGCTCTTTAATAGATTTCTTCCAGGAATAAGGCCCATAATATTTCCTCTGGCTGGGTTTTACAGAATAAACTTCCCCATTGTTTTAATTACAGCAACTATAGGAAACCTGATTTACGCTATTTTTATCTATTTTATTGTTTCCACAGCAGGAAAAGAATTTGCAGAAATTAAAGGACTCTACAAAATTCTTGGAATATGGATAGAATTTCTTCTGCTCTCTTTTGCTGTTTTTCTTCTTATTTTTTTCTACCGCAAAAAGCTTTTCAATGTTATAAGGAAGAATAAAAATGGCTCATAACTGCAAAAAATGCGAAGACAGCGGTTTTGTGCTAGTTGAAATTGATGGTGTTTTTTACTCAAAACCCTGCTCCTGCCAGGAAACGGAAAGAGCCACCAAACTTCTTGAAACTTCAAATGTCCCGGAAAAATACAGAAATAAGTGTGTCTTATCGAGATTTATCGTTCCAGAAGACAATCCTTCACTAAAAGAGGCTTACGAAATTGCAAAAAAATACTCTGAAGACTACCCTGTTTTTGAAGAAAGCAAGCCAAATGGCCTTCTATTTATGGGTCCATGCGGCGTTGGAAAGACACACCTTGCTGTTGGAATTTTAAATGAAATATTTTTCAAAAAGAAGAGTCCAGCAAAATTTGTTGAGCTTAATGAACTTTACAGAGAAATTAGAAGCACCTATGGAAATGCAGACACGACAGAATATGACCTTTTGTATCCTTTTGCAGAAGCAGAACTTCTCGTCATAGACGAAATTGGATGCCTTAGTTCACAATGGTCCCAGGAAATACTCCACTACCTGATTTCTCATAGATACAACAAAAATCTTCCTACAATTTTGACAACCAATTACCTTGACGATGCTCAAAATGGAGAACCATCTCTTACTGAAAGAATTGGCACAAGAACACGATCAAGACTTTACGAGATGTGCAGGACGGTTCATATGTATGGTGATGATTTCAGGAAGAGAAGGAAACCATAATTTTTTTGCAATGCCAGAGAGTTTAGGCTAAAATAAATTTTTATTGGAGTGCTCGGTTTATGGAAGTTGAACTTCTTGTTAGCAAAGACCTCCTTTTTACCAAAATAGCCCTATTTGAAAACAAGAAACTTGTAGAATATTTTCTTGAGCCAAAACATTGCGGCGGAGTCGTGGGAAACATTTTTTTAGGAAAAGTAAACAAGATACTTCCCGGAGTTGACTGCGCTTTCATAAACATAGGACTTGACCGTGATGGCTTTCTTTACGAAGGCGATATGCGCCGTTTTTTAGAATCGGAAGGATCAAACAAAAAGGAAATAAAACACCCCCTTTCTTCATTACAATCAGGTCAGGAAATTCTTGTTCAGGTAACAAAAGAACAAATAGGACAAAAGGGCCCTCGCCTTACCTCCCTGATTTCTCTTCCCGGAAATTATCTTGTATATATGCCACAGATAAACAAAATAGGTGCTTCCAGGAAAATTCCCGAAAACGAACGGTCAAGATTAAAAGAGACTCTTTCAGAATTAAAACGAGATTTTTCTGGAGGATTTATAGCAAGAACAGCTGCAGAAGAAGCATCGAAAGAAGAACTTGCTCTGGAAATGCAGAGCCTTGCTGAACTATGGTCTTTGATAAGCCTCAAAAAAGAAAACTGCACAGCACCCTCAATCCTGCATCAGGAATTGGATCTTCCTCTAAAAGTTGTTCGTGAAATTTTAATAAAAACTAAAGGGGAGTTGATTACTGATGATAATGAACTTGCAGAAAAAATAGGAGCAAGCCTGGAAGGAATAAATGGGCACAACATAAAAATAAAGTTGTGGAAGAACGAATCAGGACTTTTTGAGAATTACAAAGTGGAAGAGGAACTTGAAAAAGCCTTGAGACCTAAAACTCCGCTTCCTTCTGGAGGATGCATTGTCATTCAACCTACAGAGGCGCTTGTCGCAATAGATGTCAATTCTGGAAGATTCGTTGAGAAAAAATCTCTTGAAGAAACAGCATTCAAAACAAACCTTGAAGCTGCGGAAGAGATTGTAAGGCTACTAAGATTAAGAAATCTGGGGGGAATAATTGTAATTGACTTTATCGATATGACAGACAAAAATCACCGCGAACAGATCCTTCACAAACTTCAGGAACACCTGAAAGTGGATAAGGCTAAAACAAGAATCCTCAAAATTTCTGAGTTTGGGCTTGTTGAGATGACAAGAAAGAGAACCCACAAACCCCTCGACAAAATTTATTATTACACCTGTCCATGCTGTGAAGGAAAAGGCAAGGTTACCGCTCCATGGAGAATAGTAAACTCCATCTTCAAACAATTAAGAAACACATCACCATATAAAAAATATCTTGTGAAAGTATCGTCTTATGTCAAAAGATTTCTGGAAGACAATGCAGAAATTCTTTCTCTTCCTCCAAATATTGTTTTTGAAGAAGTCAGGACAAAAGACCCGGCAAGGTTTGAAATAACCAGATTAGACGAAAAAACGCGTTCAGAAATTGTTAGGTCTTAGAGAGAATCTAATAAAATACCTTCAAGAAAAAAACAAAATCTCTTTAAAAGAGTTTTCAGAAAAGTTTATGTTTCTTCACTGCTGTTTAGGATAATTTGAAAGCGGAAGGTTTATCCTGAAAAATTGAGGATTCTGGACGAGGTTTTTGGAGGCTTGAAAACGAGGCTCACTGTTTTTATGCCTCTATATGTTATTATGCTGTCCAACTACTCCTTAAAAAGGTTCGGCTGATAGGTTTCGGGTTTAATGGGCGGTGTTTGAAAAAACCTGTCGAGCAATTTCCATAAGTTCCCTGTCAAAGATATATGATAATTTCCTCTCTTAAACTAATTAGAAATGTTCTCTAAAATGGCAGTGGAAAAACCGCAAAAAGATTAAATAATTTTTGCAAACCTCCATTGAACACCCCTCTAAGGCTTACGTTTCGGCTTTGTGAGCAAGAGGGAAATTGCTTCGCCTGAGGAGGCTTCCAAGGAGCACTCGCAATGACTGCTTTAGAGTGGGCTCGCAATGACACGGTTAGTGAGCACTCGCAACGGAGTATTTCTCAATAGTCTTGATATTTTTCTTCTTGACTTCTTAGATGGTTCTGTCAAAATTTATTTTGGACAGATGTGATGTTTCTTGATTTCAAAAATAAAAACACCGAAAGAGTAATAAAATCTTTTCTTGAAAAAGAAAAAATTTTTGAAGTTAAAGAGGGAGAAATTTTTTTGCTTGAGAAGCCTTCTTCAAATCTGTCTTTAAAGAAGTAAACAGGGTTTTCATCGACACAGAAACGACATATAATGGAAATTCGGTCAGAATTGTTGAATTTGGAATGGTTACCTCAAAAGGAGAAGAAATCTTTTCAAAATATTCAACCTTTCTAAACCCAAATTGCCCCATTTCGAAAAAAAGTAAAGAATTAACAGGAATAACTGACAGGGACATTTGCAATGCACCCTCATTTGAAGAAAAGTGGCAGGAAATACATCAATTTTTAAAAGGTAAGTGGTAGCCCACAATTTAAGTTTCGATCTTGCAGCAATTAAAAGCGAACTGAGAAGATTTAACATGACACTCTATCTCGATTTCCCTCCCGCTCGCTAAAACTTGCAAAGAAATTGTTTAGAAGAGATTGTTGTTCCATCGATTCCCTTTGCGAGATGATGGGAATACATGTGAAGACAAGGCACAGGGCTCTTTTTGACGCTATTCTTGCAAAAGAGGTCTTCTTTAAGACCCTTCAGGAGATCTCAAAACGGAAAGCAATAGAGCTTCTTTCCCTTCAAGATGTTCTTCAATTTATTTCAAAATGAAAGCTTTGATCAATCACTTAAAAAAAATGTTAAAATAATTTTTGGGGAGGCAAAGTGACTGATTTTTTTCTTGGAAAAGAAATAAACAGTGAAAAAGAAGTTTTCTTAAAACCGGACTCATTCAATACTCACGCTTTTGTTCTCGGAATGACCGGTTCCGGAAAGACGGGACTCTTAATTTCAATCCTTGAAGAGTTAGCTCTAAATGAAATCCCTGCAGTAATAATTGATCCAAAGGGAGACCTCACAAACCGTCTCCTCGTTTTCAGAGAAGTGACAGGAGAAACCCTTTCTTCCTACCTTCCAGAAAACAAAATAGATGATTTTATATCAAAATATAGAGAAGGCTTGAATGAATGGAGGATAGGTCAGGAAAAAATTGAACACCTCCTTCAAAGAAAAATAAAAATTTACACTCCAGGGTTAGCTCTTTCTCCTGTCAATGTTCTTGAAAGGTTTTCGTCTATTCCTTCTAAGGACGAGGCGAACATACTTGAAAAAGCAAATTCAATAACAGCATCTCTACTCAGTTTGACCCAGACAAGAGGAGACGATGCAACTACCTCACCTCAAGGGCTACTCCTTTCCTCACTCTTTATTGATTCATGGAAAAAGGGAGAAGATTTAACCTTAGAAATCCTTCTCGAAAGAATTGTCGAGCCTCCATTTTCTAAACTTGGAATTCTCCCTCTAAATACCGTGATCTCCAGAGAGAAAAGAATCTCTTTTGCAGTTGAGTTAAACGGGGTTCTCTCCTCTCCTTTAATGACCTACTTCCACAAAGGAGATGAGCTTAATTTTGATAAACTTTTTTTTGACACGAAAAATGAAACTATCTTTACACTTTCCCAGCTTTCAGATGAACAAAGGGAATTCTTTTTAGGAATTTTTCTTTCCGAACTTTACCGATGGGTTAGAAGGCAAAATGGTAGCGAAAAATTAAAGATGGCTCTGGTTTTTGACGAAGTGTTCGGATTCTTCCCGCCTTACCCAAAAAACCCTCCCACAAAGCAACCCCTTATGGGACTATTAAAACAAGGAAGAGCGTTTGGCTTTTCTACAATACTTTCAACCCAAAACCCATACGATGTTGATTACAAGGGATTGACAAATGCTGGGCTCTGGTTTATTGGAAGGCTTCAAACTCAAAACGACATTGAAAGAGTCAAAGAGGGCTTGAGCACCATATCAGGCGGTGTTCAGGCGGTATCCTACCTTCCTCAATTAAAACAGAGGGAGTTTGTTCTCAACGATGTTCGCAAAGAAAATCCCATTGTCTTTAAGACAAGGCAGTGCGTATCTCTGCTACTTGGTCCTCTTTCAGAAAATCAACTCAAAAATTTTGTCGAGGAAAAAGTTCAAAAAGCATTCAAAAACGAAGAAAGCGAAATTTTTATTGCTCCCAAAGGCATACAGGTGCTTTATGGAAACTCAGAAATCCTCTCTCCAAATTTTCTGTTTGAAGCAGAAATTCCTTACAAAATTTCAGGCAGAATTTTCTCAAAGAAAAAGAAATTTGTATCAGAAATAAAAGAAGGAGGATTGAATATCACATTGTCCTTCATCAAGGAATTTAATGAAGAAGATGTTCAATTTTCCGTCTCAAAGCCACCTAAATCAAAGCTATCAAAAATGCCCCAATGGTTATATTCAAGCAAAAAAGAGGAGATCGAAAAAGAAATAACTGAGATACTTTCTCTTAAATATGAAACAGAGATTTTTAAACATCCTTCCACAGGAATTATCTCTGAACCTGAAGAAACGCTCGAGAACTTTCTGCAAAGAGTCAAGAATGAAAAGGAAATTCTTGAAACAAAAAGAAAACAAAAAGAGTTGAAACCGCTCCTTGAGAAAAAGAAAGCAAAAGAACTCATTCTTGAACGCTCACGAATTAAACTTGATAGGCTTAAAACTGAATATGAAAAAAGAAAAGCAGAAACATATACAACCGCAGGAGTTGGAATATTGAGGGGAATTTTCGGTTCAAAAAGAAGCATCCTTGGTGGAATCAGTTCAACTATGTCGAAAGAGCGTATGGCTGAGACCGCAAAAGCAAGATATGAAGAGCAACTCATTCTTTATGAAAATTTAAAAAAGGAAATAGAAGAAATCACAAAAGACATAGAGAACCTTTCAACGCCGTCAAATCTGGCTGTAGAGGCTTCTGAGGTCGAAAAAATCAAAATTCTTCCCTTCAAGAGCGGAATAAGACTTTTAGGGCTTACAATCGTTTATAAATAGTTAAAACATTTCAGTATGAATACACACGCACCCACCATAAATTTTGACATAAACATCTCATACCTATTTGACATCAAAGATAGAGTAATGTATTCTAAAAGCGGAGGTGAATATGAGAGCCCCTTCGCAGTTAAGTTCATGGTTTTCTCCGGAGGAACTTCTCGCTTGGACACAAGAAGCCAAAGATAAGGCCAGTTACCAGAAACGGCTTGCTATCTGGCTTAAATATTCAGGCCCT
>DYJZ01000040.1 GCA_020722885.1 Thermoanaerobaculum aquaticum
AGGAGTATAGAGTGTCAGGGGCTACAATCTTCAGGTGGGAAAAAGCTCGAAAGGAGAAAGGATGATTGTTTTCGGCTTTGATTCGAGGTTCACGCGCACCGAAGAACAAAAGATAGAGGAACATTCAGAAAAAACTTGAAACCTTCACCAATTTTTATAGAGGTTACAGATGAATTTGTCTTGCTGCCTTTCCTCCCCAAAAGTCTCAAACGTTGTGGACTTCTACAGGGTATTGCATTTTTAAAAAAAATATGATATAGTTTTTTTGCTTAGCCCGGATTAATGGGCTAAAGCGCCGATGTAGCTCAACGGTAGAGCAGCGGATTTGTAATCCGTTGGTTGGAGGTTCAAGTCCTCTCATCGGCTCCAGATCGCGATGACGGGTAACCGGGTTTTATCCCTAATACTCCGAGGTGGAGGGGTTCCCGAGCGGTCAAAGGGAGCAGACTGTAAATCTGCCGGCCATGCGCCTACGTAGGTTCGATTCCTACCCCCTCCACCACTTAAAAAATTGGAGATTTTAGGACAGAGAAAGTTCTTGTTTTGTTTTGGAGGTAGAATGTTTTGTTTAAGCGGGTGTAGCTCAGTTGGTAGAGCATCAGCCTTCCAAGCTGAGGGTCGCGGGTTCGAATCCCGTCGCCCGCTCCATTTGTCCCCCAGAGGGATTGGAACCCGAGACCGAGGGGGTGCTCCTTCGAAGTTGGGAAGTGAAGTTGTTTTTGGAAAAGTAAGCAAAAGTGTGTTTTATTTTAAGCATTTCTTTGATGCTTCTGCCCGCGTAGCTCAGTCGGTAGAGCGCATCCTTGGTAAGGATGAGGTCACCAGTTCAATCCTGGTCGCGGGCTCCAGTTGTTATAAGGATAGGATAAATTATGTGTAAAGAAGTTAACATTTCGATTCTGGGACATGTTGATCACGGCAAGAGTTCTCTTCTTGCTGCTATCAGTAATTCTTTCTCAAAGGTTGGAATTGCGCCTCTGGTTCCTTATGAGCAAATTGACCTTGCTGTGATTGGCGGAGACGAAGGGCTCAAACTTAACAGAGCACAGATAAAAATTTCAGGTGCAAACAAAGATTTTATTGTCAGCGATTATCCGAGCCATCAGGATTTTGTTAAAAGTATGATTTTCGCTCCAACCATAGATGGCATTTTGCTTGTTGTTTCGGCTGCTGATGGGCCTATGCCACAGACAAGAGAACATCTGGGTCTTGCAAGAAAAGTTGGCGTTGAGAAAATTGCTGTTTTAATCAACAAGATTGATATGGTCGGAAAGTCCCTGCAGGAAATGGTTGTTAATGAAGTTAAACAGCTTTTGAATGATGTTGGTTTTAAATCCTCTGCCTGCCCGATAATTTATGGTAGCGCTCTTCAAGCAAGAAAATGTGGTTGTGGAAAAAAAGAATGTTCAAACTGTGGTTTCCTTTTTGATATATTAAATTCTTTTGAGAATTATTTTGCCTTAAATGGCAAAGTTCAAGAGAAAGAAACACTTCTTATTCTCAATGAATTTTCCGATACGCCCTTTGGAATGGTGCTGGGAAAGGGGACTTTTGTTTCTGGAAAAATTTCTAAAGAAGACAGCTTGACAATCCTGACAAAAAGCACTACCAAAACTGTTAAAGTAAAGGGATTGGAAATCGACGGAGAACCCAAGGAGGAAGTTTATAACAAAGGACAAGTTTCTGTTTATGTTGAGGGGGTAAGTGCAAAGGATGTCGAGAAAGGAACTCCTTTATATAAAAACGGCTTGAACAATATCAAAAAGAGTTTCAATTCGCTCTGCTACATTTTCAGGAAAGAAGAAGATGGTAGAATTGAACCACTTCCAAAGGAAAGCCAGTTATCCGTATCCATTTTTGGAAGGTTAATTGAAGCAAAAGTTGAACTTCCAAAAGACAGGGAAACTCTTCTTCCAGGAGACAGTTCATTTGCAAAAGTGCACCTTTCTAAAGAATTCTTTTTGAAAAAAGGCTTTTCTTTTTATCTTGTTGAAGATGGAAAGAATATCGGGATAGGAAAAATAGTAGAAGTAGGAGAGTAAAATGCGTGACCTTATTCACCTTCAATGTACCGAATGCAAAAGGAAAAATTATACAACTACGAAGAACAAGAAAAAGCATCAGGAAAAACTTGAAACAAAAAAATATTGCCCTTTTTGCAAGAGCCACAAGATTCACAAGGAGGCAAAGTAATCTGATGGTATTACAGGCCAGTAGCTCAACTGGTAGAGTACCGGTCTCCAAAACCGGGTGTTGGGGGTTCAAGTCCCTCCTGGCCTGCCATTTTTTGAAAAACGGGGTTGCGAAATGAAGATATTAGAATGGTTCAAAAGTCTCCCTTCTTTTATTAAAGATGTGAGAATGGAAATTAAGAGGACTTCTTTTCCAAGCAAAGAAGAAGTAATTGACACAACACTCGTGGTGATAGTCGTCTGCATAATATTTGGAGTTTTTTTGTGGATCGTTGATCAGGCGATTTTCAGCATAATTCAGTATTTCCTTGAGAAGATGGCGTGAGGAATTGGTAAATGACTGAAGGAATGCAGTGGTATATAATTCATACATATTCTGGCTTTGAGCAGAGAGTCAAAGAAAGTCTTTTAAACCGTATTCAGGCGTATGGGATGCAAGAACTTTTCGGCGAAATTATGATCCCAACTGAAAATATTGTAGAAATTAAAGATGGTAAAAAGAGAGTTTCGTCTAAGAAATTTTTCCCAGGATACGTTCTTGTTCAAATGATTATGAGCGATGAGACGAAACAACTTGTTAAAAATACTCCCAAGGTAACCGGTTTTATCGGACAGGAAGCTATTAGCACTGAAGAAGTTGACAGAATCATGGGCCATATGACAAAAAGCACTGAGTCTCCAAAGCCGAAAATCGTTTTTACGGAGGGAGAGAAGGTCAAGATAACAGATGGTCCTTTTGCTTCCTTTCAAGGAATTGTTGAATCAATTAATTTAGACAAAGGAACTCTTACTGTTATGGTCACCATTTTCGGAAGGTCAACACCTGTGGAACTCAATTTTCTTCAGGTAGAAAAAATATAACTTTGGATTGGAGAAATAAAAATGGCTAAGAAAATTGTCGCAGAGGTTAAATTACAGATACCAGCTGGAGCGGCGAACCCGGCTCCACCTATTGGTCCTGCTTTAGGTCAGCATGGAGTTAACATAATGGCTTTCTGCAAGGATTTTAATTCTAAAACAAAAGGTCAGGAGGGATTTATCATTCCTGTTGTTATTACCATTTATGCAGACAAATCCTTTAGTTTCATTATGAAAACTCCGCCTGCTGGAGACCTTTTGAAAAAGGCTGCAGGAATTGCAAAAGGTTCGGGAGAGCCAAATAAGAACAAAGTCGGTAAGGTAACAATGAAGCAGATCGAAGAAATAGCCAGAAAGAAAATGCCCGACCTTAATACAAAAGACCTTGAAGCAGCAAAAAAAACTATTATGGGTTCCGCCAGAAGTATGGGTTTGGAAGTTATTGAATAGATATAAGGAGAATTGAAATGGCTAAGTTAGGCAAAAAGCATAAAGCCGCTTTGAGTAAAGTTGAGCAAAAGCTGTACTCAATTCCCGAGGCAATACAGCTTTTGAAAAAGATTCACTATGCAAAATTTGACGAGTCTCTTGATCTTGCGCTTAATCTCGGTGTTAACCCTAAATATGCTGACCAGAATGTAAGAGGGACCACTACACTTCCTCACGGATTGGGCAAGAAGGTTAAAGTTCTCGTAATTGCTCAGGGGGAAAAGATAAAAGAAGCGGAAGAATCCGGTGCTGATTTTGCTATGGGTGCTGAGGCAATAGAAAAAATTCAGGGGGGATGGATTGACTTTGATGCAGTAGTGGCTACTCCTGATATGATGAAAGAGGTTGGAAAACTTGGAAAAATACTGGGACCAAAAGGACTTATGCCAAACCCGAAACTGGGAACCGTTACTTTTGATATAGGAAAAGCGGTTAAAGAACTTAAAGCTGGAAAGGTTGAATTCAGAGTTAACAAGGAGGGTGTTATTCACAGTTCAGTCGGGAAAATATCTTTTGAAGAAGGTAAACTTGAAGAGAATTTAAGATCGTTGCTTGATGCGATAATTAAAGCAAGGCCCGCTTCTCTCAAGGGTAAGTATCTTAAAAGTGCTTATCTTTCAACAACAATGAGTCCAGCCGTGCCAATAGAAGTTGGCGAGCAGTAAAGGAGGTCAAAGGTGAATCGGACAGGAAAAGAGCAGATCATCAAAGAGATGCAGAATGTGATTTCGACATACACATCTTTTTACTTTGTAGATTACAAAGGTCTCAAAGTTAAAGAAATCAGCAATCTCAGGGAGAAAATCAAAGAATCAAACGGTGCTATAAGAGTTGTAAAAAATACCCTATTGAAAAAAGCCACGCAGGAAAGCACTTTAAAGCCCGTTGAAAAGTTTCTTCAGGGTCCTACGGCTATTGCCTGGTCAGAGAAGGATCCTATTCCTCTGGCAAAAACTCTCACCTCGTTTGCCAAAGATAACCCGAACCTGAAGATTAAAGGTGGATTTGTTGACGGAAGTCTTCTCTCACAGAATGAAGTTGAAGTTCTTTCTAAACTTCCCGGAGTTAATGAAATTAGATCTCAAATTATTGGAATTATTCAGGCGCCGATGTCAAAAATTATTGGTTTACTCAAGGCGCCGGGTAGAAATATTGCAGTATGTTTAAGTGAACGCGGAAAACAGGAAATTAAACCTTAAAGCCATATTTATAAAAGGAGGATCAAAATGGCAGATCTCAACCAAATAGTTGAACAACTCAGTTCCCTAACAGTTATGGAAGCAGCAGAACTCAGCAAAATGCTTGAAGAGAAGTGGGGAGTTTCTGCTGCTGCAGCTGCACCGGTAATGGTAGCAGCGACAGGAGCAGCAGGTCAGGCTGCGGAGGCTGAAGAGAAAACAGAATTTGATGTGATTTTAAAGAGCGCTGGCGACAAAAAAATCGAAGTCATCAAAGTTGTTCGTGAAATCACAGCTCTTGGGCTCAAAGAGGCAAAAGACCTTGTAGAAGGTGCCCCAAAAACAATTAAGGAAGGCATTCCAAAGAACGAAGCTGAGCAGATCAAAAAGAAGTTTGAAGAAAAAGGCGCCACTGTCGAAATCAAGTAGTTTCTCTTAGAGTTCAGTAATGGGCAGGGAATAGTTCTTTATACCCTGCCCGTGTATCATTTTTGTTGAGTCGCATTTTATGAGGAGATGTCCTTATGGCAAAGATTGTTGAAAGAGGAACGCGTAAAAGACTTGATTTTTCGAGGATATCCGATTCGATACCTATTCCCAACCTTCTGAAACTTCAAAGGGAATCTTACAGTAATTTTTTGCAAATGGAGTTCCTTCCCGAAGAAAGAGGTGTCAAAGGTCTGGAAGAGGCATTCAGGTCGATTTTTCCTATTGAGGATTTTAGAGGGGAATGCGCTATAAACTATGTTGATTACACTCTCGGGGATTGGGAGTGTCGTTGTGGACATTTAAGCGGAATACACCATTTGAGGCAGACCTGTCGCCACTGCGGGGCGAAGATTGTTGTAAAAGATACAAGAGCTCACGATGTGCAGTGTGAAAAATGTGGACAGAAGAATAAACTTACAATAAAAAGATGCCCCCAGTGCGACGATTATGTGGGACTTAGAATTAAGACAAGTGTTCAGGAATGTCAGGAAAGAGGAATGACTTATGGTGTTCCCTTGAAAGTGAAAGTAAGGCTTGAGGTTTATCAGAAGGGTTCTCAAAATCCACCCTCTGTTCTCGACATAAAAGAAGAAGAGGTTTTCTTCGGAAATATGCCGATGATGACAGAAAAGGGGACTTTCATTATAAATGGAACGGAAAGAGTTGTTGTTTCCCAGCTCCACCGCTCTCCTGGAGTTTTTTTTCAACTTAATGAACAGAGAGGAGAAGTTGAAGCCAGAATTATACCTTCAAGAGGTTCGTGGGTAGAAATTCAACTCGACAATAAGAACTTGCTCAATCTTCAGATTGACAGGAAAAGAAGAGGACTTGCCACTGTTCTTTTAAGGGCTATGGGTCTTGGAGACAACGAAAGTCTTTTGAGAAGGTTTTATGGGGAAGAAATCGATACTCTCAAATTTAAAGATGGAGAAGCGAGAATTGAGGTCTCAAAAAGAATAGTTGACCTTGTCTCTGCTGAAAAAATTGAGAGAGACGGCGAAGATATCATCCATAAAGGAAATAAAATAAAAAGAAGTCATATTCTTAAACTAAACAAGAAAAGAATAAAACATATAAATATTGATGTCGAAAGTATTACCGGTGCTTACGCAGTAAAAGACATTGTTGACGGAGAAAGCGGTGAAGTACTCGTTGAAGCTTGCCAGAAACTTGAGCCCACCAAAATTAAAGAACTTATGGAGAAGGGATTTAAAGAAATAGAGATTATTCTCGCGGAGCAGACTGAAATAGGTCCTGCTATAGTTGAAACCGCAGGCAAAGACAATTGCAAGAACCAGGATGAAGCCTATGTAGAATTTTTCAAAAAAGTTAGACCTGGAGACCCGGTAACGCCAGAAGGGGCAAAGAACTTCTTCAATTACAATTTTTTTGACAGAAAGAAATATGACTTCTCTGCAGTTGGCGCTCTCAAATATCTTACCAAGCTTCATTATGACGAAATTAAAGACCTAAGTGAAAAACAATTAGAGGAGGAACTCGAAAAAAAGAGAATTTTAAATCTTGAGGATTACTGCGAGATAGTCAAATATCTTTTGAAAGTCAGAAGAACTCCAGAAGAGCTTGATGACATTGACAACCTTGGAAATAGAAGAGTCAGATGCGTCGGAGAACTTCTTGAGAATCAGATAAGAATTGGACTTGCCAGGATGGAAAAAGCCACAAAAGAGAAAATGAGTGCTATCTCTAACCTTACGACTGCTATGCCCAGAGACCTTTTAAATGCAAAGCCGGTAATAGCTTCGATTATGGAATTCTTTGGTTCCTCTCAATTATCGCAGTTTATGGATCAGACAAACCCACTTTCCGAAATAACACATAAAAGAAGACTTTCCGCTCTCGGGCCAGGAGGTTTGAACCGTGACAGAGCAGGGTTTGAAGTTAGAGACGTTCACCCGAGCCATTACGGGAGACTTTGTCCTATTGAAACTCCTGAGGGTCCCAACATAGGCTTGATATCGTCTCTTTCGACTTACGCAAGAATTAACAAATACGGATTTATTGAGACTCCATACAAAAAGGTCGAAGATGGAAGAGTTCTTAACCATTACCAGATTACATTTCCAGGAGACAGTTCATTTTCTATGGGAGAGATTGTTCTTGAGGAAGAACTTAGACGAGAAATCAAGAAATTAAAAGATGAAAGAAAAAAAATTCCCCAGGCGGTTCCTTACGCATTTTATTTAACTGCATGGGAAGAGAACAAGTATACCATTGCGCAGGCAAACAGCGCGGTTGACGAGAATGGCTATTTTGTAAGCAACAGAATCGAATGTAGAAAAGCGGGCGAAGCGATTATGGCGACAAGAAAAGAAGTGGAATATATAGATGTCAGCCCAAAACAGTTAGTTTCGATAGCGGCCGCGCTTATTCCCTTCCTTGAACACGATGATGCCAACAGAGCCCTTATGGGTTCAAACATGCAGAGGCAGGCAGTTCCATTGTTGAAGCCGAAGGCGCCTATTGTTGGAACCGATGTTGAATTGATAGTGGGGAAAGACTCTGTTTCCACACTTGTCTGTAAAAGAGATGGGATTGTTGATCAGGTAGATGCAAACAGAATAATCGTCCGTGTGAGCGGAGGAGAAAGTGACAAGTCATATGATTTCGGTGCAAATATTTACAACTTAACAAAATTCCAGAGATCCAACCAGAATACATGTATCCACCAGAAGCCTGTTGTTCAGGTAGGTCAGAAGGTTAAGGCGGGTGATGTTCTCGCAGACGGACCCTGTACAGACAATGGTGAACTGGCACTTGGAAGAAATGTCCTTGTTGCCTTTATGCCGTGGAGAGGTTACAACTATGAAGACGCTATTCTTCTTTCAGAGAAACTTGTAAAAGAAGATAGTTTTACATCAATTCACATGGAAGAGCTTGAGATTCAGGCGAGAGATACAAAACTCGGCAAAGAGGAGATAACAAGAGACATTCCCAACGCCAAAGAAGAGATGCTTAAAGACCTCGATGAGAGCGGCATCATAAGAATAGGAGCTACCGTAAAACCGGGAGATTACCTTGTAGGAAAAGTTACACCTAAGGGCGAAAGCCAGATGACGCCGGAAGAAAAATTGTTAAGGGCTATATTTGGGGAAAAATCAGCGGAATATCGTGACGCTTCCCTGAAATGTCCTCCAGGAATTTCAGGTGTGGTTGTTGATGTAAAGATTTTTACGAGAAAAGACGAGCAGAAAGATGCAAGAACAAAGGCAATAGAAGAAGACTATTTAGCATCGCTCAGAAAAAATCTTAATGACGAGATGAGAATTCTTCGTGAAGAAAACAGGAAGACCATCACAGACCTTCTTGAAGGAACGATCTGTGCAAAGAAAATAGTTGATAAACATTCCGGAAAAGTCGTCCTTCAGGATGGCGACAGACTGACAAGAGAAGTGCTATCCAACCTTCGTGCTGAACTGCTTTCTAAAATCGAAATAAGAACAACAAGTGCAAAAGCAACTGCGGAAATCAACAACAAAATTAGTGAAATTGAAGAAAGAACTAAGAGAAAAATCGAAGTTCTTGAAAAAGAATATAAGGAGAAAAAAGAAAGTTTAGAGAGAGGAGATGATCTTTCTCCCGGAATTATAAAGATGGTAAAAGTCTTTATTGCCATAAAGAGAAAGATTCAGGAAGGTGACAAAATGGCTGGAAGACATGGAAACAAAGGTGTTGTAAGCAGAATACTTCCAGAAGAAGATATGCCTTTTCTGCCAGATGGAACACCTGTTGAAATAGTTTTGAATCCTCTTGGTGTTCCAAGCCGTATGAATGTCGGCCAGATTCTCGAGACACATCTCGGATGGGCCGCTAAAGCACTGGGTTTGCATATATCAACACCTGTTTTTGACGGAGCAAAAGAGGACGAAATTAAAGACCTGCTAAGAAAAGCTGGACTTCCTGAGGATGGAAAAGTTTCCTTAAGGGATGGGAGAACAGGAGAGTACTTCCACCAAAAAACAACGGTGGGAGTTATATATATGATGAAACTCGCACATCTTGTTGAAGACAAAATACACGCTCGTGCCATAGGTCCCTACAGCCTCATAACGCAACAGCCTCTCGGAGGTAAAGCCCAGTTTGGAGGGCAGAGGTTCGGAGAAATGGAAGTTTGGGCTCTTGAAGCATACGGGGCGGCAAACATCCTTCAGGAAATATTGACAGTGAAATCAGATGATATTTTTGGAAGGACTAAAATGTATGAGAGCATCGTCAAAGGGAAATTTCCTGATGAACCAGGTGTTCCGGAGTCTTTCAATGTTCTTGTAAAGGAACTGCAGGGCTTGGGTATAAATGTCAAACTTATTGACAGGGAAGAAGTTGAGGCTCAGAAAGAAGTTTGAGCCGAAAGGAGTGTTACCTTGAGAAAAGCAACTTATCTTGAAAAGTCTCAAAGTATCAACAAAATTCAGGCGATCCAATTAAAACTTGCTGCTCCTGAAGATATTATGGGATGGTCTTTTGGAGAAGTTACAAAGCCAGAAACTATAAATTACAGGACATTCAAGCCGGAAAGGGATGGTCTCTTTTGTGCTAAAATTTTTGGGCCTATCAGCGACTATGAGTGCCTTTGCGGAAAATTTAAGAGAATGAAATACAAGGGGGTAACCTGCGACAAATGTGGTGTTGAAGTCATCCCATCAAAGGTCAGAAGGGAAAGGATGGGGCACATTACGCTTGCCTGTCCGGTAAGTCATATCTGGTATTTGAAGGGAACTCCACCGAGAATATCTACAATACTTGGTATGAAAACAAAAGATGTTGAATCTGTCAACTATTATGAACAATGGGTAGTTACAGACCCTAAGTTTCTGGTTATCGATGTTGAGGAAGTAAAAAAGTATTACCTCACAAAATATCCCACTGACACTGCCCAGGAAAGAAATAAAATCATCAAGAACATTGAAGAATGCGTGTGGGAATACGAAAAAGTCCCGAAAAGAGAAAAGGACACCGTAAAACTTTTTGAACTTCTTATGAAAATGAGCGACAACACTCTTGTTTACAACCCCGACCTTGAGGGCAAAAAGGTACTAAGGTACAAAGCCCTTCTTTATGATAAGACAATGGAAGCAATAAGAGGTGTTTACGGGAAAGAGACTTTTGAATGCAATATCGGCGCTGCCGCCATAAAACAGCTTCTAAGTCAGTATTCCCAGACCTGTCAATGTTCTTCCTGCCAGACTTCAAAGGGCGGTCATAAAACAAGGATGGAATGCCAGGTAGGTCTTCTCAGATCTTATTTGAAAACCGATGCCAATATTCAGAAAAAGACAAATATAAACAAGAAACTAAAAATATTTGAATCCTGTTTAAATGCCAGCATAAGACCGGAGTGGATGGTGCTTGATGTCCTTCCTGTCATTCCCCCTGAACTCAGACCGCTTGTTCCTCTTGATGGAGGAAGATTCGCCACTTCCGACCTCAATGACCTTTACAGAAGGGTTATAAATAGAAACAACAGACTGAAAAGACTTTCAGATATGAAAGCACCTGAAGTCATAATCAGGAACGAAAAAAGAATGCTTCAGGAAGCAGTCGATGCTCTTTTTGACAACGGAAGAAGGGGAAGACTTATCAGGGGATCAAACAATCGCCCTCTAAAATCCCTCTCTGACACTTTAAAGGGGAAGCAGGGTAGATTCAGACAGAACCTGCTCGGGAAGAGAGTTGATTATTCCGGTAGGTCCGTTATTGTCGTTGGACCTGAATTGAAACTTAATCAGTGCGGTCTTCCTAAAATTATGGCTCTTGAATTATTCAAGCCATTTATATGCAACAAACTTCAGGAAAGAGGTCTTGTTCAGACCTTTAAAGAGGCAAAGGGAATGGTTGACAGAGGCGAGCCAGAAGTTTACGATGTACTTGACGAAGTTATTGCAAACCACCCTGTGCTCCTTAACCGTGCTCCTACCCTTCACAGACTCGGTATACAGACATTTGAACCTGTTCTTGTTGAGGGCAAAGCGATAAAACTTCATCCTCTTGTTTGCACAGCGTTTAACGCAGACTTTGATGGAGATCAGATGGCAGTTCATATTCCGCTTTCTCCTGCAAGTCAGTCAGAGGCTTCCATTCTCATGCTGTCCACCAACAACCTACTCTATCCAGCAAATGGTGCTCCTATAGTCGTTCCGACCCAGGATATGGTTCTTGGAATTTATTACCTCACAATGCGTCTTAAGGGGCAAAAGGGAGAAGGAAGAATATTTTCTGCAATTGATGAGGCAATAACGGCTTTGGAGAATGGATATGTTTCCCTCCATGCTCCAATAAAGATTAGATATGCCGGAAAGTATATAAACCTTGATGAAGAGCCAAATCTTCTCGAAGTCTCTTTAGTTGATTGCCAGAACGAAATTATGGATACTACAATCGGAAGAATGATATTCAATTCTGCAATGCCTAAAACCATGCCGTTTTTAAATGGACTCATTAAGAAGAAACAACTTAAAGACATTTTCACCTATGTTTTCCAGAATTTTGGAAGAGAACCGCTCGTGAAAATGGCAGATGAGGTCAAATCTCTCGGATTCAAATTTGCAACAGAGGCTGGAATTTCTTTTGGAATGGACGATATGGAGGTTCCTAAAGAGAAAAAGGAACTTGTTGACAGGGCGGTGAAAGAAGTTGAAGAAGTTGAACAACAGTACAGGGAAGGCGCAATAACAAACAGAGAAAGAAAGAACAAAGTGGTGGATATATGGAATCAGGTTACTGATCAGGTTGCCGATGCAATGTTCAAACAGATGAAGGAAAAACAGGAATCTGCTTCTGGAAGCTTTAACCCCATTTTCATTATGGCTGACTCAGGAGCGAGAGGTTCGAAACAGCAGATTCGTCAGCTTGCGGGAATGAGAGGATTGATGGCTAAGCCTTCGGGAGAAATCATTGAACAACCGATTACTGCCAACTTCCGTGAAGGACTGACGGTTTTGCAGTATTTCAATTCAAGCCATGGGGCAAGAAAAGGTCTTGCAGACACTGCCTTGAAAACAGCGGATGCTGGATATCTTACGAGAAGACTTGTTGATGTTGCTCAGGATGTGATCATTGCCGAAGAGGATTGCCATACGCTTGACGGAATCTATATTTCTCCTCTTACAGAGGGGGGAAGAATAATTGAGCCTTTGAGAAACAGGATAGTTGGAAGAGTGGCTCTTGACGACATAAAAGATCCCTATACTAAAGAAACTGTCGTAAAGGCGAATGAACTGATAACAGAAGAGCTTGCAAGAAAAGTGGAAGAGACAGGAATTGAAAAAGTCAAAATCAGGTCAGTTCTGACATGCGAAACAAGAAGAGGTGTCTGCGCAAAATGCTACGGAAGAAATCTTTCTTCGAACAGAATGGTCGAGCTGGGTGAAGCGATCGGAATTATGGCTGCCCAGTCAATTGGTGAACCTGGAACCCAGCTTACTATGAGAACATTCCACATTGGCGGAACTGCCAGCAAGGAGGCGGTGGAAACTCAACACACGGCAAGAAATGCTGGAAAAGTCAAGCTTGTCAATGTCAAATTTATTGAAGATTTAAGTTACGGAGAATCAAAAAGAGCAAAGAAGAACCAGGACCTTATTGCGATGAACCGTGGCGGGCAGGTTGTGATTGAAGACGAACAGGGAAGAGAAAGAGAAAAATATCCAGTTGCATATGGAGCCCACATCAAGGTTAGAGAAGGACAGATGGTGAACAAAGGAGATATCCTTGTTGAATGGGATCCTTACACAAACCCGATTTTAACCGATGTTGGAGGAAAAGTCGAGTTTAGGGAAATAATAGAAGGTGTTACTGTAAGTGAACAAACTGATCCTGTAACAGGTTTAAGGCAGAGAGTTGCCATTGAGCCCAAGGATCCTTCAAAAGAAGCAAGAATAGTAATCAGGGAAGAAGGAAAAAAATCCCATTTTAGATCCTTCTCTTTGCCCTCAGGTGCCCATATTATGGTTGACGAGGGTCAGGAAGTGCTTCCAGGTACGATTCTTGCAAAAATACCGAAAGAAACATCAAAAACCAAAGACATAGTCGGAGGTCTTCCGAGAGTCGTTGAACTATTTGAAGCAAGACATCCAAAAAATCCAGCAGTCGTTACGGAAATTGACGGAGAAGTTCATTACGACAAAAAGAGTTCACAGAGAAAAATTATAATTGAAAACTCAAGGTCAGGGGAGAAACGTGAATACACCATTCCCAAAGGCGTACATATAACTGTTCTTGAAGGAGAATGGGTAAGTGCCGGAGACCAGTTGTGCGAAGGTTCCGCGGATCCGCACGAAATTCTCAGGGTTCTCGGGATAAAAGACTTACAGAGATTTTTGGTAAGAGAAATACAGGAAGTTTACAGCCTTCAGGGAGTTAACATTAACGACAAGCACATTGAGGTTATCGTCCGCCAGATGATGAGATGGATGAAAGTTGAAGAAGTGGGAGACACAAGGTTTTTGATCGGTGAGCAGGTGGACCGTTTTGAATTTCAGAAGGAAAACGAAAGAGTTATGAGTGAAGGGGGACAACCTGCAGTAGGTAAACCATTGCTTCTTGGAATTACCAAAGCGGCTCTTGCTACCGACAGCTGGATTTCCGCTGCATCATTCCAGGAGACGACTCGAGTCTTAACTGAAGCCTCATTGAAGGGTGCGACAGATTACCTTAGAGGACTTAAAGAGAATGTCATTCTCGGAAGGCTTATACCTGCTGGAACTGGTTTCTATAAATATCAGGATGTTGAATTGGAGCACGACAACACCATTCAGGAGGAAACGGTTGACACTACCGACTACTTCTCAATTTCCTATGTGGATTTTGGAGAATTCCTGTCCAAAGATTACGCCACGAAGGACTTAAGAGAAATTGATGAAGTGAAGGTGGATATCGCAACTGAAGACACCAATACAACTGATTAGTTTGTGGTCGTCTCAAAAGGCAGATAGTTGAAGGTATCGCTCATCCAGCTTGGCTGTCCAAAAAATATTGTTGATGGCGAGTGGGCACTCGGCAGGATTTTAAGCAAGGGGCATATTTTAACGAGTTACGAAAATGCCGATGCCGTTTTTATCAATACCTGCGGTTTTATAGAGGCTGCTAAAAGAGAATCTATTGAAGTAATTCTAAACTGTATAGAAGATAAAAAGAGTGGAAAAATAAAAAAAATATATGTCTTTGGATGTCTTTCTGAAAGATATCTCAAAGAACTAAAAAAAGAATTTCCCGAAGTTGATGGCTTTTTCCCTCTGAGTGTTCTTCCTGAGGCTGAAGAAATGCTCTCTGAAAAGAAAAAAACATTCAGGAAAAAAGGGCAGATCATTGTTCCCGATTTTTACTACAAAAGGAAAAGATTAACTCCAAACCACTATTCCTATGTCAAAATAGGAGATGGGTGCAGTCACAATTGTTCCTTCTGTGCCATTCCGATTATAAGAGGAAAAGCAGTCTCGAGGAATAGGGAGGGGATTTTAGGAGAACTCAAAAAACTTTGTGAAGAAGGAGTGAAAGAGGGGATTCTAATTTCACAGGACCTGACTGCATACGGTAGAGAGAGGGGAGATTCGATTTTAAATCTTCTGAGATTGATTGAAGAATCTAAAACACCGGAATGGATAAGACTTCTATACCTCTATCCAACTTCAATAACGAAAGAATTTGTCTCCATTGTTAAAAACTCAAAAAAAATTGTTCATTACTTTGACATACCTTTCCAGCATGCGTCCCAAAGAGTTTTAAAATCTATGAAAAGGGGAGGAGCATATTCTTCATACATTAAAATCATAGAAAACATAAGAAAAGAAATTCCCGATGCGGCGATTAGATCCTCATTCATAGTTGGCTTTCCAGCAGAAAAAAGAGAGGATTTTAATGAACTTAAGAGGTTTCTTTTAGAGGCTTCTATTGACCATGCAGGATTTTTTGCATACTCTAAGGAGGAAGGAACAGAAGCGTTCAGTTTGAAAGATGAAGTTTCTCAAGAAGAGAAAAATGAAAGAATTATGGAACTTGCCTCAATTCAGGAGAAAATCGTCAAAGAAAAGAATAGACAAAAGATCGGGAGAAAATACAAAGTTCTTATAGATGGCTTTTCAGAGGAGACTGACCTGCTTCTTCAGGGAAGAACCTATTTTCAGTCTCCAGACATAGATGGTGTTACTCTAATAAATAAAGGCGAATGCAAAGTGGGAGAATTTTTCAATATCAAAATTACTCGGGTAATTGGTTATGACATTTTGGGGGAAGTTGCCTACGATTAGAAATAAATTTTATTTTCACAACCTCATATCCTCATTTTTCTTTTGTGGATATTTCTGGTTTATGCCGGGGACATTCACCTCTTTAGTGACTGTGCTTATTTCCTCTCTTCAGTTTCTAAAAGGATTTAATCAGCCCTATTTGATTCCCATTATTCTTTTGATTTTTTCGATTTCACTCGGCTCTTTTGCAGTAAAAAAGGTACTTGCGGAAACTTCCGAGAGTGACCCTCGATGGGTTGTAATAGACGAAGTTGCAGGGCAGGCGTTGGTATTATTGATTGTTCCTCAAACCTTTCTTTTTTATTTTTATGCTTTCATTGGTTTCAGAATTTTTGACATTCTGAAGCCTTTTCCAATAAGGAATATGGAAAAGATAAAAGGTTTTGCGGGGGTTTTTGCTGACGATATTCTGGCAGGAATATTTGCCGGGATTCTCATTAGAGTTATAATAGTCCTATTATGATTATTTTAAATTCACTTAATGAAGCAAAAGTGGATAAAAAGCCTGTAATACTTACGATGGGAAACTACGATGGGCTTCATCGTGGACACAAAAAAATAATAAGAAAAGTGATTTCAAGAGCGAGAGAAACAGGTGGGTCATCGGCGATAATTACTTTTGAACCTCATCCAAGATTTTTTCTCTATCCCCACTCTGCTCCTCCTCTACTTCTTACAAGAGAGGAAAAAATAGACATAATAAGCCACTGGGGTGTTGATATCTACATAGAAATTTCTTTCAACAAAGAGTTTTCTGAGTTAAGAGCGGAGGAGTTTCTGAAGAGTGTATGGGAAAATCTTTTCCCGGCAGAAATTTATGTTGGGGAAGATTTCAGGTTCGGCTTAAACAGAGAAGGGGATTTCAATTTAATAAAAAAATATGCTGAAGAAAAAAAATCTTATGCTGAAGTAATAAGCAAATTTACTATTTCTGGGGAGGAAGTCTCATCCACGCTTATAAGAAAGTATATCCAGAATGGAAATGTGGAAAAGGCTCACCTTCTTTTAGGCAGGCCATTTGAAATAAGAGGAACAGTCGAAGAGGGGGCAAAAAGAGGGAAAGAGATGGGGTTTGCCACGGCAAATCTTAAAGTTGGAGACAAAATAGTTCCTGAAAGAGGCGTTTATTCTACACTTGTGGATATAAAAGAAGATAATCTTCTTCCCAGCGTTTCAAATATAGGGGTAAGGCCTACTTTTTCGGACATAAGTCAGGATATACTCGAGATTCACATTATTGACAGAGAGATAGATCTTTACGGAAAGGAGATAAGGTGTCTTTTTGTTGAGAAAATTAGAGACGAAAAAAAATTTTCAGGAGTTGAAGAACTTAAGAAACAGATAGAAAGAGATAGAGATACAGCACTGAAGAATCTTGTCGCTTCTCACCTTCTCAAAAGAAAACTTTTCTGGGGGTAATTTTTGAAAAGAATATATTTATGTCTTTTATTGCTTTTGGTTCCCCTGTTTATCTTATGTCAGGATTTTGACCAGATATTTCATGAACTTCCAGAGCCAGGTGCTTTTGCAAAATATAAATACAAAAACTCTAAAGATAACGGTGAAGTTGCAGAAGGAGACTGGATTGTTTCTGTTACAAGAAAAGAAATAATTGACGGAGAAGAATTTCTTCTTGTGGAAATATACCCATTTGTTTTTAAAGTGCTTAGGGAAAAGAGAGGAACACTGGGAATTCTCCTCAAAAGAAATCCCGACGGGCAGGAGAAAAAAAATTTCATATTACGAGCAAAAAAAGTTATGTTTGCTGAGGAGGGCAAAGAACCTTATGAGATTGACGAATCTGTATTGCAGATGTTAAGAGATGGGTCAAAAGATTTTAAAATTGAAAAGTTAGAAAAGGAAAAAGAAAGAAAGAAAGTTGAATTCAAAGACAAAAAAGAGAGGGAAATTATTGTTTACAGTTCCGAGATAACCTTTGAAGAAGATGATGGAGACAGGCAGATACTTAAAGGCACAAAAGAATACTCGAAAGAAGTTCCTTTTGGGCTTGTAAGGGAAGAGTATTTAATTACAAAATTAGGCAAAAATGGAGAGGTGAAAAAGAAAATTAAAAGCATAGTTGAACTAATAGATTTCTCATTCACTTCTGCAAAAAGCGCCTTTCAGGAAAGGAAGATGAAAAAAAAGGGATTTTGGGGTATCATTTTCTCTTGAATGGAGAGCTAAAATGGAGAAGATAGAGATTTTGAAACAGATGGTTCTTTTTCACAACCTCGACAGTCTTGAGCTTATTCAGTTAAGTAAACTTGTAGGGCACAAGACCTTTCAGGAGGGAGAAGTTGTCCTTGCCGAGGGTGAAATGGGCGATTCGCTCTTTGTCGTGAAAAGCGGGCAATTCAAGGCTTTTGTTACAAGAGACGGGGTTGACCAGCAGCTTGCAATATTTAATATGGGAGACAGTTTCGGAGAACTTGCTCTGCTTGACAGACACCCTCGTTCAGCTTCCGTTTCTGCACTGACTGAAGGCGAACTTCTTGAATTTACCAAAGAAAATTTTGAAAAAGTTCTCCAATACTCAGAAAAATTGAAAATCAAACTTCTTGAAAACCTTGTTTATGACCTCTCACTCAAACTGAGAAGGACAAACGACAGACTTGTGAGACTTTTATAGGAAAGAAACTGCGTTTATGGAAGATAAGAACCTTCTTCAAGGGTCCGGGGATTACGCTGAGAGGCAGTGGGAGACTGCCTTAAGACCGAGAACATTTTCTGAGTACATCGGACAAAAAAAATTGACAGAAAACCTAAAACTTTTCATCGGAGCGGCAAAAAAAAGGGGAGAGGCGCTTGATCATGTTCTTATTTACGGGTCGCCTGGCCTCGGTAAAACGACCCTTGCCCACATTATAGCAAATGAAATGGGAGTGAAAATAAGAGTTACTGCAGGTCCTTTGATAGAAAAGGCTGGTGACCTTGCAGCCTTGCTTACCAACCTCGATACAGGAGATGTTCTTTTCATAGACGAAATTCACCGTCTAAGCGCAACCGTTGAAGAAGTTCTTTATCCTGCAATGGAAGACTACAAACTTGACATTATGGTGGGGCAGGGTCCAGGAGCAAGAACTATCAATGTTCCTTTAAAAAAATTCACCCTCGTCGGAGCAACTACCAGAATTGGGCTTTTAAGCGGTCCGCTTAGAAACAGATTTGGAATGAATCTTCATGTTGATTTTTATCCTCCGGAGGATTTAAAGGAAATAATAAAAAGATCTGCAAAACTTCTTCTCGTTCCGATTGAAGAAGATGCAGCAGAAGAGATTGCCCATAGGGCAAGAGGCACGCCAAGAATTGCCAACAGACTCTTGAGAAGATTGAGAGACTACGCTCAGATGCTTGGCGATGGAACAATTACCATAAAAGAGGCAAAAGAAGGACTTGAGCGCCTTGAAGTTGACAAATACGGGCTTGATGACCTTGACAGAAAACTTCTCTCATCAATTATAAACAAATACGGTGGGGGTCCGGTGGGGCTTGGAACACTTGCTGCAACCGTTGGAGAAGAGCCTGACACTCTGGAAGAAGTTTATGAGCCTTACCTTCTGCAGATTGGATTTCTTGAAAGAACTCGTCAGGGAAGAAAAGCCACAAAGAAAGCTTATGAGCACCTTGGCCTCAAAATTCATCCTTCAAAGCCGATCCTGAAAGGACTGAGTGACTAAAAATTTTCAAAACTCAAAGTAAGAATGCTGCCCGGAATAATTTGAAAGAGGAAACAAAATCGAGAGGAATTGCAGGTTTTGAACGGGTTTAAGGGAGCTTAAAAACGAGCGTCATATTTTTTGCATCTATTTTTTTCTCCAATTCAGAAAAAACGGTCATTGCGAGCAGACGTAAACT
>DYJZ01000041.1 GCA_020722885.1 Thermoanaerobaculum aquaticum
GCTTCCGCAGCCAAACCGCCTGCTTGGAAACTCCCAAAAAGCGGGCAACATCCGCCGCATGAAAAGGGCCTGAATATTTAAGCCAGATAGCAAGCCGTTTCTGGTAACTGGCCTTATCTTTGGCTTCTTGTCTCCAAGCCAGAAGTTCCTCCGGAGAAAACCATGAACTTAACTGCGAAGGGGCTTTTATATTCACCTCCGCTTTCACTTTTAGAATACATTACTCTATCTTTGATGTCAAATAGGTATAAAACACAACTGTAGAAGATGGGTTTGGCTCTCTTTTCACAGGAATTATTTTTATTGTAATAGGTGTCTATTTCTCAATAAAGTATATTTTTATCCCCTGATAAAAGCGACTGAAGAAAAGGTTGCTAAGAAATAGTAGTATCTTCAGGAATAGATATTGTAATGCCAATGCTTTTTAACAATGTTGTTGCGTAGGAACCACTTTTGAGTGTAAAAGAGATTTCATATTTTCCTTCTGAAATCGATTTAACATCTGTTTCTTGAGGTCTTGAAATGCAATCTCTTCTTGAACCTTTTGCCCTCGAAAGAAAAATTTCATCAAAAGAAATTCCAAAACTTTCAATGACCTCTTTTTCAACCGAAAATGATTCCTCCACCGGAAGGGTCATCTTTGACCCGATGATTGGTCCAGTTATTATAATTTCTCCATTTTTTTCCAAAAGGTTATCTTTTAAAACTACAACTTTGTCTTTTATTCTTACCACATCTCCATTAATGGGGTAGGGATAAAAACCTCTTTCTATTCTCTTCTTAAGATAATCATTGAAAATCACCGATTGGAAAACTGAAACCATAAAGCGACCTTTTCTCCTTCCTTTCTTAATTGATTTATTGAGAAATAGTTTTTTGCCCTCTTCAAAAGATGAAGGGTCAGAAACTCTTTGCGGACCAAAAAAATTGGGGAACCCTTGTTCTTCTACTTCCTTTAAGCCACATTTTATCTTTTCCAGATCATCCTTTGAATCACCTTCAACTATTACTTTGAATTTATTTCCTGCAATTCTTCCCATTCTTAATTTTTCTGTATGGAGTTTTGTTGAAAGAATTTCTGCACCAATGGATTTGAAGGCTTTGATTATTTTTGGCTCAAGACGGGCAGGAAGAGAAAAGGTCTGAATTGCTGTTGAAAGTTTATCTTTGTTTCCTGCAATACCAATTTCGTTTTCATCTATTTTCAGGATTTTTTTTAACAATGAGGCAATATAAAATGTGGACAAATTTTTTCTTTTAAATGTTACAAAAAGGTGTTCTCCCTTTCCTTCTATTTCGACTTCTGGAATTTCTTCCACAAAAAATGTTTCACTGTTTTGCTTAAATTTTATCATTCTAAAGCAGGTTCACTCTTTAAAGGAGGTTTTTCATCCTCAGGAAGAGAGTCATAAATGGCATTGTAGGCTTTCTCAATAAGTTTTTCTCTGTCCTCGTAGGAAAATCCTTTTGTTGAAATTGGCTGAAGAAATTTGACAGTTATCTTACCAGGATTTATAAAAAAACTGTGCTTCTTCTGAACCGCTCTTGTACCTTTTAAAACAGCAGGAACTATCTCGCATTGCAGGTTTGATGCCAAAATAAAAGCACCTTTTTTGAAGGGAAGAAGCCCAGGCTCTCTATTTCTTGTCCCCTCAGGAAAAATCACAACTTTCATATTTTTTATCCTGAGCCGGGCTTCGAGTTCTTTCATGGATCTAACCGCCTTCTCATTGTTTTTTCTGTCAACAAGTGGAAATCCTGAGAGCCACAGAGCCCACCCAAAAATCGGAAGAAAAGAGAGTTCTTTTTTAGCCACAAATCTGTAATAGAATGGATTTAAAGCAATTATAAGGGCGTGGATGTCAAAGGAACTTTGATGGTTTGCAATGATTACCTGAGTCTCTTCTTTGTTAAGGTAATGCCTGTCTTCAATGTCAATTTCTATTCCTCCAACCGCACAGGTGAAAAGTGACCAGATAAATGCTGCTCTTGTAGGAAATTTCTTTCTAAAGCCGAAAAGAAAAATAATAACTACTGGACCTATTATAAGCAAAAGAATATAAAGCGTCAGATGGGTTAAAAGACTCCTGACGATTCTAAAAAGAAAATAGATTAATTTAAAAAGCGAAATTTTTTCTGCTTCTCTTTTCATTATCCCAAAATAGTGGAAAGAAGAGAAAGTGGATAGAAAACAAATATTTTAAGCGCTATGTTGAGAAGGGTTCCGATAACCATTCCTAAAACTGGCGTCATTATAAGAAAAAGAAGGATTAAAAACCCAAAAGGTTTTATCTTCTCGTAGGATGAAAGCAGGGGACCTTTAGGCAGGAGTGCTTCAAAAATGTGGCTTCCGTCGAGGGGAAAGATGGGTAGAGCGTTGAAAGCCATAAGAAGAAGATTTATTGATGCAAAAGCCAGAATAAGGCTGGGCACAGAATATGGGTCATCAAACTGCTCATAAAAAGAGGTCGAACCAACTATTATCATATAAAAAGCCATTACAATCACGGATATCAAGGCAAGAAGCAGATTACTTAAGGGACCAGCAGCAGAAACAAGAGCATTATCGAGTCTGTAATTCTTGAAATTTCTTGTGTTTACAGGAACAGGTTTTGCCCAACCAAAAATAGGAAGATTGAAAAGGAATAAAACAATGGGAACGAGCAAAGAGCCTATAGGGTCAAGGTGTTTAATGGGGTTTAATGTTATTCTTCCAAGCATTCTTCCCGTAAAGTCTCCTCTTTTTTCAGCAATATAGGCGTGAGAACTTTCATGTACCGACAGAGAAACGAGAAGAACAAAAATCATATATAAAAAATTCATTACTTTTTCTAAAGAAAAGTCCATCTTATCCTTCCTATATCCTTAATCTAACAATTTCATTATCTTTTAGCGGTCTTACTTTTACAACTTTTCTGTAGTTTCCGTTTTTAGTTATCATTACTTCTCCTTCTCCAATTTTCTTTGCATCGCTATACCTGAACACAATGGAAGCACATAAAATTAACTCTTTTTCATTGGAAATAATTCCCTCCGCAATCCCAACCGGCCCTTTTGCGCTGAGAGTTTCGAACCTGAACTTGTTTTTTTGAAATTTTTCGAGCGCATTGTTTTCTGAAAGGTTTCTTCCAACAATTAGTTTTAATTCTTCTGATATTCTAAAGTGTCTTCCCAGCATAAGAAGGTCAAATTCTTCCGCTTCTGGTTTTTCCTGTGAATGTTTTATCTGGTCCATAACTCTTTCGGAATATTTTGGATCTGTAAGAAGACAGCAGTCAGAAACAGGAGGGACCAAAGTTTCTATACCAATTTCCTTAGCAAGGCTTATCTGTTCCTTCCTCCCTCTGCCTGTAATATTTAATAGTTTTTCTCTTTCAACTATTCCGACTCTTTCAACATCTGTTTCTTTTAAAATTTTTGCACAAAGGGGTCTCAGAAGTCTTCCTTTAAGCCCTGATTCTCTCTCTATTATATTCATCGCATCGAGGCGCTGAGACATTGGTCTTTGACCAAGCACTTCGCCTGTTGCAACAAAATCTGCATCAGCCTCTTCCATTATCTGCTTACCTTTTTTCAACATAAAAATCTTGCAGTCTATACAGGGGTTTGCATTGGCACCGTAACCGAATTTGGGATTTAAAAGGATATCGGTAAACTCTTTGCTTATATCAATTATTCTCAGTTCTATTTTTAAAATTGAAGCAAGCTCTTTAAGCCTTTTTATGTGATTATCTTCACTCGAATTTTCCAGCAAAAACCTTTTCCTGTAACTGCCAAAGTTATTTAGAAAATGAACTCCTATAACCTCTATGCCAAGATTTTTGAGAATTGAAGCTGCTAAAGAAGAATCAAGTCCCCCTGAGAAAAGAAGGATGCACTTTGGTTTTCTCTTTTTATCACTCAATTGCTCTTTTAAAACAGAGGATTGTCCCCTGAAGCTCCCTGCAATGGGCATTAGGGTTTCTCACATACCTTGTTGGAATTACTGAAACAAGTTCCCATCCATCGTTTCCATAAACATTCAAAGACCCTTTAAATCTTTCAAGCGATGGCCCAAAATCAAGAGAGTTAAAGTTTCTTTCATCAATAACAACCATATACTCCCACTTCTTCATTAAAACTCCTTTTGCCCCGCTCATAAAGTATTATTTATAACCTAATATGAATAAAAATTCAAGAGGCTTTTTAAAAACACAGATATTTTCCATCCCATAAAGCCCTTTTCTCAAGAGGGATTGTAATTTTTTCTTTGCAATGACCTATCTTCCTGTTAATCAAAACAGGTTTGCTTTCTCCTGCACATCTTTTGATAAGTTCAGCAACCTTTCTGAAATTTCCATTTTCAATTCTGTTAAATGACCCTATGATTACCCCTTCAACCTTCTCAAAAACTTTACCCAATTTCAGCTGCATTAACATTCTGTCAATTCTATACAACGGCTCGTTGATATCCTCTAAAAGTAAAAATCTTCCTCTCATATCGGGGAAATATTCCGTTCCCATAAGAGAAACCATTAGCGACAAACACCCTCCTTGTATTTTTATATATGAATTTTTTTTAAAAATTCCCTTACATTCTACTTTAAAATGTTCTTTTCTTATAGAATGAAAAAGAGTTTTGAAGTTGTAATTACTTTTGTCGCAAAGTTCAGAAAAAGAGGGACCGTAAAGGCAGGTAATGCTTTTTAATCGGGATGCCCAGCAAAAAAGAGTGGTTGTATCAGAATAGCCAATAAGAGTTTTTGGCTTTATAACTTTTATGTTGTTCAATTTTTCAAGAATTCGCATACTTCCGTAACCACCCCTCGACATCCAGATAATATCAATATCTTTATTTAGAAGGGCTTCTTTTAAATCTTCAAATCTCTCTTCGTCGCTGCCAGCAAGGTAGTCCTCTTTCCTGCCTGCATTTTTTGATAACTCTATATTGTAACCTAAACTTTCAAGATAATGCTTGCTTTTAATTAACTTCTTTATATCACAGGGACCTGAAGGTGAAATTACCCTAATTCTTTTGTGGTTCATCTTTCTCCTTTCTCTTTCTGTGAGGAAATGCGACAGAAAACAATACCCCCAGAAGGTATAATATTACAATAGGGACCGCAACAATCGCCTGTGTAAATGGGTCTCCCGAAGGAGTTATAACAGCAGAAATCACAAATGCAATCAAGACCGCCCACCTTATGTTTTTGATCAGAAACTTTGTTGAAACAACATTTAGGCGATTAAGCAAAAAGATGAGGACAGGAGTCTCAAAACTTAAACCTACTGCAAGAATCATAGTAAGTTCAAAATTCCAGATTGAAGAGACTGTTACAACATTGCGATAGTCTTTATTTAATTCAAAAAAAAATTTAAAAGTTAGAGGAAGAACAAAAAAATATGAAAAAACCATTCCACTCATCAGGAAAAAAGATGTTGCAACAATGAAAGGAATTGCAACTTTTTTCTCGTTTTTTCTCAGCGCAGGGGCTATAAAAAGCCACAACTGGCAAAAGAGCCAGGGAGAACTAAAGAAAAATGCCACAACTGAAGCCATTTTGAAATAAAAAATAAAAACATCAGCGATGCCGGTATAGGCAAGTTTTAAGGAAGATTCTGGAAGATACTTGTAATAAGGAATAAACAGGTAATCTGCAATCTTCTTTGCAAAGAAAGAAATAATCAACAGAATGAAGCCAAAGCCGATAAAATAACTGATGAGCCTTTTTCTCAACTCTCCAAAATGTTCCCATAAGGTTAATTCATTAACCATTTTCTTGATGTTTTCTCTCTCCATCTTTCTGATTATTTTTTAAAGGGTCTTCTGATTCTAATCTCACGCTTTCCTCAAAAGCATTTTTCACTTCCCCTTCCGCTTTCTTCAACTCCTTTAAAACTTTTCCAATTACTTTTCCAAGTTCAGGCAGTTTTTCTGGTCCGAAGAGAATTAGAATTAAAAGGATGATTAAAAGAATTTCAGAGAACCCTATTGAGCCCATTTCACTATTTTTTTCTTCTTAAAATAAGCTCAAGAACAGCAATTAAAAAAGTAAGACACATTAACAGGGAAAAAAGTGTGCCCAAAAAAGCCACAAGCCCTATTGACCGCAAGCCCGGAAATGAAGAGAAATAGAGAGACCCGAAACCAGCCATTGTGGTGAGAGCTGCAATTATGACAGGCTTTACTGTCTCGTTTATCACTTTTTGTATGTTTTTTCCTCCCGGCTGAAGAAACCTGTGAACAATATGTATCCCATAATCAGAACCAATTCCTATTATCATTGTGGTTACAAAAATGTTCATCATATTGAGCGACTCATTAAGGAGCGGCATAGCACCCATTAAAAAAATGAGTGACAAAAATAGGGGCGATAATGACAAAAGGGATAGTAGCAATGATTTAAAATCAAGATAAACTATTATCAAAACAAGAATCGTTCCAATTATAAATGCCTTAAGAGCAGATTTTTTCATTTCGTATCTTAAGGTTCTGCTCAATCTGTTTATTCCGGTAACCACTGCTTCTGGACATACAGATTTTACAGCGGTAATAAGTCCATTGGGTTCCCCTCTTTTATAGGCTTCAGAAATGTAGACATAAACAACTCCTTTGAACTTATTTTCTCCCTTTCCAACCATAAATTTTTCAAGATATCCGCCAAGCGGGCTATTGCAAAGCCTTTCATAAGTCAGAATCTTGGGGTCAAGCATTTTTTTAAGTACATCAAGAAAGTCTTTGAAGTAGGAAGGATCAAAATTGTTTCTTTCGCACGCTTCAAGAAAATCTTTTTCTATCTTCTCATAATAAAAGCCATCATTTTTAAGTTTTTTAACATAGGATATTATCTCTTTTTGCTTTTCAAGAGAGGGAAGATAGGTTGAAAGCGAATCAGTAAAAAGGATTCTACCATCTTTTCTTAACGGCTCAAGAGCATCCTGTATCTTTTTATTTTTTTCTGATATTTCAAAAGGAGTAGAGCCATCTACTGTAACCATCATATAGGTAAATGATGCCCCGAATCTTTTGTTTATCTCTCTCGTTACAAGAAGACCTTCGTTGTTAGGGCTTCTTAGTGCCTGAACGCTATCATCAAGAGAAATTTCCTTTGCACTATATAAAAATATACCTGCAATTAACAATACTAAAATTAAAGTAAGAACGGGGTAACTTGCTGAAAATTGTGCCACCTTTTCTATGGCAAAAACATGAAGTTTTAATTTTTGCTCCTTGCCACGCCTTTTCTTATAGTGGTAGTGAAAAGTAAGCATAGGAGGAAATAGAATGAAGTTGAAAAGAAGAACAAGCAATATTCCCAGACTGACAAGAATCCCTATCTGCCTCATTCCGCTGAAGGGCGTTGAAAGCATTGCAGAAAAAGTGGCTATCGTTGTTATCGCTCCAATAAAGACACTTTTGAAAGTATGAACCATTGTTGTTTCTAATGATTTTTCGAGAGACTCCCCGCTCTTCCTTTCGCTCAAAAATCTTCCATAAAGGACTGTGCTAAAGTCTATCCCCAGCCCCATCAACAGTGCTCCTATGGAGGCAGTTGCAGAATTTATTGTTCCGCCAAAAGCCTTCATCATAAAAAGTGTAACAAAAAGACCAGATAAAAGTGGAAGCCACCCGTAAACAAGAGCACTTTTGGCTCTGAAAGCTAAAAATGTTATAAGTAGAACAAGAATAAGCGAAGACGATGTGTTAAAAATTGCGTCTTTCACCACAAGCGATGAATCCGAATGATTTATGGCATAACCGCCGCCGTAGGAAATTTTCAGGTTTGAGACTTCAGGGTATTCTTCTTTAAGATTCCTTTCTATTTCATTTAATTTTTTAAAAAGTTTTTTTGCAAAAACTATATTTTGGGCTGCCTCGACGGGCCTTGCCATAATTAAAATACTCGGTTTTTCTGTATTTTTCGAAAGGTAGTAACCGGTTGACAGATCAAGGTTCAATCGCCTTGTCTTTCCAAGAAAATGTCCCCTTAAAAGAGGAATCAGTGAAAGTGGGTCATATTTAATAAGCTGTTTTTGCAAAAATGAAGATGGACTTGATAGTAAAGTTTTATCTCTTGCGATACTTTTTTCAATTTCTTCTCTGGAAAATGCTTTTTTTATTTTTTCAACTTCCTTCACATCAAGAAACAAAAGAGTGTACGGCGCAAGGTCTTTTATTGCCAGCTCGAAATCCTGAATTCTGTATTCAACAGATAATAACATTTGACTTTGTTTAAGTTTTTCAACATACTCGTCTATGTAGTCAAAATAATCCTCAATTGATTCATCATCACTTTCCAATTCTATAAGTATAAAGAGGTGATCTATACTTTTAAAATCTTCAATGGCTGCTTTAAACTCCTGCACTACCGGATCTTTTTGTGGAAGCAGCCCCAAAATGTCTGATTCAACATTTGGAGGATTTAAAAAAAGATATAGCGCCATAAGAAAAAAAATAACACCTAAAACCCAGAAAACAGTTCTGTATTTCTCTCCAAAAACTTTGGCACCAAATCTGAAAATTGCCTCTCTCATCACTTTGTCAAAACTTTCATTACCTTGCCGAGTTTTCTTTCAACAAATCAACTTTTTTTATAAATATCCACAAATACTCAATCATAGAAATTACTGCCACCAACGCCACTAAATAGAGAATTATCTTCCCTATATCAAGCATTAACTCCCAATCTTTCTGATTTCCAAAAATTATAAAACACATTGAAATAACTTCGGTAGTCATTTTTAATTTTCCCAATTTTCCTGCAGGAATTGACACCTGGTGAATCGCTGCAACCATTCTGATTCCTGTTACAGCAAATTCTCTTGCAATAATTATTACCACAAGATAAGCTGGGGCAAGCCGCATATCGACTAAGGAAATAAGAACAGAGGAAACAAGAAGCTTGTCTGCAATGGGGTCAAGAAGCTGCCCAAGAGTTGTGACTTCACCTCTTTTCCTTGCAAGATAGCCATCAAGAAGATCAGTTATAGAAGCAATTATGATTAAAATTACAGCCAGAGTTTCTCTATTCAGATAAAACCACTTTTCGAATTGAAATTTTGTAAGAAGAACAACAACTATAAAAGGAACAAGAAAAATCCTGAATAGTGTGAGAATGTTTGGGATGTTTAAAGTTCTATTTTCCAATTTTCTTATCTCTTCTTTTTTCTTCGGTCCAGGCCCATTCTCTCTATCATTTTAAGAAGGCCTCTTCTTGTAATTCCAAGTTCTTCAGCCGCTTTAGTCTTGTTCCATTTATATTTTGACAGAGCATCAATGACCATTCTCTGCTGAACATTTTCAAGGACATCTTTGAGACTCCTTGAATCAGATGACGATTTTATTAAAACCGCCTGCTGGATCACCTCTGAAATTCTGTCTGAAGTAACAAGCTCTCCTTCCTGAAGAAGTATTGCTATTCTCTCCATTTCATTTTTAAGTTGTCTCACATTTCCTGGCCAGCTATATCCACTAAGAACATCAATGGCATTTTTCTCTATTCCAGCATAATGCTTTCCCAGTTTCTGACAATATGCGGTAAGAAAATGTCGCGCAAGAATGGGAATATCTTCCTTTCTTTCTCTCAAAGGTGGAACTTTGATTGTAACAATATTGAGTCTGTAAAAAAGGTCTTCCCTGAAAAGTCCTTTGAATATGAGGTCCTGTAGGTCTTTATTGGTGGCTGAAATTATTCTCACATCAACTTTGATCGGTGTGTTGTCACCTATTCTTCTGATCTCTCCATCCTGCAAAGCCCTCAAAATTTTTGCTTGAGAAGAGAGAGACAAATCCCCTATTTCATCGAGGAAAAGAGTCCCTCCGTCCGCCACTTCAAATAATCCAGGCTTATCATGAGTGGCACCGGTGTAGGAACCTTTTCTGTAACCAAAAAGTTCACTTTCTAAAAGCGTTTCGGGAATTGAAGCGCAATTTTGAACAATGAATCTCCTGTCTCTTCTTGAAGATTTTGTATGGATTGCTCTTGCAATGAGCTCTTTACCTGTACCGCTTTCTCCAAGTATCAAAACGGAAACATTTGAAGGTGAAATAAGGTCAAGTGTTTCAAAAATTGAAATCATTTGCGGCGAATTTGTTATTATCTCAGGGTATTCGCGTTCATAGGAAGAGTTGTTAACAGAGTAGCCCCCAATTGTAATGTTCTCTTTTTCAATGAGATGGTTTACCGTTGAAACAGAAAGTTTTACAAAAGCTTTTAAAAAGTTTGAATCTCTTTCTGAAAATGCTCCTTCCCTTTTGCCGTGATCAAGGTATATGGCTCCCAAAACTTTGTCTCTATAAATCAAAGGGACACAAATAATGCTTAAAATGTTGTAATGAACAGCACTTTCGCTGTGAAACCTTTCATCTTTTTGAATGTTCGATGTTAAAAGGCCCTCCTTTTCCTTTACAGCCTCTTTGACAACTGAAAAGGCTATGTTTTGAGCATCAACAAGATCATCAGGATAGAGCGACCTTGAAGCAGTGGGATAAAGCGCTCCTGCGTTATCAACCAGAAATATAACTCCTCTTTCAGCGTTTAAATTTTCAATGGCAAGGTCTACAAGACTATCAAGAAGTTCATTGACTTCTGTATAAGAATTTAAGACATTGGAAAGTCTAAAAAGAGTCTCAAGGTCTGCTCTGTCCTTAAGACCTGCAAGTTCATCTTTTTCCTGCTCTGTCAGGTTAAAAGCCATTTTAAGAGCTAAGCTCCCTTACTTTCTCCTTTAACCTGGTTTCCAGTTGATCCTGATTACCATCGTTTCCAAGAATGAAGGTTTCTGGCGGCTTATTGTCGTTTCTTTTTAATTTCGCTTTCTTATCCTCAAGAAATTTTAATGCCTCATTGTATGCCTTTAGTGCTTCATCTTTTTTCCCGTTTTTCTGGTAAAATTCTCCTAACATTTCCATTCCAAAAGGCTTTGGAAGATCCTTTGCTTCCAGAGTTGAAATTTCTTTATAGACATTTTCCTCTTTTGAATAGTCACTCTGTATCTCATAAATTTTTGCCTTCAAAAGCAACGCAGAGACTTTAAACGGTGAGTTTTTAGAAATTTCTTCAAGAATCTTAAGAGATTCATCATAACTCTTTTTTTTCGCAAGGTCTGCAGCTTTTACCATCAACACTATGCTTTTCTGGTTTTTGTTTGGTCCACCTGCCATAAATTCATTTATTTTTTTGTTCAACTCCTCTGACTTTTCCTCCTCACTAAGATAAACTTTCATTCCGCTGTTAAGATATTTTTGTCTGTCAGGATTGTCTTTCGCCATAATAGGAGCATCGCTTATTTCAAGAATTTCGCTAACCAGTAGCAAATTTTTTTCATATTTTAACTGACGCTCCTCCATATAAAAGTAAATTGCTGCAACAGAAAGCACTACTATTGCAAATCCAATAAGGTAAGCCTTCCAATTTTCTTCTAAACTTGTTTCGATCTCGGAAAAAGCTTTACCAAGAAATTCTCTGAACGGGTCTTTTCTGATCTCTTCCTTTTTCAACTTTCTCTTAATCATATAAGTTTCTCCTTCTCTTTATGTGGTGTGCCTGGCGGGACTTGAACCCACGACCCCCTGCTTAGGAGGCAGGTGCTCTATCCACTGAGCTACAGGCACTCAGTGTAAACTAATATTGTATCTCAAAATCGCCCATTTCCTCAAGTGGCAAAGAAGGTTCAAAAGAGGTAATTGAAAAAATGGCTGCGGCTGGAGGACCTTTTATCAGTTCCTTTTCAAGTTCTTCAATCATTTCTTTTTTGCCATAAGCAGCCACTTCCACGCTTCCGTCAGAAAGATTCTTCACATAGCCCTTTAAAGAAATACTTCTTGCTTTTTTAAAGACAAAATACCTGTATCCAACACCCTGAACAATTCCCTTTATCCGCCATCCTTTCTTTATCATTTTCACACCTTTAAGAAAATTTAGGCTTGTAAAAATTCATATTAAATGTTACCATATTATTTTGAGAAAATTAAAGGAGGATAATATGAGAAAATTGCTTGTGTTTTGTTTGTCTCTCACACTGCTTTTACTGTTTTCGTGCAAATCAAAAGAATCTGCGACAATTTCAGCCCAGATGAAGCAAGTACAGAAAATTGCAAAGGTAGAAAAAGAAATAAACGAAAAACAGAACAAGCTTAACGAATTGATACGGCAGTATGTCAAAGAGGGCGGCAAGGACCTTGGCCTTGTGCTTGACCAGAGTCTCGGTCCAGAACAGAGGGAGGTTCTTGAGAAAAAACTTCAGAGTGAAGAAGGAATTGGCTACAAAGACCTTATCTCAGACATTTTAAAGAAACAGAAAGAGATTGAGGATTTGAAAGTCCAGATTCAGGAACTTGAGAAAAAACTCCCATCACCAACCCTTGTCAAGAAAGGTGATCGCCACTTTGATATCGCAATGAACTTCCTTACAAAAGAAAAAGGTCTGGATGAAGCTACCGCGAAAAAATTGGTTTATCAGACAAACATTATGGATGAACTTGTTCCTGGATTTAAAGTATGGAATTTTTACGATGAAGGAGTTTATGGAACATTCGTGACGCAGGGAGACGCGGCAGTAAGCCCTTACGGAGTTATCCAGGCAGCAAAAACCAAACTTGTTAATGAAAAGAATGAGGCAATAAGCCAGAAAGAAATTCTTCAAAAGGAGAAAACAACTTTGCTGGAACAGGTAGCAGATCTTGAACAAAGACGGGATCAACTTAATCAGGATGTTATGCTTCTTCAGCAGGAAAGAGAAGAACTTGTAAAAAAACTCGCAGAAACGAGAGACCTTTCGGAAGAATTAAAATCCAAGCTCAACAGCGTATTTTATCGAGTGGGTGAAAGAAAAGCACTTGTTGAATCAGGACTTGTAAAAGATCCCCTTTTCGGGTCTGCGTCAATTCTTAAATACGGAGAAGAAAATTTCCCTGACAGAATTGATTTAAGAACTGCAGATACAATAACAATTTCAGCCGAAAAATGCGGTGTGCCTTCAATCAAAAAAGTAAGGATAGTTCCAACTTCATTCAAAAACGATGTGGACTTTAAAGTTGCACTTTCACCGGACGGCTCTTCAGCCAATATCCAGATTTTAAACAAGGACAAATTTAGAGCGGAAAGAACCATTGTTGTTCTTGTGAACTGATTGCTAAAGCTTTTTTGAAGGGGGAAGTAGAAGGTTTTAGCCTGATATTTCCCCTTTTTTCTTGCCATTATTTCTCTTTTAAATTATACTTCTTTCCTGAAGGAAGCGATGATTTCTTTGCAAGAAGACCTTAAAGATATAAGAAAATTATCCAGAATTATAACAACGATTGAAAATCGTCAAAAAGGTTATAAGGACATTTTAAGGAAATGTTTTTATCATTCGGGCAAGTCTAAGATTATAGGGATTACAGGTCCTCCCGGAGCAGGCAAATCAACTTTAACCTCTTCTTTAATCGGAGTTTTAAGAGAAGAAGGTTCTTCCGTTGCAGTTCTGGCAATCGATCCATCTTCATCTTTTTCAGGTGGAGCAATTTTAGGGGATAGAATAAGGATGCTTGATTACAGCCTTGACGAGAAGGTTTATATTCGCTCAGCCGCAACAAGAGGAGCAATGGGAGGTCTTTGCGTTGCTGCTTCAGACATAATCACCGTTCTTGACGCAGCAGGGTTCGATTATATTCTTGTTGAAACTGTGGGTGTTGGACAGGATGAAATAGATGTGGTAAAAGAGACCGACACCGTTTTGCTTGTGCTTGTCCCTGGACTTGGTGATGACATACAGGCACTTAAAGCAGGAATAATGGAAATTGCAGACATTTTCGTCGTTAACAAGTCGGACAGGGAAGGTTCAGACAACCTCGTAAGAGAAATTGAATATATACTGTCTCTTGCAGAACATGGAAAAAAGTGGAATACACCTATCATAAAAACAGTTGCTTCAAAGAATGAAGGAATAAAGGAACTTTCAATCCAGATAAAAAAGCATTTTGATTTTATTTGTTCAAACTCGCTTATTCTTCAGAAGAGAAAAGAAAGATTTTCTCTTAAATTTAAAAGGCTCGTATTAGAAGGACTTGAAACCAAAATTAAAAACGGTCCACTAAAGGGAGAAGAAGAAGAGAAACTTCTTGAATCGTTTATAAAAAAAGAACAAGACCCATACACAGCAGCAGAAGAAATAGTAGAATCTTTTATATTGGAGGAATTACAGTGAAAATAGATCACATTGGAATCGCTTTGGACTCGATTGACAGAGTTTTACAGTTTTACAAAGACCTGAACTTAACCATTGCTCACATCGAAGAAGTGAAGGATCAGCAGGTAAGGGCTGCTATTATTGAGATCGGAGAAAGCAGAATAGAACTTCTTGAATCACTTTCTCCTGAAGGTCCAATAGGAAAATTTATAAGCAAAAAAGGACCCGGAATTCATCACATTGCTATAGAAGTTGAAAACCTTGAAGAAAAATTGAAAGAATTTGAGAAAAAGGGCTATTCACTGATTGATAAAACACCGAGAATGGGGGCACAGGGTAACAAAATAGCATTTTTGCATCCAAAATCATCAGGCGGGGTACTTATTGAACTTTGCGAGAAATGCAAATGAAGACCTCTTCTTCGAGAAGAATTAAGCGCAAAATAAAAACTGTAGGCGAAATTGTTGTTTTGTACTTGAAAGAGCCAAGAGAAAAAATGTGGGGCATCCTGCTTGAGACTTCGATATCTGGCATATGGTTCAGGGGAATTGAATTGAACGCTTTTGAGGATTTCGCAAGACAGGAGGCTAACCTGAAGGAATTTCAGGTTGCTCCAAGCACAATATTTTTTCCCTACCTTAGAGTGGAAAAAATTATCCTCGATGAAAGTTTGGGAGTTTTCCCTTCTTTTAAGAAAAAATTTGAGGAGATTGTCGGCAAAAATGCCATTGAAAGGCTTTTGGAAAATGATTTATGACCAGGATGAAGAAGAATTTGAATTGCTATTAAATGACATTATAAATGCCTATGATGTTTGCCCTAAAAGGACAAAAAAACTTCTTCTTGCAAATCTTTTTGAAAGAGTCTCAACATTAAAAATTATGCTTGAAGAAACAGGGGTAGATTTAAACGAAGAAAAAATCCATTTCACTTTGACACGCAAATTTGATAGAATTAGATTATTTAGAATTGAAGAAGCAAGAAAATTTCTTGGCGAGTTGATGAAGAAAGAGTTGCCTTAAAAAGAAGGAGGTAAAAATGGCTATTAGTGAAGAAGATGCTCTAAAGTACCATGAGTTCCCGAGACCTGGAAAACTTGAAGTTGTGACCACAAAACCGTGTAAAACTTCTGTTGATTTGTCTATTGCCTACACTCCCGGCGTTGCAATCCCCTGCCTTAAAATCGAAAAAAATCCAGAAGACGCCTATCGTTATACAAACAAGGGAAATCTTGTTGCAGTCATCTCCAACGGGACAGCTGTCCTTGGGCTTGGAGACATAGGAGCTCTGGCAGGAAAACCTGTTATGGAGGGCAAGGGAGTTTTATTTAAAAGATTTGCATTAGTCGATGTTTTTGACATTGAAATTGACTCTCACGACCCTGAAGAAGTCATCAAGGTTTGCCAGCTTCTTGAACCAACTTTTGGAGGAATCAACCTTGAAGATATAAAGGCTCCTGAATGCTTTTACATTGAAGAGACTTTAAAAAAGACTATGAAGATACCTGTCTTCCACGACGACCAGCACGGTACAGCGATCATTTCAGGAGCAGCCCTCTTAAACGCTTGCGAACTAACGGGAAAAGATCTTTCAAAAGTTAAAGTGGCAGTTTCTGGAGCAGGCGCTGCCGCTATAGCATGCTCTAAGTTCTATGAACTGATGGGCGTTTCTCACGATAACATCATCCTCGTCGACACAAAGGGTGTTGTTTACAAGGGAAGAAAAGGGGGAATGAATCCTTACAAAGAATATTTTGCTCAGGACACAAAATTAAGGACCCTTGAAGAAGCTATGAGAGGCGCTGATGTTTTCCTCGGCTGTTCGGTAAAAGGACTTGTTACTCAGGACATGGTCAGGTCTATGGCTAAAAATCCAGTAGTTTTCGCCATGGCAAATCCAGATCCGGAAATTACCTATCATGACGCAAAAGAAGCAAGAAAAGATGTAATAATGGCGACAGGACGGTCAGATTATCCGAACCAGGTCAATAATGTTCTCGGATTCCCATTCATATTCAGAGGCGCACTTGATGTAAAAGCCACAGCCATAAATGAAGAAATGAAACTTGCCGCGTCAAAGGCTCTTGCAGACCTTGCAAAAGAGCCTGTTCCGGACATTGTAAGAAAGGCATACGGTGGAGAACATTTTGAGTTTGGGCCTGATTATGTTATTCCCAAACCCTTTGACCCAAGAGTTCTTATATGGGAAGCTTCAGCTGTTGCAAAAGCAGCATGCGAAACAAAAGTGGCACTCCAGCCGATGACAGATTTTGAAGCATACAAAAAGAAACTTGAAGAGATGATTTCAAAAGTCCAATAGGTTTCTTGATAAGTACTTTCTGGGCGGGGAAGATGAACCTTCTCCGCCCTTTCTATTTTTCAAGAACTTCTTTTACTACAATTTTATTTATTCTCCAGCCTTCATCTGTTTTAGTTAACCCAAAATTCACTTCATTGACACTTGAAAGTTCTTCAATACTTTTCCCGCCTGTTTCAACTATGACAGACGCATTTGCTTCAGCCAGAAAATTATTCAAAATTTCTACTTTGATGTCACTAATGGTCGCTTTAAAAGTCACAACTGAGCCCATCAAAAAAATATATCCCTTCTCAATATCCTCAATCGTAATCTCCCTTTCAATCTCTTTTCTTTCTATTTTCAGGAAAACTTTCTGGGAAAAGTATTTTCTGCTTCTCTTTGATTTCAAGGCTATGGAAAGGGCTGTATCCTCTTCTGTTTTCCGAACCCATTCAGCAGTATTTTTAAGTAACCTCTTTATTTTTCTCTTTTCTGTCGGATAAAAGAGAAATAGCAAAATCAGAGAAATTACCGTAAAGACAACAAGAATGTTTTTCTTATTTACCATATAAGTTTCCCTACAATCCTTTCTTCTGAAACCTCTCCAAAATCGTGGCTTTCAATAGGCACCGCCCTGTTGTCTCCAACGACAAATACCATCCCCTTTTCAATCAACTTCCCCTCATAATTCCAATCAGAGCGAACCTTTATGTATGGTTCATCAATTTCGCTTCCGTTTATAAAAAGTTTTCCATTTTTGAACTCCACTTTCTCACCCTCTTTGGCAATTATTCTTTTCAGTAAAATAACCTTTGTTCCTGAAAGTCTTATTCCAACAACCTCTCCTTTCTTTGGTGACCGAAATAGAAGGCACATCCTGCAGATAAAATGGATTGAACCATCTTTTAATGTTGGTTCCATACTCTTACCTTTAAGAATAACGGGAGTAAAGAGAAAATAGAACAAAATAAATGTAGCCAGACTGACAATGGCTACCCGCAAGAAGAATTTCGTATTTAATTTTGGAAAGAAGAACTCTTTTATCAATTCCTTCATATCTTTCAAACAACATTCTACCAGAAAAATTTGAAATTTTATCTTGAAGTTGTATAATAAAAAGTCTGCAGGAGGATTTGATGACACAGGAAGAAACCAGCCAATTAGGTGATTTTATCAAAGGAAGGTTGTTATTCATAGAACATTACTGCAAAGAAAACAAACTTGACTATAAAACCACTCTGGATAAAATCGAGGAAGAGGCAATAAAGAGGGCAGGGTCAAAAGAGAAAGAAGAGTTTTTAAGGGAAAGGCTTTTCGGGGGGCTTATACTTCCAACTTCAATTCTTCCTAACTGGCTTGACAAAGTCTTTCTTGAGGCGATGTCGTCTGTTTTAAAAGGTCCCAACTCTCCACTCTTTACAACCACATCCAGAATTTCCTGCATACCCTTTGAAGCGGGAAGATTCAATGCAAAAAGGCAGGCAGACACCATTTTTAAAATAATGTATCAAAACCGCACTCCACAGGAGTGGCTTAAATTTTCATTTCCTGTGCTTTACAAGAAATGTTATGGTGAGGAAGCAGGAAATAAACTAAAAATTTTAGAGCATTCTAAAAACCATTTTGAAATAATCACTGACAACACAAAGCTCGAAAAAGCTTCAAGAATTGACTGTTCAACAGTCATAGGCTACATATACGGTGCGCTTGAAAAACTAAACGCAAAAGACATAGTTGTAACGCACGACAAATGCCTTGCTGAGCTCCCCTTAGATAAAAAACTATGCTCGTTTGATGTAGTATTTAATTATTAAAAAAATTTTGATTATCAAAAACACTGTTTTTCAGGATAAGTGAAAGGGGAAACTGCATCCTTAAAAATTGAGGATTCATACTACCTATACATCTAACATAGAGTATTAAGCCAGTTAAAA
>DYJZ01000042.1 GCA_020722885.1 Thermoanaerobaculum aquaticum
CCACAAAGGGATTCGAAGGGTGAGGCGAGCTTCAAATTTTCAAGGCGATGGGTCAAATTTATTTGAATGATTGCTCTTTTTAATTTTATTTAAATAATTTTCTATGTTTTAACTCTTTCCCTACTTTGCAAGTTTCTTAGAATAACTTCTGGTTTGCAAATTGATTTTTCACTTTTTAAAACTGTGTAGGATAATTTTAATTCGAATGGATTTTACTAAAATTAAGACAAAAAATGTGATAACTGTCACATTTTATTCTATTTGTGTTGAAATTTGCGACTTTAAATACTATATTATTAGTAGGGAAGAAGTTAATAAAGGAGGTTGCGATGTTAAAGAAAAATTTGTTGAATACAATATTTTTCTCTTTAATAATTTTATTTCCTCTTGCACTATTAGCTGGAGCTCCCACATTAAAAACAATTAATATAAACGGAAATATGCAGGACTGGAGTGAAGTTCTTACCAATCCAAACAATGTTACACTCGATGGTGCTTCTGCCTCAAATTGTGCTTATTCGACAGACAGAGACTGTGAAGTCCAATCAACTGGTAGGGATATGGTCAAGTTTGCCTGGACTTACGATTCAGAAAACATTTATCTGTATGTTGAAAGGGTTGGAAATTCTTCTAACATTCAAAATTTCTTTTTTATAATGGATGTTGGACAGGACAAATCTGCCAATTCATCTGATTTTGTTTTGCATGTCTCCTATCAGGGAAGTAATAGAAATACCGACTTGACTCTTTACAGGTATTCCCCCTTAAATCCATCTGGTGATTCACTTGTTGATTCAAACGGTTTTGCTGACGGATACAATATGCCCGGTTCTTTGTCTTCTATTCCATCTGACGACCCCAGCTATTTTGTCGTTTCAGGGATAACTGGAGGGGATACTACAGGCGTTGCCTTTGAGACTTATGTTCCCTGGCAAAAACTTCTTGTTTCTTCTGGAACTCCAATTTTCTTCCATGTTGCTTCAGGTAATAACGCTTCACTGTCACAGGTTGATGATAATCTTGGTGGCCCGGGTGGAGGAATAGGAGCTTTCGCTTACTACTGGGTTCAGATTTACCCTGACAATCTTAATTCTGTAACACAGGGACAAAATATTACCTACTACCACACAGTAAAAAATAATGGCTCTTTTGACGACATAATAGACTTATACTCTCTCTCGTCAAATAACTTAGCAATATCATTTTATTTAGGATCAGTATGTTTAGCAACGGATAGCAACGGAGATGGAGATTTTTTGGACAGCGGTGATTACATCAATTCACTTTACGATGTAAATTCGAACAATCTGCCTGACCTTCAATTGAATGCCTGGACAACGCAGGACATATCTGTTGTTATCGGGACTTCAATCCTTTCTCAAAACAGTTACGATTTGACACACATTTATGGCGTATCAAATGGAGACAGTTCCTATGCTTACTGTAAGGACGAAACATATATAGGAGACTTGCTCCTTTATCCAGATAACTCCATAAGTGGTACTCCATCAGAATATGTCAATCTTCACCACACTGTAGCAAATTATAGAGCAGACGACTACATAAAATTTTTCGTCTCCTCGTCTTCTGGATTTTCTGTATATTTATATCTTGGAAGTGACCTTTTGGCAATTGATAATGATGGCAATTGTGTTTGGGATTATGTAAATGGATCTTTTGATAGTAACAGTGATGGATTCCCGGACCTTTTCCTGGCAAATGGTTCTTCTTATGAACTCCTTTTATATGTGCCAATTCCCTCGGGGGCAGTGATAGGTTCTACTGAATCTATCATTCTTTCTGCCAATGGCCACTCAAATGGTGGTGCAACGAGCGCAACAGATTTAATATCTATCAAAAAACCTTTTGAATTATCACCTTCCTACTCTTTTTCAGATTCAACAGAAAAATATGGTGCCTCTGGAAATTCTGTCTATTTTTCTCATAAAATTCGAAATAATTCTTCTACACCTACCCGGTTTACCTTTTACGCTTCCGGTTTTGAACCATACAACGAATCTTTATGGAACATAACAATTTACAGTGACCCGAACGGAGATGGTAACCCTTCAGACGGTTCTCAAATAACATATACAGATAGCATTCCGGAGATGGGAGGGGAGTACAACATTGTGGTTCAAATTGATGTTCCCTCTTCTGTTTCTCCACCCGCCACTTCAAACTCCGCTATAACAGCCGTAAAGTGTCTGAACAGTGATTGTTCAAGTTATGACACCAATATTAGCGAGAGCGCTCAAGATGATTTGAAGGTCTCGTATATAGTTCCCTTTTCTGACGCAAATTTTACGCTCTCTGAAACACATTTTGCTCCCTGTGAAACTTTATATTCAAAAGCATTTAATGTTGTTCCTGACCAGGTTAACAGGTATAGCGTTAAAATTATTGATTCCGCCTCAAACACAATCAGGGATGTCAGTAAAAGTAGCGATGTCTCTGAGAGTTTTACCGATCTATATTCTTTCCCTTCCAATTCTCCTGCTGGCAATTATAAACTTCAACTTCTTGATAGCGGCTCACTCCTCGATGAATCAGATATTTATTTAGAAAAAAGCGGTTCCATACAGATTTCTCTTTCACCTCTCGGGAAAAAAATAAGCGATTCTTTAACTATTAACTATCAAATTTCAAACAACAGTAATTATTCAAATTATGAAGGAACAAAAATTTATTTTACCGTTAAAAACGCTTCCGGGACTCTCTATTTAAAAGAAGACGGAAGCTGGGCAACTTATGAAAATGGTCTTTATTCTAAACTGGTTAATTCTTTAAATGTTGATTCTCTCCAGAATTTAGCTTCTTCTACGGGATTTAGTTCGGTAACATACCCCAGCTATGGCCAATATTCAGTTTGCGCCAACTGGGAGTTTTCCTGTGGTGATATCAGCAACCTTAATGATGATATCTCAAACACCTGTATCAATTTTTATGTTGTTTCCTTAGAAAGTTACTATGACAGCGGAAGGACAACAATCAAAAATGCTTTTTCAACAGCTCAAACAGCTTATTTTCTGGGTGAAGGTTATCTTGCTTCTACTAACTACAATCTGGCAATATACAACCAGATTGGAGAAAGAATTCTTTTTACCTCCAAGTTATCCGAAAGTGATGGAAAACTTCTTTATGAAATAGCATCCTCATCTCTGGGTGAAGGGAATTACAAAATTGTTGTTTTTCCTTCCGATGTTACTCCTCCTTCATCCTATATCCCTGACTATCAATACCAACTTTCTCTCGATGAATTTACTGTTTTTCAAATTGCACTACTTCGTTACGGTGGCGTTACTTCCTTGAATCCTCTTACCCCTGAAGCTCCCGAAATTTTCATTTATTATCCTTCAGACCCATCTCTTTCTCTCGAAAGGGATTTAGAAAGCAGTAACTTTGTTTCTGGTTCATCTTTTCCTCATGAAACGACCGATCTCTCCGAGACACCATTACTAATTTTCTACCAGATTTATGGAGTAAGTGGAGATTCTTTAAGAGTGTCAAAGGATAATGGAAAAATAACCATTACCTACTGAAGGTAAGTTTTATTTAAGTTTATTACTCTGGTTCTAACTCAAATGTATAGAGAACTCCAAGTGTTTTTGAAGTATATGCGGGAGGGAATTTTGGAAAGGGCTGTGAATCGTAAATGGCTTTAAGAACAGACCTGTCAAATTCAGTGTTGCCACTTGATTTTACAATTGTTACATCCTTGACATTTCCGTCATCAAGTATCACAAAATGAATCGAGGCTGATGTTACTCTGCTCAAAAGAGGTTTTCTCCAGTTTGCTTTAAGAGACTGCTCTATTCTCGCTTTATACCACTCATACTCAAAAGTTTCATTGTCAAGAACAAGTCCTTTAGATTTACCCCCAAGACCTGCCGTTCCCTTCCCCCCCAATCCTACTGCCCTGCCTTCAGGGTTCAAAGTTTTAATCGGACTTTTTCCTTCTTCCTTCATTTTTGGCTTTTTATCCGGGATCGTCAATTTTGGTGTTGTCTCCTTTTCTGCTTTAATATCAACTGTTCTTTTTTCGCTTTTCCCTCCGGGAATTCCTGTAAGTGAGCCCCCTTCTCCAGAAGGAAGTTCTATGATTTTGACATTGACAAAATCATTTTTTTTCTGAGGTGGCTTTAATACACCGAAGGAAAGCAGTGAGAAAAAAATCAAGAAATGAAAGAGCGTTGATACAATAAGCGATAATGGAAAAATTGGATTCCCTTTTTTGCTCTTTTGAGCCCAGTTTTTGGGAACTACCGGAAAAAGCAATGTCATATTATCACTTTCTTGACTCTTTCGTCGGCTCAGTTGCAAGACCTACAGTGTCAATTCCTGCAAGTTTAATTTCATCGATTATGCCAATAACATCTCCGTAAGGTACCTTTCTGTCAGCAAAAAGATAAATTGTTTTATCCTGCCTGTTAGAAAAAATCTGTTCAAGATAGTTTTTTAAAAGATTTCTGTTTACAGGCTGCGAATTGAAATAGACATAATTTTTGTCTTTTGGAATCGTAAGAATTATTCGCTCGCTTCCACTAATGTTTGTAGTTGATGATTGAGGCAGATTCACATCTATTCCCCTTTCAAAAAGGGGAGTTGTTATCATAAAAATAATGAGCAATACGAGCATTACATCAACAAGAGGCGTCACATTTATATCTGAGACCGGTGCACCTTCCTCTTTGAAAGTTTGAAAAGCCATGATTTCCTCCTAATCAAAATATCCGTAAATTTTTTCTCCGCATTGCGGGCATAGACCATTATCGATTACATTTCTCATAATTTCAAATCCCTGTCTCTCAATGAGCATCCTGTTACAGTTTGGGCAGAAGGTATCTTCACCTTCACCCCATACATTTCCTATGTAAACATATTTTAGCCCCTCTTCTTTTCCAATTTTTTCAACCATTTTAAGGGTTTGAAGCGAGGTGGGGGCTCTATCCTCCATTTTGAAATGAGGAAAGAATCTTGAAATATGCCATGGGATATCCTTTGACCTGCTCGCAATGAATTTTGCGATTTCTCTTAATTCACTTGCACCATCGTTCATCTCAGGAATAATCAGCGTGGTAATTTCTATTAAAACTCCTGCTTCAAGAAAGTTGTCAATTCCCTCAAGAACCCCCTTTAATGTTGCACCACAATAATTTCTGTATGTTTCTTTATTAAAACTCTTTAGATCAACATTTGCAGCATCGAGAAAATCTTTTGCTTTTAAAGAGACCTCTTTTGTAATATAGCCGTTTGTAACAAAAACATTTTTTAACCCTTTTTCTTTTGCAAGTACACCAACATCGTAAGCGGTTTCAAAAAATATTACAGGCTCAGTGTATGTGTAGGAAATGCTCTTGCAGGAGTTTTCAATGGCAAACTCCACAATCTTCTCTGCAGGAATAAATTTCCCTCTTATCTCCCTTTTATCTATTTGGCTTATTTCATAGTTTTGACAGAAAACGCATCTAAAATTGCACCCTTCGGTGGCTACAGAAAAGGATTTAGAGCCAGGAAGAAAATGGTAAAGCGGTTTTTTTTCAATTGGATCCACATTAAGCGCAATAAAAAGGTTTTTGTTCAAAATGAAAAGCGCTCCTCCCCTGTTCTCCCTCACCTTGCAAATCCCCCTCTGGTTATCAGGAATGACACACCTATGAGCACACAAGAGGCATCTTACCTTTTTGTCCTCAAGCACCTCGTAAAACAAACTTTTATTATCTTTTATGGACATATTTTACTTCAGCCCCGCATCTTATAGAACCTTCAGGAGGCAAATCAGGAAAGACAGCCTCTGACGCCTTTTCCGTTCTTTCGGGAAGTAACTGCAATTTTATTTTTTCTGATTTTCCACCCCAGTTAAGAACGATTTTGTCTGGTCCTAATTTTTGAACCACTGCTGGATAGGCAGCCAAAATAGATTCAAGGTCTGATAATGGTATTTGCAGAGCTCCATCAGCATTGAAATCAAACCTCTGGAGAAAATAGGGAAGAGATATTCTAAGATGGGCACTTTTTGTGCAGACTCTCATCGGCTCTCTTCCTTTTATGAAAGGCTCTTCAACAACTCTTGAACAGGGAGAATCTATCCCTGCTCTTAAGCCCGTTTCAGCACACACAGGAAGATAAACTATATTCTCCGAGGATTTCCAGTCAACATCCTCCTGTCCCTTTGTTGCAACCTCCATATATTTTCTCCAGATTGGGAGAGCGGCTCGAGAACCTGTCTCCAAATTTCCCAGAGATTTATGATCGTCTCTTCCGGTCCAGACACCAGTAACAATATTAGGGTTAAAACCTATAAACCATGCGTCTGTGTAATCATCAGTCGTTCCAGTTTTACCTGCAAAATTGCCCCTCATATCAGAAGCACTTCCTGCCGTTCCCCTTTTGATTACGCCCTTCATTGCGGAAATCAAAATAAAATCGACATCAGGGTCAAGAACCGCTTCAAATTCGGGGGTGAAATTTTCAAGAATTGTTCCATTTCTATCTTCTATCTTTTGAATAAAATATGGAGAAACATAAACACCGTTATTTGCAAATGCACCATAGGCTCCTGTCAATTCCCATAAAGTTATTTCGAATGCCCCAAGTCCCATTGATGGATAGGGTTTCAAATCGGCGGTTATTCTAAGTTTTCTCATAAGTTCAATGACCTTTGAATATCCCACATCATTTAAAAGTCTTACTGCACATATATTTACAGAATGTTCAAGTGCGTGCCTTAAAGTTATCAGTCCAAGATAGCCTCTTTCAAAGTCGTGAGGAATATATCCCTGAGAGCAAATCTGGGATGGGTTTTCAGTACCGTAGAGGAAAAGAGTTGGGGCATCAAGTTCTGTATCCGATATGTTCTTACCGTCCCTGAAAGCAGTTGCGTAGATAAGTGGTTTCACAGCAGACCCTGTCTGTCTTTTTGCCTGCATCACTCTATTGAACATTGTCTCATTAAAATCGAAACCACCAACAAGCGCGTAAACCTCTCCTGTCTTCACATTGAATGAAAAAAGTGCCGCCTGGGCTTCAGGTGTATCATCCAGTTGAAGTTCAAGTGGCTCTTTTTTTACAACATTAATCAAAACTGAGTCACCTTCTTTAAAAACTATATTTGGAGTTATCGAGGGATACCATTTAAAATTATTTCTGTTAAGGTTGTAACTTTTTCCACAGAAGAAAACTTCTATTCCATCCTTTGAAACATCCTCAACTTTAGCCCGGTAGGACTGCCCTTCAACAAGTTCTTTATCTTCAGAGGGAGGTTTTGCCTTTTCTCCCCTTCCCGGCCCTTTGTAAGGCCTTCTTCTCTGATAATCTCTCAGGCCGCTCTGGACTGCATTTACAGCAAGTGCCTGCAGTTTAGGGTCTATGGTTGTATAAACTTTCAACCCCTTTTCGTAAATATCTTCCTCGCTGTATTTGCTCTCAAGGTAAATCCTTACCCTTTCTGCTGGATACGCACCAATTCCTTTTTCTGCAGCAGTTGTAATTAGTTTAATAGGCTTTTTAGAAAGTTTTTCATACTCATCTTGTGAAATTTTTCCAGTCTTAACCATTCTCATCAGCACAAGGTCTCTTCTCTCTTTCGCTCTTTCAGGATACTTTTTCGGAGAATAGTATGTTGGTCTTTGAACAATCCCTGCAAGGAAGGCAGCTTCCTCTGTTGTAAGAGATATTGCCTTTTTGCCGAAATAGAACCTTGATGCTGCCTCAATTCCATAATAACCGTGCCCGAAACAAACTTTGTTTGCATACATTTCAAGAATCTGCTGTTTTGTATATCTTTTCTCTATTTTTAGCGAAAGCAGAATTTCCTTGATTTTTCTTGTAATAGTTTTTTCGGGAGTAAGAAAATACTGACGAGCAAGTTGCATTGTCAGTGTCGATCCGCCCTGTCCGGCTCTCCTTAAAGTTATATCTCTTAAAAGGGCTCTCAATATTCCTTTTATTGAAATACCGTGGTGCTTATAGAAATTTGCATCCTCAACTGCAATAAGAGCATCAAAAAAAATTGGCGAAATCTCTGTAAAGGGAACAAGAATTCTTTTCTCGGCTCCATACTCCTGAAGCAAAGTTCCGTCCTTTGCATAAACTTTTGTGGTTTCCATCGGAAGATTGTAAGCAAGACTGTCAACTTCGGGAATTCCCCTCGTCAAATAAAAACCAACAAAGACACCGATTGCCACTCCAGCAACCAGAATTACGATCGCCAGGGATAGGATTATCGAACCCTTTTCTTTACGGGCCATATTTCTTATAGAACTCCATAAAATCTGGATTTTCGCAGAGAGCTTTGTTAAGAGAGAAAAGGTCTTGCAGCTGGTTTGTAGTTCTTCTCAACCTTCTTGTCAGTTCAAAGCAGAGATTTCTCCATACAATTGAGCCAATTATGGGAGATTCATCGAGAATTTTTAAGAATGTATCCCTCTCAATTGACAAAACGACAACATCGCTGATTGTTTCGACAGTGGCACTTGCCGCCCCTCCATCTATTACGCCAAGTTCACCAAAAATGTGTGGAGGTCCAAATGTCGCTATCAATATCTCCCTCGAACCAACATTTCTTATGACTTTAACCTGCCCATCCTGAAGAAGATATAACTTTAAAACACTGTATCCCTCAACAAGTATCTGACTTTGAGGAGGATGGTTTTCAACAGTGAATTCTGACATCAATTTAGCGAATTCCTCCGCCTCAAGGTCTTTAAAAAGATAAATATCGTGAGGCTTATTTTCCATAACTTAACCTCCCATTTGTAAATATTATCCGTTTTTGATGAAATAGTCAATTTTCCAGTATAATATTTTATGATAATTTCTGTAAGCAGAAGAACAGATATCCTCGCTCACTATCCCGATTTGTTTGAGAAATGGCTCAAAAATGGTTCCGTCGAGGTTTCCAATCCTTTCAACTCAGGTCAGAAAAGAAAAGTTTCTCTTTCAAAGAAAGATGTTGATGCTTTCGTTTTCTGGACAAGAAATGCTCTTCCGTCACTCTACCTGCTGAAAAAATTAGAGCAAAATAATTACCCTTTTTATCTAATGATAACTTATACAGGATACCCACAAATGATTGAAAAAAATTCTCCTGATTTTGAAACCACCCTGTATAATTTTAGAGTCTTATCCCAATTATTTTCAAAAGAGAGAGTTATTTTAAGGTACGATCCAATACTCCTTTCGAACATTACAGACGAACAATTTCATTTGGAAAATTATAAAAAAATTGCAGGTGCTTTACATAAAAACACAAAAAAAGTGATAGTAAGTTTGTTTGATCCTTACAAATTCGTTTTAAAAAGACTCAAACAGATTGAAGAATTTAAACTCCTTGAAGTTACCGAAGAAAGAGTTGTCAATCTTCTTTCTGCAGTAAGACAGATTTCAGAGAACTTTTCACTCGAAATTCAGAGTTGTTGCGAAGGAGAGATTTTTGAAAAAGCAGGAATAAAAAATGGAGCCTGTATAGACTATGAACTTCTCAATAAAATTTTTTCTCTCGATTTGATTTACGAGAAAGACAAAAACCAGCGTAAAAACTGCCTCTGCCACAAAAGTATAGACCTCGGAACCTACAACACCTGCCCGTCAAAGTGCCTCTATTGTTATGCCAATAAGACAAAATGAAAAAACAGAATTTGCAATTTATGCCAATTTGACAACAATGGTTGACAAATCAACTCCGCTTGTAGGCTGTGATACATATTCCAGCTTGAGTGAGGATAGTTATCCTCGCCTGCAAATTCATAAACGACGGATGTCAAATTGGTATTAGAAGTAATATACAACCAATCAGTTAATAAATAGTTTTCTTAAAATCTTTTACTTTTGCTTTTTAAACTTTAACTTATATTTTGTACCCCTGTTCTCTCAGGTAATTTATCAACTCCCACGCTCTTTTGGAACTATTTTTTATTTTTACAGGAAGGTCGAGCATAGAACCAGATTCAATAACCGGAACAAGCATATCAAGGTCTGGCCCTGACATTGATGTTGATACACAAAGGCGTAAAGGATGATAGAGGTTTTTTCCCTTGACTTTTACTTCATTTTTTATTTCATTTACAAGTTCAGTGTATTTCTCTCTCGTTGTCAAATCTCTTTTTTCTGATTTTACAGCATAAGAAAGAACCACTTTAAGGCACTCCTCCTCTTCAAGAACTGCCCTGCCTTCGTCATCAATTGTCGAAGGGTCAAACTCAAAAACCACCCTCGCTTGAGAACCAACTTCATTTAAAAGGGTTACTCTTTTTTGAATAAGTTCGCACAGTTTCAAAAACCATTCGTAAGTTTTTTCATCCATTTCTTTTGGAATTATCTCTTCTTTTTCGAAATAGATTCTCGCTTTTTCTGCAAATTCTCTTATATCAAGAGACATTATGTGCTGTTTGTTAATAAATTTAAATTTGTTTTCGTCAAAAACAGCAGCAGACCTGTTTATTCTTTCAAGTGAGAACCTTTCAATAAGTTCATCAATTTTGAGAATCTCTCTTTCTTCAGGATCAGACCAGCCAAGAAGGGCAAGAGCATTGAAAAGTGCCTCGCTTAAAAATCCCTTTTCTCGAAATGCTTCAAGAGAAACATCGCCGTGCCTTTTGGAAAGTTTTGAGTTGTCCGGACCGAGTATCATTGAAAAATGGCCAAAACGCGGCTTTTCATAGCCAAACATTTCATAAAGGATAATTTGTTTGGGCGTATTGGAAAGGTGGTCTTCACCTCTTAAAACATCCGTTATTCGCATCAGAGAATCGTCAATAACAACAGCAAAATTGTATGTAGGAGATAAATCCTGTCTTACAATTATGAAATCTCCGAAAAGATCTGTGTGTATTGAAATATTGCCTCTTATCAAATCTTTGAAAGTGACGGTTTGAGGCTCGACTTTCAGTCTGAAAGAGGGCTTTATCCCAGAAGCCTCTTTTTCTTTTCTCTCTTTATCAGTAAGGTTTTTGCAGAACCCCGGGTAAATAAAATTTTTTCCCTTCTCCCTTGCCTCTTCTCTTAATTTATCAAGCATCTCTCTGTCACAGTAGCATGGATAGGCTTTGCCTTCTTCAAGAAGTTTTTCAAGGTGTTTCCTGTAAATGTGATACCTTTGGGTCTGTCTATAGGGCCCGTAATTTCCACCCACTTCAGGACCTTCGTCCCAATTTAACCCGAGCCATTTAAGGTCTAAAATGAGATTGCGAACACTTTCTTCAGTAGACCTTTCAGCATCTGTGTCTTCTAATCTTAAAATGAATTTCCCACCTTTGTTTCTTGCGTAGAGATAATTAAATATCGCAGTTCTGACATTTCCGAGGTGAAGTTTCCCTGTTGGTGAGGGGGCAAAACGAACTCTTACTGACATCTATTTAATCCTTTTCGTATTTTTCAATCTCCTGCTGGATTACTGCTCTTGAAAGAGGATGTAAAGTTTCTTTTGTTTTTTCAAATAACTCTCTTGCCAGTTCTCTTGTCCTTTTATTGTGGCCCATTGCCCTGTAGATGGGTCTTATGTATTTCATTCTTCCCACTTCGGAAAGAAATGATTTTATTTGAGAAAATGCTGGTTCGTAGTCTGACATTGCGGAAATAGTAAGGTATTCTGCAAGAATTTCAGAATTTGTAACTTCTTTCAAATTAAAGCTACTTACAAGAAAGTCCAGTTGTTCAGAATTCAACGGCCTTGGCAGATTTTGAAAATATACAAGTTTTTCACCTGGATTCATAGAGACAATCTCTTCATTTGTCGGGTATGTTCCAAATTTAAATCCCGAAGAGAGATTCATAATAAATTCGAGCCTCGATGAGAAAATTTTTGGACAATTGTCAGGAATTCCAGGCGAATAGAGCCATTTTTCCGCAGAAACCTTCTTAAGAACATCCGGGAAGTGAGCTTCTATAAATGAACAAAGTTCTTCAGTGTCAATAGAGGTGAACCTGTATTTTTCTATGTAAGATCTTATAAATCTGTCAAAAGAGGTTCTGGAGACCGTTTCTTCAAGAAGTCTCAAAAAGAGGCTTCCCTTCTCATAAGGAATTTCTGAAAAAACATCGTCGGGATCTACATTTTCAAGGTTTGTTACAAGGCAGGTGAAGGGGGAATCTTCGCCAAATCGTGATATTGCAGATTTGAGGGCGTTAAATCCCTGTGCATAAGACATTACCGATGCTTCAACGCCATAAATAGCTTCTAATATTCTTCTTTCCGCCCACACTGTAAAGCCTTCGTTTATCCAGAAATGCTGGGCATTTTTATTTGTTACGAGATTCCCAGTCCACGAATGTGCAAGTTCGTGAATTACAACCGATACAAGAGAACGGTCTCCTGCAATTAAGGTGGGAGTGATGAATGTCAACCTCGGGTTTTCCATTCCTCCATAAGGGAAAGAGGGTGGTAAAACAAGAAGATCGTATCTTTCCCATTCGTAAGGTCCAAAAAGTGATTCCGCTTTTTTTATCATTTCTTCTATTTCTTCAAACTCGTAGGCTGCTTTTTCAACAATTTCGGGCTCCGCCCAGATTTTTGTTCTTTGACTTAAATCTCTTGAGGTAAGTCTTCCGACCGCAAAGGCAAAAAGGTATGGGGGGATCGGTTGAGGCATCTTAAAAAAGAATGTCTTTTCACCTTTTTCTCTATTTTCAAAAACATCTGAAGCGCCCGCAGCCATTACCACAGTTAAATCCGATGGAACTGTAATTTCTGCCAAGTAAGTAATCCTGACAGAGGGTGAATCTTGAAGGGGAACAAGAGACCTTGCATGGTGCGGTTGACATTGTGTAAAAAGAAAGGGCTTTTGTTTTCCTTTTGTCTGCTCGGGCTTTAGCCATTGAAGGGCGGTTGAATCTTTCTCTACTTCATACTCAACCAAAATTGTTTTAGTGAGCCTGTCAAAATTTATTTCAAAGAGATTACCGAGAACTTTGTCTTTTGGATAAACTTTAAAATTCACATTTGAACCATCTTCATATGTTACTGATTTTATAATAAGATCTCTCGAATCAAGCTTTATTGTTCCTTCAACCTCTTTTTCAAAATTAAGTGCCACCTGGCAAAAGAGTTTTTTAGCATCAAAATCAATTTTTGCTTTGAGTTTAAACGATGTGATTTTGGGTTGAGAATCATCATAGTAGGAATGAGGGTCTAATTTCGCCATTTCATTAGTTCCTTTCTAACAATAAAAATTCAAAAAACAATAATAATTCAATTTTTTTTTAATGGCAAATCACATCTGTCCAAAATAAATTTTGACAGAACCGTCTAAGTTTTCAAGCCTCCCTAAAACCCCTCCAGAACCCTCAATTTTTCAGGATTTCGTTTCCGCTTTCAAATTGTCCTCGACAGCAGTGATGGCAAATCTGATATTAACCTAAGCCTAATAGAAGGGAATTTGTTATTTCACTTTTTCTTTCAATTCTCTGGTGATAATACCAAGCACTTCAAGCCTGGCATAATTTTTGTCGTTTGCAGCAATCACAAACCAGGGGGCAAAGGGCATTGATGTCTTTTCAAACATTTCAATTGCACATGCTTCGTAAGAACGGAATTTAGCCCTGTTTCGCCAGTCTTCTGGAGTTATTTTATACTGCTTGTAAGGAGTGGTCTGCCTTTCTTTGAATCTTTTCAACTGCTCTTGAGGAGTTATCGAAAGATAAAATTTTAAAATTATAATTCCAAAATCGGAAAGTTCTTTCTCAAATTGGTTGATTTCTGAATATGCCCTTTTCCACTCATCATCCGAGCAAAATCCCTCTATTTTTTCAACAAGTACTCTTCCATACCAGGATCTGTCATAAATTGTAATTTTATCTTTTCTGGGAAGGTATCTCCAGAAACGCCACAAGTATGGTCTTGCCTTCTCTTCATCGGTAGGTGCTGCAACAGAAATAACCCGGTAATCCTTTGCGTTGAGCCCCTTAATTATTCTTCTGATTGTGCCACCTTTTCCCGCAGCATCAGGACCTTCAAAAACAAGTATTAGAGATTTGTCCTTTTTCTGCATTTTCTGGACACTTTTATAAAGTTCCTTTTGAAGTTCAGGAAGTTTCTTTTCATATTCTTTTTCTTCAACTTTTCTGGAGTAATCAAGGGTTTTAAAGATATTGTTTGAAGCATGCTCAAATTTCCTTGCACTGAGAGGAAAATCTGATTCTTTCTGGCTAAGTTGTCTTCTTTGTTCAAGTTTTTTTATTATGTTTTTGGCAACCGTAATGTTTCTATATCTAAAATCTTCCGCTTCAACAATAAGCCAGGAGGCATCTTTTGTGTTAGTTACCCCCAAAGCGGTTTCGGAAACTTCTCTGAATCTGTCGTACTTTTTCACAAAATTCCAGTCTCTCTTTGTTATTCTCCAACTTTGAAGGGGATCCTTCTCAAGTTTTTTCATTCTCTTTATTAGAAGGTCTTTTTTAATATGGAGCCAGAATTTTATTAAAATAACCCCCTCTTTTGACAGCATATTTTCGAAAGAGACAATTTCGTCGAGGTGTTCCTGAAAATCTTTATCTTTCATTTTTTTAAATGTTTTATAAACGATTGGCATTGTGTACCAGGAACCAAGAAAAATAGCCATTCTTCCTTTTGGAGGAATAAGTCGCCAGAACCTCCACATATAAGGTCTCTGAATTTCTTCATCGGTTGGTTTTTCAAGAGCATGGGTTTCTATTCCTCTTGCGTCCATCCATTCGAGCAGCTGGTTTACCACTTCGGTCTTTCCTGCTCCCTCAACTCCTCCCACAACAACTATAGCAGAACATTTGCTCACTGCAAGTTCTTTCTGGATTTCAAGAAGTTTTTCTCTGACTGCAGCCACTTCCTGCTTATACTTTTCTTTGGAAATAGAATTCCCCACTTCAGCAGTTTCAAACATTTTAGCCCCCAATATAAAAATTAGTTGTTTTTAATTATGTCTGAAATAATTTCAGGAAGTTTCAAAGTTTCCTCTTTGAGAAGTTCTCCAAAGAGGCATATCTGTATCCAGTTTCTTGAAAGAAGGTATTCGCTCATATAACTTATAAGATACCCTCTTCTTGCAAGTTCATCACCCACATTTTTGGATGAAATGTTTTTCGGGAAAGGTATTGTGAAAACTGCAGGGGTCGATATTTCAGGCGGGGCAAGTATTTTTATTTTGTGTCTTTCCAATTCTTCTCTTAGTAATGCTGAAAAATCGGCAATTTCCTGAACCTTTGTGTTAAAGTCAATTCTTGAAAGCGCAGCAGCAAGAGCGGAAAAAAGATTAGAGGAAGTTGTATATGGAATTCCGTGTTTCTCGGCATATCTTCCCAAATCAAGATAGCGTGGAAGTCTTTTCGGCTGGGAAGAAACTTCGCAGTTGTAAAAAACAAATGAAAGGCCAGGGTAAGCACCGATTGCCTTTCCACTTAATGAAGTTGCGTAATCAACATTCTTCAAATCAAATGGAACTGTTGCAAATGAACTTATACAATCAACAGCGACCCTGACTCCTCTCTTTTTGCAAGCCAAAGAAATCCCATAAAGGTCATGAAGAACACCTGTAGATGTTTCACAATGGGCAAAAAGAACCCATTTTATATTTTTGTTTTCATCCAGTTTTTTCTCAACTTCTTCCTTCTCTATTCTCTGCCCCCATTCCCTTTTAATTACATCAAAATCAAGGCGCCATCTTTCAGCATGATCAATCAATCTTTCTCCAAATTCACCATCTGATAGAACAAGGCCCTTTGAATCAAGAAGGGAAAGTTGCCCCACCATAACATCGTTCGCCAGAGTTCCGCTTCCGAGAAAGATTTCTACTCCTTTTGCTTTACTAATTTCAAGAAGTTTTATTTTGACTCTTTCAAATGAAGCTACAAAACCCTGTGCTCTCGTTGATATTGGAAGCCCAACAAGAGCATCCATAACCGATTTATGCATTTCAACTGGTCCGGGAAGAAGAGTCACAGTTCTTTTCTGCTCTATTTTTCCTGCCATATCTTCAAAAAGAACTTTCGCTTCGTTTCCAAAGCGGGAAAGGGTATCTCTGAATGCCTCAAGAGTGAGATACATAGGCTGATAGGGGGCTTCTTTAGTTCCAACTATTGGTCCGAATGGAATAAAACCGATATGCTTGTAAAGTTTTAGTTGCCTTAAAGTCCCGGAAATAACCGCAAGGTCATACCCCTGACCGAGACAGTATTCGGCTGTTTTTTGCATAAGATTTTTGAAAATTACACCATTTCTTGCTTCTGGTTTTACTGCAAGAAGTCTTATTTCACAGACCTTTCTTCCTTTTGGTATGTAATCATCAAGGTTGGGCAGTTTCTGGTCAAGCGAAAAGGGCCTTTTCCCTCTGACAGTAATCATTCCAATAAGAGTTTTATCTCTTGTGCAAATAATATAATTGTTTTCACGGTGGAATTTGTCTATAAGTCTCTTGTCGGGTTGCTCAGAATGCTGAGGTATTTCTTCTACAAATGTTTTATAGTTAAGTTTATGAATTTCATCAAATTCCCAAGGTTCCGTTGCAACTTTAAAAACAAGCATTGTCTTTCACTCCTCAAATGTTATTATACAAGAAAAACTTTAAAAAATCAAGAGTTTATGACATCTCAAATCTATCTTTTCTTTAATTATCATAAAGTTAAATTCGGACAAAACATTGGAAATCTACTTTAGAATAGGTCTTTTCAAAATCAAAAAATAGGTCTAAAATTTACCCTTAGTTTTTTGAAGGTCTTTAAAAAAATATCTTAAGGAGAAAAAATGAGAAAACCATGGGACGAATATTTTATGGACATTGCAAAAGAGGTTTCATCAAGGGCAACCTGCGACAGAAAATATGTGGGATGTGTAATTGTAAAAAACAAATACATAATTGCAACAGGTTATAACGGCTCAGTTTCAGGGCTTCCGCACTGCGATGAGGTAGGACATATGATGATCAATGGCCATTGCGAAAGAACATCACATGCAGAAGCAAATGCTATTGCGCAGGCGGCAAAACACGGAGTATCAACTGACGGAGCAACAGCCTACATTACTGCAAGCCCGTGCTGGAATTGCTTTAAACTCCTTGCTTCAGCAGGTATTAAAAGAATCGTTTTCGGGGAATTTTACAAAGATGATAGAATTTATGAAGCTTCCAAAATGCTCGGGATCGAACTTGTGGATTTTTCAAAGAAAAAGTGAAAATCTTTACAATTAAAGATGCTCTCCTTACAGGAAGCAAAATACTGCAAAACGCTGGTCTAAAAAAGCCTTTAAGAGATTCAAGAATTCTTCTAAGTTTTGCCCTGAAGATTGACAAAAGCGAGTTAATGGTTAAATTAGAAAAAAAACTAAATTTTAAAGAGAAAAAGAGCTGGGAAAAACTAATCAAAAGAAGAGCAAAGTTTGAACCTATCCAATATATTACAGGGATACAGTTCTTTTACAACACTGAAGTTAAAGTCGGAAAAGGATGTCTTATTCCGAGAGCAGAAACTGAATTCCTTGTTGAAGAAACCCTGAAAATTACCTCCAATATTGATTCCCCTGTTATTGCAGATCTGGGAAGTGGTTCGGGAGCAATATTGAAGGCTTTCGGAAAAGAGATAAAAAGTTGTCTTTTGTTGGGCATTGATAACAATTTAGATGCTCTTTACTGGTCAAAGGAAAACCTGAAAGACGAAAAGAAATGCCTATTAATTTCTGGGGATTATGAAAATGAAACTTTTTTGAAGAATATTGATGTAATCGTCTGCAATCCACCTTATATAACAAAAAGAGAATATAAAAAACTCACTTTAGAAATTAAACTTTATGAACCAAAGTCATCTTTAATAACAGATGAAACTTTTTACTTTTATGAGAAAGCAACTCGCTTTGCAGAAAAATCTCTAAAAAGTGGTGGATTTCTACTTTTTGAAATTGGCTCTGAACAGGCAAAAAGATGGAAACACTTTCAAAAAATTTCTCCTTTTTTCATTATTCACAAAAGGATAAAAGATTATGGAGGAAAATTAAGGGTTGTTGTATTAAAAAAGATTGATAATCACTGCTGTCGAGGATAATTTGAAAGCGGAAGGTTATCCTCAAAAATTGAAGGTTCTGGAGGGGTTTTAGGGAGGCTTGAAAACGAGGCTCACTCTTTTTATGCCTGTATATGTCATTATGCTGTCCAACTACTCCTCAAAAAGGTTCGGCTGATAGGTTTCGGGTTCAACGAGCGGTGTTTGAAAAAAACCTGTCGAGCGATTCCCATAAGTTCCCTGTCAAA
>DYJZ01000001.1 GCA_020722885.1 Thermoanaerobaculum aquaticum
ATTCACCTCCGCTTTTAGAATACATTACTCTATCTTTGATGTCAAATAGGTATCAGAATACCATGCAGTCATCTCAAAAAACATTGTGGAAATGTCTTTGATACTCTCCATCTTCTCATACCAATTTGACATCCGTCATTTATGAATTTGCAGGTGAGGATACCTATCCTCGCTCAAGCTGGAATATGTATTACAGCCTACAAGCGAAATTGATTTGCCTACTGTTGATGCCAGATTGGTATCAGAAGAAATGAGAGCGGAAAGATCCCTCACAATGTTTTCCAGTCTGCCTTTCATGAGTTTGTCGAGTCTACCGAGGTTCGATATAACACGCTGATGTATTTTTCCGTTTTGACTATGGCTCTTACCTGTCTTGAGATGGGTGTCAATTTTGCTTTTTACCAGCTTGAGATACATAACTACCTTCTTGATGGAATAGCATAACATAATCCATACGCTTATGTCAGTATTATGCCATTCTAAAAAAGAAAGAAAATTAGAAACATAAAACAAGTTGTCCAAACATTTTTAACAAATTGCCTTTTCAAAAATTTTTCCTCTTGCTATTTAATAACTTACCATTTTGAATTGCCCTTTTTTTGCCCCGGAACTGTCAAAGTCGGGAATAATCATCAATAGCTTAATGAAATAATAAACAAAAAAACCGCCCTTTCGGACGGCTTTAAATTCCTGCTAAAAACAAAACTTTTTACGGCGTTGTGGGAGATGCAGGTGCAAGGGAATCTGATCCACCAACTGCGGTGTCAACATGGGTTGTTGTATTTCCGTAGACAGTCCTTGTTTTCAAATTGTAATTCTTAAAGAAATCGTCATACCTGAAAAATACAGCATTAGCCCTGCCCCATGTGACTTTCTCATCTGGATTTGCCGAATAAACGGAAATGCCAAAAAGCCTTAAAACATGAGCAAGGTCACCTTCTGTCATATCCTCTGCGGCATTCCACGCACCTGAAAAAGGAACAATGCCAACATCCTGAAGAACTGATATCGCAGAATCAACATTCCACCCGCCCTGTGGTACTGGTGTTGCGGTATGCCTGACTAAAAGCAAGGCAAAATCACCCTGCTTTATAATGTCTTTGTTGTCAGCAAAGATTGTTACTGTTCCCAAAACTGCAACCAGAATAACAATTAGAACTATTTTTCCTTTCATCTTACTACTCCTCCAATAAGACCATACAACTTTTTTTAATCTTTGTCAAGTCTATTGCATTTCCTTTCCTTTAGGTTTCCTGTTCTTAAGTTTAGCCTTCATATTTTGAAACCGCGAGAGGTCAATTCCAAACAACCAGTTTATCTTCTTTGGAGTTGCACCGGTAGTGTAATAGTAGCTGTTACTGTAATAGTAGTCATAATAATAAGAGGATGATGTATCAACATAATTCATCACAACACCGGCTATCTGCGCTTTAAGTCTTTCAAGAGTAATAATTGTGCGCTGGAGCAAAGGCTTGTGCGTAGATTTATGTTTTGCAACCAGCAAAACGATGTCACTGTATGTTGCAAGAATCTGAGCATCTGTAAGGGAAAGAGCCGGGGGAGAATCAATCACAACCCAGTCAAAATCCTGCTTGACCTTCCCGATGAGTTCTCTAAACCTTTTCATTGAAAAAAGTTCAGGAGGATTTGGGGGAATTGGACCAGAATACATAATCCACAAATTGACCCCTACAGGCGTTATAAAGTCTTCTACCTTCACCTCTTTGTCAGCCAGATAGTGAGTAAGCCCTTTAACTGCTGCCTCTGGCTTAAATTTTCTGTGCATTGTAGGTCTTCTTAAATCGCAGTCCATAACCAGAACCCTGTCTCCGCCCGCAGCAAGAACGCTACCCAAATTTATTACAACAGTACTTTTTCCTTCTTTAGGCACAGCAGAGGTAACCAAAATGACATTCTGCTGCTTGTTCTGGCTTGCATAAATAAGAGCCGTTCTTAGAGTCTGATAAGCTTCAACAGAAGCTCTTTGCGACTCTTGACCAATTGCGGGAACCATGGAAAGCAAATTTAATCCAAGCCCCCACTCAACATCCTCCATAGATTTGATTCTTGTGTCGAAAAGCTGCACCATTGCTATAACACTAATTGAAAGAAAAATGCCCAGAAAAAAACCAAAAATAATATTGAATCTCCTGTTTGGAAAAATTGGTGCAGAAGGAGAAACTGCAGGATTCAATATTCTAATATTGTTCGAAAGAAGCCCGGCAGAAATATTAAGTTCCTGCATTTTACTGTAAAGAAGGTCCATATAATTTTTCAATGATTCAAGATTTTTTTCCAGAGAAGTAGACCTTGAGGAACTCTCCACAAAAGAGACTCCTTCATTTTTGGCTCTTTTTATATCTTCTGCCAGTCCACCTTCTTCCTGCATATAGGCGCTCAACTGATTCTTGTAGGAATTTAGAATTATTTCCGCTTGAGCCCTTATCTTCTGGTGTAAATTCTCAATTTCAGACTGCTTTTTTAAAACATCTGGATGTTTTGGTTTGAGTTTTGTAAGAAGTTGATTCAATTCCCTTTCCGAAATTACGAGTTGATTATTTAATGATTGAATGGCACTATTTTGAGCAACTTCAGCAACTGTCAAAGGGTCGCCTCCTTTAGCAAGAACACCTTGAAGTTGAGAAATTACTGCCCGAGCCTCATTTTGTCGCACCCTTACATCATTTATTCTGCTTTCCATCGCTCTGATCTTGTCGTCAATAATCTGTTTCTGATTTTCAGGAAAATAAGATTGCGAGGCAGCAATCTGCGTGCTGTAGGTTTGCTGTAATTTGGCATACTGACTCTGCATTTCATTGATTTTTTCAAGAATAATTGAATTTGCCTTGCTAACATACTCCATTGCCGTTCTTAAATTTTGGTCTTTATAAACCTCTGAAATTGTATTTGCCCACAAAGCAACATCTTCTTTAAAGGGAGCCCTTACTGAAATGTTAAAAAGAGCGCTTTCCTTAATTTGATCAACTCTAACATAACCAACAAGAACTCCAGCAGGGTCCTTTGCTCCTTTAAATGCTTTATGATTTTGAAGATTTAACCTTTCCACAACTTCTTCCATCACTGCTCTGCTTTTTATCACCGCCTCCTGAGAATTATAAAACTTCAATTCTTCAGTCCACGAACCTGCCCCAACCATATTTTGATTTCCAATTGGGGCTCTTGAATAAGTCTGGACATAAACTGTTGAAGTGGCTTGATAGGTTGGGGTTACAAGAAAAGAATATATCAGTGCCAAAAAAGTGGTCAAAGCAGTAGCGCCGATTATAAAGAAGCGGTGCTCCAATAACAAAAAGAACCACTTGGCAAGGTCAAATTCACTTGTTACTGTTTCTGTTTGAACTTTAGGAACAGATTCTCCTATAGGCATATTTAGAATAACTTCCTTTCATAAACGACAATATGGTCATTCGGGAATAGAGGAACATCTTTCTCCTTACCCTTTTCTATCTTTGAGGCGTCTACTTTAATACTTTTCGTTTCACCGTTTTCAGAAGTTCTTAAAATAATAACTTTGTCTTTGTTCGCCCACTCGGTAAACCCTCCCGCTTTTGCAATGGCTCTAAGCAATGTCAAATCTTTAGTATATTGAATTGATTGCTCGTTTTTAACCTGACCTGATACATACACAGAGGCAACCGGTAGAACATTTATTACATCCTGGTCGAAAACATAGATATTTTCATTCCCTTCGCCAGCACTAAGAAGAGCGTCTTTGGATATAAGAATTTTTTGAAGTGAACCGGTGGAATCTCTTCTTTGAACTTCAATGTCACCCGATTTTGCACTAAAACCCCCTGCTTCAGATATTGCATCAAGAAGTCTCAGCGCTTTCTTTAACGATATTCTTCTCGGGGAATCTACTTCACCAAGGACATTTACAAATCTGCTCCCATATTCTATTAGTTGAAGATTGATCTGGGGATCCTGAATATACTCTGAATATTTTTCTTCAAGAGTTCTCTGCAACTCATTCAAAGTCATATTCTGGACTAAAATCCTCTCAACGAGAGGAAGAGTAACATATCCCTGCGGGTCAACAATCACTTCCTTTTTTATGTCTTCAACTCCATAAACCTCAACACTGAGCTTGTCTCCAGGACCAATGGGATAAACGGGGGGATCTTTGCCAAAGAAAATTGAATTTTCAACTGCCGTTTCTTTCCAGTTCAATTTTAGAGAATTTTGAGACACGAAAAATCCAGGTTCTTTTTCAATAGGAATGACTATGGAAATAATATTTTGTCCTTCGTCTCTAATAAGGTTGTAAAGTCCTTGAGTTATTTCAGGTTTTTCCCCTCGATAAGTAATCTTAATTTCTAAATTTGAAGAATTACCTGAAACGGAAAAACTTTCGAAATCTTGAAAAATCAAACTTCCAGCTTTTCCATCTATGCTAAAAGGATATTCCCATAGCTGGAAAAACACAAAAATGAACACATAAAACAAACGGGCGGAAATACACCCGCCCGTTAAGTTAAAATTTCCAAACAAAACCCTTACCATCCCATCTGAATCTGGAAAACGAACCTGTTTTCTGAATAAGTGAATGGTTTTCTTAAAATATTATAAACATCAATATATCTGAGATTGCAGTCTCTGTCTTCGTAAAAGTAGTTAACCCTCAAACTTATTCGAGGCGTAAAATGATACCCCAATTCAGCAAGAAATTCTATGATCTCGTCCTCTCTATGCTGACCTCTTAAATACCAGAACATCGCCACATCTGTCAATCCATCTCCATCAATATCGTAGTCAATTGCCTCAGGATAACTGTTCTTCTGATATCTTCCTCCAATTGTACCAAAAAGGCGCCTGCTAAACTGGTGATGAAACCTCAGGTCTGCTCCAGTTGCAGTATAGTAGTTGTTAACATTAAACGAAGATTGGTCTGCATGCCTGAAAAAAACTCCACTCAATTCAGAGAACTGAGCAACTTTTAAGGTCAAGCCTGCATCTGCCGCCAAACCCTTGTAGTCATCAAAAGATAGTCCCAAATATTTACCAAAATCCATCTCTTTATACCCGATTTTTGCAAAACCAGAGAGTTTCCTCTGAGCATTGCCCTCCCATCCAATAGAAATTCTGTTTTCTCTGTAAGACTTTTCTGTAGTATAAGACCCCACTACAGTGTAGTAATAATTGTCTTCAATGGGATCAGACTCGACAGTTTCCCATTCAAAAAGAAGCGAGGCAAGTGGTTGATAGTGATATCTCCAGGCAACACCTCCACCTTTCTGGTTATAACTAAAGAAAGGCAGAACACCAGAATCGTAATCACCCTTAAAATTAATAAAGTTGTGCCTCAAGAAAAAGCTAAGGGTATTGAGTGAAGTCACTTTTATCAAGTAATCGATCTTTGCATCATTCCTTGTAAATTTCGCTGTTCCCCAGTAAACCTCCATATCTGGGTCAAATTGCTCTGTCTGCTGAACACCCTGAATGTAATGGTCCTTGATGGTTAGAACACTATTGTTTGAAAATCTAAACTGGGAATTAAATGTTCCTCCCCAGGTGTCGTTGTGCTTTAAATCATAATCATCGTAATCTTTGTATTCATAGTTAAGAGAAAAATTTACATAACTGTTTTCAAATGGAAATTCGATCCCTATTTGAGGCCTTATAACCCAGAAGTTATCATTTAATTTCTCTCCCATCGAAGAATCTACCCTCATAATGTTATCTGAATGAGCATAAATGAATTCAATCGAAGGTTTGAAATATGAGTTTCCCCAAGGAATCCCCTCTTGATACTGCTGAGCTACCGTCCCCATAGTTAAAAAACCAAGGAAACAAAAAATCAGAAAAAATTTCTTCATCGTTCTCTCCTTATCGACACATAAAAACAGCCACCATAAAATCTCCCCAGCAAAAGCTCCATACCATTTTTAGTCTATCAAATTTAAAATCCTTTGTCAAGTATATGTAGAAGTCTGTGTCATAACTATATGATAATGTCCTTTTTTTGAGAAGTCTCATAGACTTAATCGCAAATAGTATTTTTTATATTACAGTTTCTGACTTATTTCTTGCGTACAAGACAAGAAATAAGCAAAGAGCAGTTAAGCCTGTAAGGGCGATTACTTCTCCTCCATTTCCTTCCCATATTTTTTCAGAGAGAAAATGAATTGCGTTTTTAGGAGCAAGAGAGCCACCTGTCTTAACAATTATCGCGTTGATGATGGCATCCACAACCCCCATTATCGCCCCACCTGCCATAAATCCTGATGCTATCAATATCGCAACATCATTTCTTTTTTTTGGCACCTCTTCATTTTCATTCTTTCCCTTTCTCTGAACTATGTAGCTCAATACCCCTCCGAGCAAAACAGGTGTATTCAGTTCGATTGGAAGATACATTCCAAGTGCAAAGGCAAGTGCAGGCACATTTATCATTCTAAGTATTATAGAAAGGATAACACCAAGAGCAAAGAGAAACCATCTAAGTCCTCCACCGCCAACGCCAAATATCCCTACCAGAATTTCTTTCATTGCAGAAGCCTGCGGGGCAGGGATTGCATTTGTTCCAAAGCCCTGCGACGGATCTGTTTGAGACATCACCCACATAGAAATTCCGCAGAATGTGGCTGCCACAAGAGTTCCAAGAAATTTGAGCGCCAGTTGCTTTGCAGGAGTTGCTCCAAGCCAGTGACCTATTTTCAGGTCTGTGGATAAGGCGCCGCTTGCCGCAAGTGCCGTGCAAACGACACCTCCAACCATCATTGTGACAAACATCCCCTGTCCACCTGAAAGTCCCAATTTCAGCATCACAAATCCCGTAATTATAAGCGTTAGCATTGTCATCCCCGAGACCGGGTTCGTTCCTATAATGGCAATCGCCCTTGCAGCAACAGGAGCAAAAAGAAAGGCTATGGAAGTTACAAGAGCAACACCTGCAACAGATGGAAGAAGTGGGTTTCCAATTTTTAGACCGAATGCAAAAAACATTAGTGCTACAACAACAAAAGCTGCAAGCCCTGACAGAACTGTAACCCCTGAGAGACTTCTTTCCGTTCTCGGAATATATTCCCTTAGCCCCTTATTCTTGCTTTTCATACCCTTCAAATTTGCCGAAATTGACCTCAACATAGAAGGAAAGGATGTCACAACACCCATTATTCCAGCACCTGCAATGCCCCCCACGCCTATTATTCTTACATAGTTTTTAAAAACCTGGTCAGGGCTCATCGCTGAAATCAAAATTTCTCCTGGTGGCAAAACAGTTGTTAGAGAAGCCCCTATTTTGTAAACAAGAGGAACAAGAACAAAAAAAGAAAGGAAGGACCCTGCCGCAATTACCATCGCATATTTAAGCCCTATAATATATCCTATCCCTACAATTGCAGCATTATTTAACATCCTGAATGTCATAAAATTATTTTGTAAAACCTTTCCTATGCCCACTGATTTTAGTGTTATTGTTTCAGCCATTCCGTGAAATGTTGTCACTATTCCATCATATAGAGCACCAATTGCGGCAGAAAGAGCAAGTATTCCTGCCTGCTTTCCCGCTCTTTCACCGCTTAAAAGTATCTGTGTTGTCGCTGTCGCTTCAGGCCATGGAAACTGTCCGTGCATTTCTACCATAAAGTGATACCTTAATGGAATAAGAAAAAGAATCCCGAGACATCCTCCCAGAAATGAAACAAGAATCACCTGCCAGATAGATGGCTGAGAAACACCAGAACCTGGCTGGGCAGCAAGCATATAAAGGGCTGGTATTGTAAAAACTGCTCCCGAAACCACATGGGAAGAGTTGGCACCTATCGACTGAATAATTACATTTTCAAGAAGAGAACTTTTCCTCTTAAAAAAAATACCCATTCCAACTGCAAGTATTGATATTGGTATAGCCGCTTCAATTCCCTGACCAACTTTCAGCGCAAGATAGGCAGCAGCCATAGCAAAAACAGCACAAAATATTAGCCCAAGCCCGACAGAGCGAACGGTAACTTCTGGAACACCTGTTTCGTCAGGAACAACGGGAACATATTTTTCCCCTTCCTTTAAAACCCTTCTTGCATTTTCAGGTAAACCTTTAATACTCTCCTCCGTTTTCATCCTTCACTCCTTTTTCATTACCGCTATAAAGCCATCAGACCCGACTCCTCCATGCCAGGGCATAACCTTCTCAAAAACTATTCTAAATTTTTCAGAGTCTATTAAATCTCTTATACTTTTCAGGGTAAATGTATGTGGATGCTTAAGATCTCTTTTAGTATCCCTATCTCTTATTTCTACAACGAGGACAAAAAAACCATCGCAATTCAAAACTCTTTTTATTTCAGCCAAAGCCATTTTGGGATTTGATGTATGATCAAGAGCGTTTGAGCACAAAACAATATCAAAAAATCTGTCCTGAAAGGGGATTTCCTCGGCATGCCCGTGCTTAATTGTCAAATCAGCAGGATATTTATAAATTTTTTTATACTCGTTTCCAAGAGGATCTAAACCATACTTTTTTCCTTCCAGAATATGTAAAACCGTTGCTATTCCGCATCCAACATCCAAAACATTCTTTTCCTTATTAAAGTGGCATATTTTTAGGATTTCATCAAGGCATCTATATTTTTTCCACACAACAGTCAAAGCTTCCTTCAATTCTTCACTTTTTCCATTGTAAGCTTTAGCCCATCGCATTTGAAAGGAAAGTTCCGATGAGTGTTTATCGAGCATACTATAATATAAATTATTTAGGCCAAGACTATTCTTTAAAATGATTTTTATTCGCTTCGGTAGTTTATCGAAAGCTTTCGCCAATAAAACAACAAATAGATATCTCATTCCATTTTACAAAAAATTCAACTTTAATATTTGGTCCACCAATTATTAGCGAACCTTTTTTAGACATCCTTTCGTAAATTTTCTACGCTTCAAGAAGGTATATCCCCCTTTCACATCTAAAAGTGATCTCTTTCCAGAACACATGGCAAAACCGCCAAGGTAAATGAATCGTGGGAAAAACTTGCTGCCAAATATTTCCCTTGCTGTAATTTGAGGATTAAACTGGTTAAAATTTACTCCCCGATACGCCTCAAGAATAAGAGGATATCTGTGGACCATCATTTTTATTGCCTCTGACATATCCTTACTGTTACTTAATATAGAATCATAAAAATTAATTATTTTTGTTTTCTGTAAAAAACTCAATTTCGGCAAATCAATCTTTACATCCGTTCCTATTGCATCTGCTACTTTTCCACACTGGATATTATTATTAAAAGTGAGCCAGCCTCTATAATTATAGCTTCTTTTATTTTATTCTTAACAAATGGATAAGAATAGTAAGCTGCTAATGTTACAAGATATATATTCTTATTAAAATATGGAACTACAGGAACATAAATCTCATAAACATCAATCCCATCAATCACATACCTATGGGGAATTATTCTTTGATGAGTTAATGCCCTTATGCTTATAACCGTTGTCCTGAGAACATCCTGAAGGTTTAAAAGTGCTCTATGACAGTGAAACCCCCTTACAGGTGGATAACCACTGTTCACAAAAATATGTGGTATTCTTTTATGAATATTTCTTATAAACTTCTATAATTTTTTCCACTTTTTTCAAAAGAATAAGGTTTCCCATTACCTTTTCAAATTCGTTCTTGCTTATCAATTCTCTTTTTTCATCATTTTTAAAAAGTTCCTCAAGCAAAAACAAAAATTCAACTACACTTTGAAGTTCAAGATAGCCTCTATTGGTTTCAAAAATTTGCAGGAAGCTTTCCTCTTTTCTGCTAACTGACATTCCCTTGATTTCTTATATTTTTTTGTCAGAATTTAATTAGGGAAAATGTGCTCGTGCATACGAAAACGCTTAAAAATTTTTTTCATTTTTTTTGCGCTTCGAGTTCAGCCATTTTTGATAGTAGCTTTAAAGCCCTAACTTTCAACGAGTGGTTTCTTCTTGCCTTTTCATAACCCGACATGGCAATATCAACTCTTTTTTTTTCATCATTGAGCAAAATTTCGAGTTTCCCGATCAATTCATCTTCTCCGTCAAACTCCTCATAATCCTCCCCTGGCATTAGAAATTCACGAAAATGCTCTTTCTTTTCAGCCAGCTGGCAGGATCCCGAACCCGGTATTGAAAAAAAAGATGGGTTAATTGCGTCAACGCTGTCATCCCTGTGAACGTTCACGCAAACTCTCGCCCTCGACTGTAGATTGGCAAGTTCCATAGGGGGTACTCTCTTGGCCAGCCAATCAAAATTGCCGATGGAGACAGAAAAATCTTTAAGGGACGACCCTGTCGACCCTACAAACACACACCTGAATTTTCTCGACAAACCCGATCTGCCTAAAAATTCGAGAACATGCCTTCTCTTGCGGTAAGTGGAGTTTATCGATCCTGAAAGCAAGATGTCTATATCCTTGGTGTTACCTGAAGGTTTATAGATTTCGTCGTCGTATCCAAGGGGAAGCCACTCTGAATGACCGGGGAATACTGCACAATCACTTTTCCAGACACAATAGACGAAATCAGCCATTTTTGAAACTTCTTCCTGGAGCGGCGTTGAAGAAAGAGGGTCATAGAGCCAGGCAATTAGGGGGACTGTTCTTTCGGACAGCAATTTTTTGCTCGCTTTATCGAGAAAATTTCCTCTCATTACCAAAATTGAAGAGTATCTCCGTTCCTTTATCGCTTCGGCATATATTTTCAAGTACTTGTTGAAAAGCTTCCTTATATCCTCCTGATAACCCGGATCAAAAAACTTATGATATGCTCTGCTCCATAGTGTATGAGGCTTAAATACCTCCCGGTTATAGACACAAAGGTCACAAGAACTACCAGCATTCAGAAATCCCTTTCTGAGACCTTCCGGGATACCGCCTGCCTCATGAGCGAGCACAAGCAACCGTTGACGTTTTTTTTCAGAGTCACAAACTTTTGAACTATCCACCTGTCATCTCAAAAAATCTATTGATGTCTGGCAACGAAAGCTGAACCACCTGCTTGATAATCTTTTTCCTGTCTCATTCCCAGAATTTATGCCATCAAATTATGTTAACAACTCTCCATAAGGGAATCCCTGCCTCTAACATTCTCTAAAGTATCCTTCCCGTACCAACAGGAAACCTTCCCTATTCCTAATTCCAGCGACACGTACCCCTCCGTCGTCTGGACCCCTGTGTTTGAGCATACCAGTCATTTTCAAGATCAAATCAGGGTTTTTGATTTCATTTTTGAAAGATATTATTCCCGCTATCACGCACATTAATTATCTTTAAGACCTCATTTCTAAATTCCACTTTGGAACTATTTTCTTCAATCCTATTCTAATCTCTTTCTCATCTTCGCTCTCCATTCTTACCCTTAGTTCATCTATTAATTCCCGCAAACCACCGGGAAAAAAGCTTCTCGCTACCATAATTTTTTCCCTCACTTTTTGAGTTCTTTCCTCTTCCTCCGTCAATAGGTCTTCCTGAAGCTTTTCTCCCGGTCTCAATCCTGTAAAAACTATTTTTATATCCTGGTCAGGCACAAGTCCCGCCATCGTTATCATATGCCTTGCAAGGTCAACGATTTTAATCTGTTCTCCCATATCGAGAATGCAAAGTTCACCATATTTCCCGAGACCTGCAAGTAGAACAAGCCCTACAGCCTCTTTTTTTGTCATAAAATATCTCTTGATTTCACGATGGGTAACCGTTACCGGACCACCTTTTGCAATCTGTTTCTTGAACAGTGGCACAACCGAGCCTGCGCTTCCCAGAACATTGCCAAATCTGACAGCACAAAAATGTGTCTCTTTTAGATGTGCTTTATCCCTGACAATAAATTCACCTATTCTTTTTGTTACACCCATAACACTCGTTGGGTTGACAGCTTTGTCCGTTGAAATGAAAACAAATTTTTCCGCCCTGCATTCCAGTGCCATATCCGATACATTTAGAGTTCCAAAAATATTGTTTTTCACAGCCTCTTCAGGCGCACTTTCCATAAGTGGAACATGTTTATGTGCTGCTGCGTGTAGAATATCCTGAGGCATGTACTTTTCACCGAGTCGAAACATCTTGCCGCGGTCTCTTATATCCGCCACCTCCGGATAAATTTCAACCTCGGGATATTCTTCCTTTAAGTCCCTGTACAGGAAATAGAGTTCGTTTTCATTGATGTCAACAATTGTTATGCTTTTCGCTCCATATTTTGCTAACTGTCTTGCTATTTCACTTCCTATTGAACCTGCTCCTCCTGTAACAAGTGTCCTTCTTCCTTTTATTAAATCTCTTATCTCTTCTTCTTTAAATGGGATGCTTTCTCTTGGAAGAAGATCTTCTGGCTGAAGTTCCTGAAGCATTGAGGCGCTAACACTATCCTGAACATAGGAAAAAGATACAGGCAAGATCTTATATCTTAATTTTAAGTCCTGACACATATCGAGAATCTCTTTTACCTTTTTTGGCTCCAGTCTCGGTATTGCAATTAGAATGTCAGTAATTTTTTGCTTTTTTGCAATTTCAGGTATTTTAACTATATCTCCTAAAACTTTTTGGCCGCTTATTATTTTTCCAATTTTTTGAGGATCATCATCAATAAATCCAACCACTTTGTAAGAATGCTCTTGAGACCTCCTTAGATCTCTCAAAAGAAGTTCGCCCGCACTTCCTGCTCCAACTATCAAAGTCCTTTTTATGTTCTTTCCTCTCGACCTTTCAAGTTCAAGTTGAAAGTAGTTTATAAAACGCGGAATAAATCTATACCCCCCGAGGAAAATTGAGGAAATGAAAAACTCAAGGGCAACAACAGACCTCGGCGGATATGGGAGGTGAAACAAAATCACCGATGACAGGAACAGGAGCGTTCCTGCTGACATTCCCATTATCACTCTTATACCGTCGTGGAAACCTGAATACCTGAAAGACCATCTGTGCAATTGAAAAAAGAAGTTGCTTATTATTCTTCCCATCAAAACAAAAGGCAAAAGTTTGGCAAAATTTACCCTTTCAGGTTCAGGTAGATTTCCTTCAAACCTTAACTGATATGCAAAAAAGAAAGAGATGAAAATTAAAATGACATCAAAGAAAAAAAGCATCATATATCTCAGGGCAGCACTTTCCAGAATTTTCACAACAATTTCTTTTCCATTACTATTTTCTTTCACCATTATAGCCTCTAAAAATTTCATCAAAGTCAGGTTCTTTACACATTCCTGGAATTATAACACCTTCGAGAGTTTTAAAAATTATTTTCATATCATAAAAGAAGCTTCTTTTCTTAAGGTAGTCTATGTACCCTTCCGCCTTGTACCTGGAAAGAAACCTGCTATAAAACTCTTGAGGATTTTCGCTTTTTGCAAGAAGTTCTTCCTCATTCCTTAATCTTAATGTAACGGGGTCTGTTATGCCTGGCTTAACCTTTAAAATTATTTTCCACATTTCTGGATGAAGATCTGTATACTCTTTAACTTCCGGTCTTGGTCCTACAATTGCCATTTCCCCTTTAATTACATTAACTAACTGTGGAAATTCATCCAGTTTCATTTGTCTGAGCAGTTTTCCTATTTTTGTTACCCTTATATCATTTTTTGATGTTATTTTTAGACCCTCATTGTTAACTCTCATTGTTCTAAATTTATACAAAAAAAAATCTTCTCCGTTCAATCCAACCCTTTTCTGCTTAAAAAAAACAGGACCTTTTGAGGTCAGCTTAATTAAAACTGCAACCATTAAAAAAAATGGAAATAGTATTATAAGTCCAATCAGGGCAGAAAGGAAATTAAACCAGGAAGGAAGTCCTTTTCTAATTTCTATTTTCTCTGCAAATGTCTCTGACATTTTTGATTACATACTCTATCTCTTCGTCTCTCATATCTGGAAATATCGGAAGACTTACCAATCTTTTGTAGACCTTTGAAGCAACTTCAAAATCTGATTCTTTAAAACCATAAACTTCTCTATAATAGGGATGCATATGAAGCGGCATCCAGTGGACCGAAGTCATAATGCCTCTTTCCTTGAGTTTTTCAATAAACTCATTCCTGTCTATCTTAAGTTTTTCAAGGTTAAGCCTTATATAAAAAAGATGCCAGCTGTGAAGTCTGTTACTATCTGTGGGCGGCAATTCAATTTCTTCTATGTCTTTCATATTTTCAATATATTTGTTTGCCACTTCTTCTCTCTTTTCTCTAAATAATTCCGCCTTCTTCAATTGATGCAGGCCAATCGATGAGGCAACGTCTGTCAAATTGTATTTAAAACCAGGAGCAACAATCTCGTAATACCAGCTACCAGAGGAGGTGAACCTTTTCCAGGCATCTTTAGAAATACCGTGAAGAGACATTATTCTCATTCTTTCAGCAAGATTTTCTTTGTGAGTCGTAGCCATCCCCCCTTCACCGGTCGTTATTGTTTTATTTGCGTAAAAAGAAAAACAGGTTACTTCAGAATCTCCTGAACCACAATATTTCCATTTTTCATTTTCAGACCTTCTCCAGGCTGCAGGAAAACTGTGCGCTGCATCCTCTACAATCCAGAGATTGTGTTTTTTAGCAAATTCCTGAACTTTAAACATATCTACCATCATTCCGCCTATGTGAACGGGAATAATTCCTACAATTTTTATTTTAGATTTTCTAATCCGTTCTTCCGCATCTTCGAGATTAATCTGGAGAGTATCTCCCAAAACATCGACAAGTACAGGTGTTGCATTAAGATATCTTACAACCTCTGCAGTTGCTGCAAATGTCATTGTCGGAACTAAAACTGCCTCACCTTTTTGAAGGTGAAGAGCCTCAACAGCAAGATGAAGAGCCGCCGTGCAGGAATTGACAGCCACCGCATAAGGGGCATGAACTGCTTTTGCAAACTCCTCTTCAAATCGTTTAGTCTTCGCTCCCGTTGTAAGCCAGCCTGATTTTAAAGTGTTATTAACCTCGTTTAGTTCATCTTCCCCAACTATTGGCCTAAAAAAAGGTATTTGCATCTTATCCTTCCATTTTAGAGTTTTTTCACCATTCCAATACTTCCATATTCGTCTTTATATTCTACATAACCCAGTCTCTTGTAAAAATTTATTGCCCTTAAATTATCTTTATGCACAGTTAACCGCATCATATCAAAGCCCAATTCCCTTGCTTTTTCCTCACTTTTAAGCATCATAGCCTGTGCAACGCCTAAACCCTTAAATTGAGGAAGGACACAAATGGAGAGAATAGTAAAAGCTTTTTCCTCAATCTCACTCGCCTGTAAATCATTAGAAGTCTTTAAATAATGTGGAAACATCATTGAAATCAGTGCAATTTTAATTGTTGGGAAAAAACCCTTTTTAAATATGATAAAAGGTTTAAAAATTAAAAGTAAGCATAAGTAAAAGAAATTTCTTTTTAAATATCCCCCAAGAGAATTTCTGTATACTCCACCAAAACAAAAACCTATTATTTTTTTTTCAAGAACTGCTACAAGTGAATAAACTTTAGTATTGTTAATTGACTGGTAAAGGTAATATCTCTTTATCGCTTCCACTCCCAATGCTGTCAGAAAACTTTCACTAAAAGCAAGTTTGTGAATCTCAGCTATTTCCTTAAGATCATTATCTACGATCTCACGAATATTTATATCTGGCATATTTTTACTGCAATTATTTTTTTGCTCCATTTTCATATTTCTCCTTGCTACTTTTTAAGATGGATTGGCAGATTTTAATTAATCTTTAAAAGCTCTATAACTTTTGATGCTTCTCTTAATGTTTTCCGGCAGGTCTTCCTCTTCCTTTAGGTCAATACAATAAACTCTTTCTCCTTCCTTTTTATATCTTAAATTACTTTCCGGACAAATTGCAATTCCATCTTTGTCAAAATTCAATTTAATGCCATGTCTGCTCATAAAACCTGCAAGTTTACCTGGAACACCCACTATGAGCCCATAATCGGGGACATCTTTTGTGACAACACTTCCTGCTGCAATAAAAGCGTATCTCCCAATTGTTACTCCACAGACAACTGTCGCGTTTGCACCAATTGACGCTCCTCTTTTAATTAAGGTCTTCTCATATAATGAATGTCTGTTTATCTCACTTCTCGGGTTTGTGACATTTGTTAAAACACAGGAGGGACCAAGAAAAACATAATCCTCAATAATTGTTCCTGTATAAATCGAAACATTGTTCTGAACTTTAACATAGTTCCCGATAACCACATTTTCAGCAACATGGCAATTCTGCCCAAAAACACAATTTCTGCCTATTTTTGCTCCCCTCATAATATGGGAAAAATGCCATATCTTTGTTCCTTCACCAATTTCACAGGGTTCATCAATCATTGATGTAGGGTGACAATAGTAATTAGTCGTCATTTTATCTCCTTCAAAAACAATTTTATAGTATTTGAAATGTGAATTCCACTTTTGCCATCTCCATACATTTTTTCATTAAAATAGATTTCCTTCTTTAAAATGGACTTAAATGCCTTTAGGATATTCTCAGGTTTTGCTCCACAAACCATATTTGCTCCACACCGCTGAAGCTCAATCCACTCTGTCTCATCTCTTAAAGTCAAACAGGGAACTTTATGAAAATATGCTTCCTTTTGTAATCCCCCAGAATCGGTCAGAACTACCAGTGCTTGGGAAAGAAGAGCCTGTATGTTAAAGTATGATAGTGGTTCAGTAATAATTAAATTTTCAATATTTTGTGGGACAATATTTTTTATTCTCGGATGCGCTGGAAAAATAAGTTTTATGCCATCCTTTAAAATCAATTTTAATCCCCCAATTATCGAATTGAACCTTCCTAAATCATTTGTATTCTCTTCACGATGTACAGTTACAACACCAAATTCTTTCTTTTTAACTCCATATTTACACAGCAAGGCTTGTGAATGCTTTTTATAACGAGATTTAAACATCTGGAAGGTATCATACATTACATCACCGGTTTTTACTATTCCTTTTGTCAATCCCTCGTTTTTCATATTTTTAACTGCCTCCTCTGTTGGAGCAAAAAGCAATGATGACATATGATCTGTCAAAACTCTATTTATCTCTTCTGGCATATTCCTGTTGAATGACCTCAACCCAGCTTCTATGTGAAAAACGGGAATCTTTAATTTAACTGCCGCAAGAGCCCCTGCTAAAGTTGAATTTGTATCACCATAGACTACGACTCCAGCAGGTTTTTCTTTAACAAGCACTTCTTCAACCTTTTCCAGCATTCTTCCAGTTTGTGCTCCGTGCGACAAAGAACCAATCTTTAAATTGTAATCGGGTTCCGGAATATTAAATGTTTCAAAAAATATCTTGGACATTTCATAATCGTAATGTTGTCCTGTGTGAACGATTATTTCTTTTATTAAATTATTTTGAAAAGCCTTTGTCAAAGATATTGCTTTGATAAATTGAGGCCTTGCTCCCAATATTGTAACTATCTTATTAGCATATTTCATTTATCTGGCTTGTTCACAAATCCCAAAAAATCTGCAGCAAGTTTGCCATAGTTGTGATATTTTTGAACATATAATTTTCCGTTTTTACCCATCCTACATCTTTCCATCTCACTCATATTCATTAGTGTTAATATGGCCTGCGCAAGTTTAGAACAATCCTCCGGCTCAACAGTTAATCCACATCTTGCTTCCTTAACAATATCGTTTCCTGCAGATATTCCACAAATAATTGGCTTGCCAGCCATCATATAGTCAAACAATTTTGTGGGACTTATTCCATATTTATATATATCTCTTTTTTTCCAGCCAATGTACAAAACATCCATTAATTCTAAGATTACAGGAACAAAAGGCTTTTGAATATAGGGCAAGAAATGAACATTTTCTAATTCCAATTCATCTCTTAATTTTATCAAGTTATTCTTTTCTGGCCCGCTGCCAATAAGGACAAAAGAACAGTTTTCATTTTTAATTTTTTTTGCTGCCAATATAAATGTTTCTAAAGAATCAGATATACTGTGAGAACCAAGATAACCAATCACAAAGTGCTTTTTTACTTTCAATTTCTCTATTACATCCTTGTAAGGATTCGGAACATTAACTTTTGTATCCCATTCTTCTATTTTAAGCCCATTAGGTACATAAAAAATTTTTTCTGCATCAATTCCCTTCATGACACAGTAATCTTTTACAAAGGGAAGAACAGAAATCACCCTGTCTGCACTCTTTAAGGCATATTTCTCCGCATATTTTGTAAGAACTATGAACGGATGGTAAGGAGACATTCCACCAAGTTCAACAGGAGACAATGGCCACAAGTCATGGATTTCAAATACGGTTCTCGCACAACATCTCTTCGCAATAAAGTTCACAGCAAACATATCAAAAGGGTAAGTTGACGAACCAATAATAATATCAGGCTTGAAATCCAGAACTATTTTATTCCATAGCAAAAGTAATTTTATAACAAAAGAAGAAATATTTACAAATCTTAATATATTGTTTTTATTATAGGAGGGAACTTTTATCCAGAAATAGTCTATACCGTCTATTTTTTCCTTTTCATAAGATTTCTTTATTTTTGGTTGTTCCCCTCTTAAATGAGAAAAAGAAGCGGCTACAATCCTAACTTTGTTTCCCATTTCTTGCCACTCCTTTGCAAGATAGTAAGGTCTAAATTCCATACCCATTTTGGGTGATCCAGCATAATGATTAATAATTAGAATATTCATCTTTCTCAGGACATAAGTCTCAAAACTTGTTGGACACCAATATTTGCAATGGCATCAACTATACTTAATCCTTCAATAAATTCTTCTCTGCGATATTGCTTATAAACGACATTATTCCATTTTAAGTAGGTTAACTTTATCCCATTCTGAGCGAATAATTCTTCCCTATGATATTTTACTCCTCCAGCCCCTGAAATATATTCTTTCCCTCCTAAATGTCTTATTACAGCAACCAGTCTTTCTGTTGGCTCTTCATAATTTGGTAAATTTAATTGACTTGCTATTTTAAATTCTTTATCAAAACCAAGAATTTTGCATATTCTTTTTATAAACATCATATTAATTTCAGCAATATACCCTGTGTTTATGTCACTAAATAATTCAATTACGGAAGACAATTCCTTAAAAAAGGGATGTTTGCAGTAAAATTGACATATTGTTTTCAAATGCTTTTCTTTCCAAACAAAGTCTGCTACTTCAACATCCTTAATAAGTGAACCAAACTTCCCCTTTATTGATACCGGCTGAGTTAGCCATATTTTGCCATTATTTCCTAAGATGTTAGTTCTATTGATGTAACTGTTCTTGCTATACTGAACATTATCTAAAAAAACAAATACATCACTCCTGCTAATTTTGTTAAAATAACCAAGCCAGGGTAAATAATTGGGTTGATGAATTGCTATTTTCAATCTATTTTTTCCAAAATAGCACAATATGTTGGAAAGGCGTTATTAACTATTTTGCAAACAGTTAATGATGGATTCTTAAATCTAATAAGAAATTTTGAAGGATAAAGGAATTTTATTTTATAAAAAGGAAAATAATTTAGGAGTTCATGTGGTCCATAAAGTTTAATGCTTAAAATAGAGTTCGGGGATTTTCTTCTGTTTCTTGAATTATCACAAGCATCTTTGATAATAATAATTTTAGGACCGAATTTACCTATTTCCTTTATATCTCTTAATGACCTTATGGTGTCTAACAGGATAATCGCATCAAAACTTTCCTCTATAATTTTTGATAAAATCTCAGCATCTTCAATATCTCCATAGAGAAAGCGGTTTGAAGACAATTTAAGTTTAGAATGTTTTTTCTTAAGTGCTTCAATTGGCAAGTCCAATCCCCAGGCATCAATTCCATTTTCCAATGCCTCTTCAACAAGTAGTCCATATGCACACCCTATATCAAGTGCTTTTTTAACATTAAGAGCAACCAGCAGGGAAACAATTTTTTTATATAATTGCATCCTTCTGACAAGGTAGGTTTCTTGAAAATCGCTGTTTTCTGAGAATAAGTCATCATATTTTTTTTTAAAATCTATAGTATCCATCTTATTACCTCGTAAGCTTCGGCGTATTTTTCTCCCACTTGAGTTCCTCTTGTTCTTGCGAGACTTTTCACAAATTCTTCTGTGCAGTACGGCCTAAAAGATTGAGATTTATAGCATTTGAGCGATTCTAATTTAGTTGTTAAATGCCTTTCTTCCAGGACGCAGAATCCTTCAGTTGCAAATGTCAAATTGTTCCATGGAACTTCATAACCTAAAATACTTGATTTTTTAAAGGCACGAAAACCTTCTTCAGCAATTGTTTTGTGGTCCTGATGAGTATCATATGTGGAGGGAAGCATCACAAGTTGAGGCTTTATATCATTTTTCAATTTTATCATTTCTTCAAGAATTTCTTGCCGTAGAAAAGGAAAAATTCTTACTTCGAAATTAAACACAATTACATTCGTCCTTATGATCCCGAGAACTTTAGTGGCCTCATAAACTTCTTTTATTAAAATATCAGAAGGAAAATTTAAAGGAACAGATTTTTCAGCTGATGAGAATGCAACGTAAACTACTTCACATTTATTTTCTATTAGTTTTGCAATTGTTCCACCGCAACCAAATTCCCCATCATCAGTATGGGGGGCAAGAATCAGACATCTTTTAATATCTTTTATCATTAGAGTTCCTTTATTCTATAAAATATTTTTGCTACCATCTTTTAAAACTTCACCATACAAATCCAGTAATTTTGAAAAATCAACTTTTGCGTTGTAATATTTGAGGCAGGCCTCTCTACCTCTAATTCCCATTTTTAAAGATTCCTCTTTGTTGTTTAGTAAGGAATCTATTGCTTGATAAATAGAATTTGAATTTGTAGTGTCACAAAACACGCCACATTTATGATTTACAACTAATTCCCTGTGATTGGGACAATCTGGAACTATTATAGGAAGACCAGCTGCCATATATTCAAACATTTTGTTGGGCAAAGCTAACTGAACATTCTTTGAGGGCCAAAATAAGACAAGTCCAACCACAAATTCGTTCAGCTTTTGCAGAAAAATATTTCTTTCTATCCTTGGAAAAATCTCCAATCTTTGCAGGACATTTCTCTTTCTCCAATACTCAATTAAATCTTTTTTGGTCTTTTCCCATCTAAATTCTCCTATCATACATACTTTTACATCATCATATTTTTTTGATAATTCCATAACAGCATCAGCAAGATGAAATAAAGATCTTTGTTCCAAACTTCCAGAGTAGACTAATTTGTTATTTTTTTTATCGTAGGGAGAATTGGTCATTAAAGAAATAATATTTTCTGTATCAGGAAGGTTCCTTACCACAGCAGAAGGGATATTATAGTGCTTATATTTTTCAGATATCTGATTTGTAACATGAATTGTCCCAGATATCTTTTTCATAGCCTTCTTCTCAATAATATCATAAATAATGGACAACAAGGCACCGACAAATAATCCCGAGTTATTTCTTATAGTATTCCTGTAATCTTCATGGATGTCATATATGCACTTAATTTTGTTTTTATGGCAATATTCAGGTATCAACAAAAGTAATTCTGGATCGTGCATATGGATTAAATCTGGCTTCAACAGGCTAATCTTTTCTTTAATTTTTCTTAAAACACCAATTCTTTTTGTTCTTCCTCGCGGAAGAGTTCCTTCATTAAATCCGATAAACTTGACTCCATCAATACATGCATCTGGTGCATCCGGCGCTAATACAATGACTTCCTTAAATAAATCCGCCAGAAGTTTTGCCTCTCGTAAAAATATCCTAGTGTCATTATAGTTATGTGCGGAAGTTACATGAACAATTGTTCTGTCAATTTTTAAATTAGGAAAGTTTTCCATTGTTTTGCCATTATTTAGGAATAATATTTAATTTTTTTACCTCGCCGCTTTTCCAATATTCTTTGTATTTTCTTGACAACATTATATAACACTAGATCAGATGGAAAATCTGTTTGTTCTCTTTTTGGAGCTTTCATATAAAGATAAAACTCTTCTTCAGAAATACCTAATTTTTTAATAATATATTGAGTATCTCTTTTTAACTCCATTTTATCGTATAATGGTTCTTTTAGTTCTTTTAGCGCTTCTTCTCTAGTTATCTGTCCAGACAAAATCTGACTTGATAAATGAGGTCTTCTTTTATCATAGCCATATCTTTCAGGTAAATAGTATCTCTGAAAAAACTTAGTAAAGATCGATTCACAATGTTTACTGCCGTATTCTTTAAAACCAATTTGCCTCAATTCCTCTAATGCTTTCTTTCTGTCGTAACATAAATAATTTAAAGGTCTTACTACTTTCATTCCTTTTACAAATGGATAATAAAAATAGTATTTTAGAAGTGAAATAATTGGAATTTTTTTTAGTTCACTACTTCCATAATTTTTGTGAATTGCCTTTAAATTTTTTCCGTCCATTGCAGTATAATGCCACGACTGAGGGAAAATTGCCTCCGTTGCCAAATTGCCTCCACTCATAATATACTTTATCGAATTATCAGTAGCAAAGTTGTAGAGTGCCGCAAAAAAAACATGGTCTTGCGGAACATCTTGATTAGCAACACCACTTTTTAAATAGGCAAGCTGAAGGTCTTTCATTTCTTCCCAATCCATCACCAAGGTGTGTAACTCCCACTTGCACCAATCAACAATTTTTTTTATGTTGTTAACTGCAATTTCACTGTTCCAGCCAGCATCTACATGAATTACAAGAGGTTTTAGACCAAACTCCTTAACCTTCAAAGCCATAAAACTGCTGTCGACACCTCCGCTTAACCCAATAATACAATCATATTCGTTTTTCTTACTTTCTTTTTTGATTTTATCTACAATTTGAGTTAATTTATTTTTCAAGATTTCCTTATCTTCCATAAGAATTGGTTTAACCTCTCTGTCAAAATAATGACAGTGCGAACAAACACCGTTTTCATCAAATGAAATCTGAGGGTCAGAAGTATCCATAACACATCTTTTACATTCCTGATAATTATTGTTTGTCGGCCTGAAAAAGTGCATTTATCTCCTCCTCAGCTGGATAATTTATCAGAACAGCATTCCTTTTACCATAAAAAACAAAAAGGCTACCAGCGGCAGCTGCTGAAGCACCATAATATTTTATAACATTTTTCATGTCAAGAAGATCTCTTGCTCCCCCTAACGCTACAAGTGGTATTTTTATTTTATCTGAAATCTTTTTGATGAACTCAAAGTCGTACCCTTCTTTTGTCCCATCTTTAGAAATAGAGTTTAGAATAATTTCTCCAACTCCATAATCTGTAAGTTTTTTTACCATTTCTAATACCGTTATGCCAGAGCATTTTCTCCCATTATGAGTATATACTATTTTGCCTTCTTTTTTAAAGATCTTTGATTTATAATCCAAAGTTACAACTATCGCCTGACTTCCAAAAATTCTACAAGCATCTTTGACAAAATGAGGATTATAAACCGCCTGATGGGAGATTGAGACTTTTTCTACTCCCAACCTGAACAATCGCTCCATTTCCTGAATTCTCTTGACCCCTCCCCCATAACATACAGGAATAAATGCTTCCCCTACAATGTCCATAATAAATTTATAATTGGGTTCTCTATTTTCCACCGTGGCATCAATGTCATAAATTACTATTTCATCAACTTCTTTTTGATTGAATATTTTAATAGTATTAATAGGATCACCCACATAAACAGGATTGCGAAACTTCTTAGTTTTTACAAAACCTCTTTTGTGAATAAGCAATGCAGGAATTAATCTTCCTCTTAACATTATTTTAGTTCCCAAAAGTTCTTAATCATCTGCATTCCAAAAATATGACTTTTTTCTGGATGAAACTGAACTCCAATAATATTATCCTGAATGACAACAGAGACAAAATTATATCCATAGTTTGTCAAACCGTACTCACAATCTGCTCCTTCACATTCCATATGATAAGAATGAACAAAATAAAACCTCATTGGATGTTTGATATTTGAAAATATCCTATGAGTTTTTATTTCGTTTACCACATTCCATCCCATATGAGGAATTTTCAACCCATTCATAACTGACTCTTTTTCTCTGAACCTTACAACTCTTTTAGCAAGCCAAGAAAAACCCTTTAGAGAACCTTCTTCGCTTGATATTCCCATCAATTGCATCCCCAAACAAATTCCAAGAATCATTTTTCCTTTTTTCAAAACTTGCTCTTCTAAAACCTCACGAAAGCCATAAGCCTCAATGTTTCTAACGCCGGCATTAAATGCTCCTACTCCGGGAAGAATGTATTTATCTGCATTAATTATATCCTCTTCCCTCAAGGCTACAATGGCATTTGCTCCGATATTCTCAAGCATATTAATAACTGACCGAATATTCCCCAAACCATAATCAATAACTGCTATGTTTCTTTTCATTCTTATCCATTTCTTTAATAACAATCAATTTAAATATTGAGGCATATTTTTTATAACTCACAGTTTTTCCAGAAATTCTGCAAATTTCGTATAATTTGATTCCGCATCGGCTTCTCTAAAGAAGATCTCTATACTTTTATTCTTCATTGAGTTCAAAATTTGAGGATTTTTCCTTAAAAATAAAATTTTTTCGGCAATTTCTTTGGGGCAAACGTTAACTGGAAACAAAAACCCATTTTCTCCATTTTCAACCAATTCACTAACTCCTCCAACATTTGAACAAATAATTGGTAAACCAACACTCAACGCCTCCATTATGGAAACGGGTCTACCCTCAGTTTCACTTAAAAGGATAAAAATATCTACTGGATTGGACTGATAATACTTGATTACTTCAAAATTTTCCAACTCTCCCAGAAAGTTAATTTTAACATTTGAAGGACATTTATTTTTTACTAATTCCAAGAGAGAATTTTTCAATGGTCCATCTCCAATATGTGTCCATTCCCACTTAAGTTCTCTTGTATAATTCCCGAGAATCTCCATTGTCTGTATTATCAAATGAACTCTTTTTAATGGAACTAAAAAAGAACATGAAACAATTCTAAAAACATCATCTCTTGAAAAATTAGAATATGCTTTTGCCTTCTTAACCCCCATAGGAAAATATTCAAATTTCTCAGCAAAAATTGGATACTTTTTAGTTAAATATTCCTTCCCATTTTTGGATATTAAAATTACTTTATCAAGCCACTGCAAAGATAACTTTCTATAAGGGATATAATTTTTTTTCTGCCTATATTCATAAAGATCAAAACCATGAGCCCTTGCAATCGCAACAACCTGGTTTTTATTATCTTTTTTAAGCAATGCTATGGCAACTGCAGGGAATGTAAGCCAATAGGAATAAAAAATAATTTTTTTATAGCGGTTTAAGCATTTTCTTAATATCCCCTCTTTCTCCATCCATTTTTTCAAACTAATTGTATACACAGACATAATTAGTAGGTTTTTCAAGCATTCAACACAAAACATTATCCTCAAATTTGAAAAAAATTCTTTTAAAAAAAAAGACCAGAAACTTGAGCTTGCAAGTACTTTTAAAATCATTATGTTTTTTTTTGATGTTAATTTTGAAAATTCTTTGTCTACAACTATCCCTTCTGGTAACACCTTTTCTTTTCCCCCCTTTCTCATTGGAATTATAGTTACTTCAAACTTCTTTTTAAGAACTTCCAATTCAGGGATAAGAAAGGAATCTTCTTTAGCTTTATCAAAAGGAAAAGATGATGTAAAGATAAATATTTTCTTCATTATCTACGAAGTCTTAGATTTCTTGCTGCACAAATAGAAAGAACAAACCAAGTGGCTTTAATATATAACATAGTTAAGTCCAAACTTGCCACAAAAACTACCACCCATAAAGAAAAAGGAATACTTTTTAAACTTTCTTTTCTTTTATTGAACGCTGCCTTCCCACACAGAATAAAAGCAATCCAATATGGCAAACCACCTATAAAACCAACTTCGTGAACAACCCAGATAAATGAATTGTGTGGATCTCTTTGCTCCCTCTGAGTTCTTCCCCCAAGTACATATAAATGTTCACCTAAACCCCATCCCAAAAATGGTTTCTCTTTCATCATTCTGATAGATTCCGGAAAGAACTTTTCTCTTGAGCTCATATTCCCTTCTTCAATTGTTGCCTGCCATCTCTTGCTCATATAAGGGTGAAAATAGGAGTAAATAACAAAAGACAAAGCTAAAACCATAAACAAACCTAACGCCTTCTTTTTAATTTTCCTGTCGGCATAATTTCTTGTAAAAAAATAGGAACAAAGTCCTAAAAATACTGCTATTTGTCCACCTCTTGATTGTGTTTGCATTATAACATAAAACATATATAAACCAAGCAATGAAAAGAACTTGCTTAAACGTCTCGTCTGCTCATATTTAGAAACCAATACATCCAAAAAATAAATTAAAGCAATGCCTGCTTTTACTGCAAATCCATTAGGATCGGCCTCCCCTAATGTGGCTCTTTGCTCATAGGTTTCAATGGCAGTTTCTGAAAAGAAACCAGGAACTTTTAAATATGACAGAGTAATACAAAAAGTTAAAGAATAGGAATAAAAAGCCAAAGCACCCCTAACTAATTGTTTATATGACAACAGAATTCCGCAAAGCCAAAAGAAAATTAATAACTGTCCTAACTGAATTACTCTTTTTTGCCAAACGCTGAATAAACTGGGATTTAACCACTGAATACTTAACAAAACTACAGAATAATATAAAGAAAAAAACCAGAATGGTCTTCTTGGCATTTCAAGAAATAATTTCCCTCTTGCTCCAATTACTATAATGAAAATAAGTCCAAGAATTTGAGATATTGAATAATTTTCAATTAATGGAAAAGTTTCTATTGGAATCGAAGCAATAAACAAATAAAAAGCAAGCCTTACATCAAGTGCAATTGGCAATTCTGAGGCAAAAGTATGGGACTTTACAGGGATGTTAGTTTTCTCAATTCTTAATGTTTCTCTCATTTGTTAAACACCCTTGTAGAAACAAAATAAAAATTATTAACTATTAGAAGAGTTTTGATTCTCATTCATAACCTCCTCAAGAAAAGCATCTATTTGGGGACTTGACAGGAAATGAACCCAATTTTTTATCTTTTTCTCCTCCCAGTTCCACCACTGTATTTTTAAAAGTTTTTTTATTACCTCATCACTAAATCTCGATCTGATTTTTTTTGCTGGAACTCCCCCATAAATCGAGTAGGGATCTACATCTTTTGTCACAACCGAACCTGCGCAGATAACTGCACCATCTCCTATCTTGACACCTGACAGGATTGTAACATTTGAACCTATCCAGACATCATTGCCAACCACAATGTCTCCTTTAGTAGTCGGCATACCATCTTCCTCTCTGCCGGGAAGATTCCATTGCGCCCTGAAAGGATAGGTGGATATCCAGTGCGTTGGATGAATGCCACCTGAAATGAAAATACAGTTAGGTCCTATAGAACAAAATTTTCCTATTATAACTTTAGCCTCGCTTCCTTTAAAAACATAAACATCAGGCATTCCATATGAATGTTTCCCCATAATTAAAAAACCCTTTTTAATGTTCTTCTTAAAAAGATAATATTTATTTTGTTTTAACAAAAACTGATAGAATTCATAAAATATTTTTTGAAAAAATTTTTTCATTTTAAAAAACCTCTAAGTGATATTCATCACAATTTAATAAAAATTTTTAATGAAATCTATTGCTTTGTTAGTAGCAGTTCCTCGATTGACAATTGCCTCTGAAAGAAACACTTCCTGTCTTTCAAGAAACTTTTTTCTTTCTATGCTATCACCTCCTATTTCTTTTACAATATCTTTTATGTTATCACGATTTACATAAATCCCTCCACCTAAAAGTGGAATATCAGGAAAAGGATTCTCTTTCGCTCCCTCCTGCCACCCAACCGGTACACCTAAAAGCATTGCCTCTAAAGAAGCCGTCGATGCGTTTGTATAAACAAAATCACAGTTAAATAAAAGTCTGTGAAAATCTTCATTAATATAAGCAAATTTAACCTTACTCATTAGTTCGCCCCCTAAAAACCTGTTATAAATTTTTTCATCAGCCTCTGCAGGATGTTTCTTTATTACCACCTCTATCCCGCTTTTGAGCATCTTTTTAAGTGTTTCAAAGAACAATTCAATACTTTCAGGATAAAGATTAAAAATGTGAACACCTGAAATAGCCAGAACAACAGGCTTTTTTTCTATCCCATATTTTTTAAAAAAATTGGGATCCCTCTTATCTTTTTTTATTTTTTCAATCACATCAAACCTCGGACATCCTATTGAAATTGACCTTTCAACTGGATGTCCATATTCCTCCGCCTTTTTGGAAAAATAGGGACCCCAATCAAAGTGATATTTTGAATGTATTGGAAAAAGTCTGTTATTAAAAAAACCGTGCTGCAAAATGGCACTTTCATTTGTTCCAAGAAAAAAACCTTTCCTGAACGCTTCTTCATCTGAATCAGCAAGGACAAATCTTGCTTCACATCTTTCTGCAAATTTTTTTGCCATAAGACCTACATAAATCCAGTTGTATTCTACATCAATCGATCCATTTAATCTTCTTTCAATTTCATTTGCAAGATCCACAGCTTTTCTTTTAATCTTCTTAACAGTTTTAGAATCAAAAAATTTGGAAAACATAATATTGTCTATTTCGCATATATTCCCTTTATAATCATTTATAAGAGACCATGTACTTCTACTAACAATTAAATAAGGCTTAATATCTGTTTCCGATAAACCTTTAATAACCGGCATTAAGCTTCCTGATGTGGAAGGAGTTGAAGAATATATTAAAATAACTATTTCCTTTTTTCCCGGTAAAATTATTTTCTTTCTGCCATAAATTATTTTTTTTACAAAATCCTTTATAAACCTAAATTCATTTTTGCTCCTTTTTTCACCTTTTCTAATGTGATATCTCCAGGCACTGATGACTGGTTCTTCCTTTTCTAAATCTTTAATGAAAGGTGAAATTCTATCTATTTCTTCAACTGTAAGAAGTGCCATTAAACTTTGTAAATCTCCTTTATTAACTCCATAGTGTAAATTGCCTCATCAAGAATGGGAACTTCGCAGGTTTCAAAATTTATTAGTTTTACCATTTCTTCAGCCTGTTTCCTGAAACCTGGTTTAAAATTTTTATCCCAGATATTTACCTTCATCTCTACGGATTTTTCAAATCTCTTCTGGATTCTTCCTTCTTATAGTGGTCTTAGTTCAAACCTTATATCAGGTAAATGGACAGTAATAGCCCAGGGCCCTGGTTCATTCCAGAAGGCATGATAAATTCCTAAATCACCAGAATTAAACTCAATATGGCTTTCAATAAAACAGGGTTTATTGAAATCAAGACTTCCAGATGTTTTAATTATTTTAAAATTTCCCCTTGCAAAGATTCCGAAATAGTCGAGGATGTGAATTGAATTTGCATACATCCACCTTTCAACCACCTCTTTCGGCTTTCCCATTGACAGAGCCCTTTCAGGATCTTCCTGATCTTGAGCAAATATCATTCTTTTTCCATCAATTTTCTCTAACTCCTTTTTAACAAACCCGGTCACTGAATAGCTACTTCTATTTAAGGCTACTCTAATCTTTTTATTCTTTTTGTTTGCAATATCCCTGATTTCTTTAGCATTCTCAACAGAAAGTGCTGGCGGTTTTTCACATAGGATTTCCCAGTCATAATCAAGGCATTTTATTATTGTTTGTGGCATACTCATTTCGTTAACGGCGATTACTACTATGTTTGCTCTTGTTTTGTCCCATAATTCCTAAAGGGTATCACAAACATTCAATATGTTATATTTAGTCGCAAGACTTTCAGCCTTTTCTCTCGTTCTGCTGAATATCCCTGTAATTTCAACTTCTTCAATATCTCTAAATGCTTTCAAATGTTCATTTGCCGTATAACCTGCCCCGATAAGTGCCACTTTGATCTTCTCATTACAGTTTTCCATTAATTCTCCTCACGAAAAAAATCTACCACCATTTTTGCAACAATTTCAGCGTAAAGAAGATGTCCAGTAAAAGTTATATGATGACCATCGTTTGCGTTTATCAATTCATTCAAGTCGGATGACTTTACCTTTATTGCTCTGTTTATATCCACCAGTTTGATTCGATTGCTACCTGATAAGGAAACAACTTCTTCGATCAGCTTGTTGTACTGTTCGATCGACCTGGAAAACCCAGGCGAATGGTCTTCAATCTTTTGATTGGTGGGCGCAATATTGATGATTAGGACCATATCGCTTGATACAGAAGCTTCTTTAATCCAGGTCATCAGGATTTTCTTAAACTTTGAAGGAGATGTAAGCCTTGTCCCGAAGCCTGCTTTTAAAATGAGCGCCCTGTTGTTATGAAGACATTTCACGACGGGTTTTCTCACGATCTCCGGTAAGTATCCCAAAATCCGCCTCATAAACGACGGTAGCGGCCTCGGAGCGCAGTCCACAACCCCACACTGGATGACGACAATCCCACTTCTCCGAGGTAATCCCTGTCTTCCCTGAACTGCCTGCTAAGCCTTTCAACCGTGGCACCTCCGAAAAACCTGTTATAGACCTGTACGCTCTTTCCGAGAATTGACTCTATTTCTCTTGCTACCAAAAAACAGTATTCCTCTCCGTACCCGATTCCTTCAAACGGTCTTGGAAGGCTCAGGGAATCCCCGTAAATTTTCAGGGCGATTGGTCTTTCAAAATTTCTCATCTTCTTTTCTGTCCTTCAACCAAAAAAATCCTCCGATAATAGCAGCAGTTAACAACATTAAAATCTTCCATGCAAGTCCCACCTTAGGAGAATAGGCCAAAAAGAATGCCCCAGCCATCATCGCCGCTGACAGGATCAAAGGTGCCAATCTGTAACAAAGGGGATAACGAAAATGGCCCAAAATGAACGAAAGGAACGCCATTACGAAGAACCCGGCAGCAGTAGCCCACGCCGCAGTCATAACTCCCCAGCGCGGAATGCCATAAAAATTGATTGTAATGTTTGTTACAGCCGATACTCCAGTAATGAGAGGGAAAAAATATGTCTTCTTTAGACGGTAAAAAGTCATTCCTGGAACTGAATACAATCCCTGAAAAAGGTAACCCAGAACCACCGGTGAAACATATTTTGCACTTTCCTCGTATCTACCAGAAGAAAGAATAACAATCGCCTCTTTCGAAAAAAGAATCAATCCACCAGCACAAAGAGAAAGAAAAAAAATGGAGTAAGAAGCAGCCTTTCCAAGAACAGATTTTGCATCATCGCTTTTACCAGTCTCACTCATAAAGACAGGTGACCATATACTGGTAAATGCTCCCACAACCCCCTGCATAACCATACCCACTGCATACCCAAATGAATAAAATCCCAGATCTTTTAAGTATTCCTTCCCATAGTAAGATATCACCATTCTGTCACTTAAATTTAAGACCCACATAAATAGCGTGTGAGGAAGTAAAGGAATTGCAAATTTGCTGACATTTTTAAATAACTTTAAATCAATTGAAAAAGTTGTATCTTTAATCAAAAAATAGTAATAAACTATCAGGAACAATAAGGCACCAAGAAAAACTGCAACTATTTGACCTTTTGCCCCCTTTTTAAAATAAACAACGAAAAGAATGATTAAACAAACCTGTGTTAAACCAAAAGCACTCTGGATAATTGTATTTAATGCAATCTTTTCTTTTGCAATGAAAAGAGCCGTAGGAACCGTGGAGAAAGAAATAAGAAAGGCTGACAAACCGATTAAAAAACCATATGGGTAGAAAGGAAGTCCAATACTTCCAAAAATTTTTTCTATTACTATTTTTCCGACTGCAGAATAAATTAAAAACCATACTAAAGAATAAAAAAAGCATAAAACCGCTATTCCTCCAATATTTTTTCTTTGCTCTTTTATATCTTTATATTTCTGGTTATAAAAGAAAACGACTGCTCCACCAACGCCCATCGGCATTAACATCGTTAGAACATTTCGAAGTGAATTCGCGAAACCCACCACGGCGTATTCTTCCGGGTTCATGGCTCTGGCGTACATTGGAGCAAGAAAAAATGCAATCAGGTATGTTCCACCATGGCCGAGAATAGAATAGAAAAAACCTTTTCCAAGCCTTTTGTATATTTGCATTATCAGGATCAGGAAAATACTTTTTCATAAAAATCGTTATTCAGTTCAGTTACTATTCCACCATTCTCAGAAGAAAAATAACCTGCAACCAAAGTCTTAACTGCATATAAAGCATCTTCTGCAGAACTTCTTACATTTTCTTCCCAGTTTATAAGACCCATTACCATACTTTTTGTTAGTTCTACAACACTTTCAGAAGGAATAGCCATTTCCTCTTCAATCGACTCAAGACCGTATCTTGTTGGAGGGTAAATCCCGTTTTCCTTTCTTCTATAACTCATTCTTAGAAGCCCTCTTATTAAATCTACTTCAATAATCCCATATCTGCAGGTTATTATCATCTTAATTTCATAGCCGCTGTCATTACCAATAACTACTACTATCTTTTTGTTATTTGCTGTTCTTCCTATTAAAACGCCAACCGGGTCATTAAATCTATCACCCCTCGGATTTTGATGGTTTGAATCTTCAAATATGGCATTAACATAACATATATTTTCATCCGTTATAAATCGTGCAATTTCTACTAAATGGCTTCCTATCATAGCGAATCCAACATTGGCACATACAAAAGCCATATTTTCTAAACCACCAAACCTCTCTTCGTTCACAATCTTTTTAAGAGTGATGTACCTTTGTGAAAATCTCTGCGGATGATTCACTGCCATTTTTATATTTTTTTCTCTGCAAATTTTCAGTATAGTCTCGCAGTCTTTAACAGATGATGCCATTGGCTTTTCGCATAAAATATATTTTGCATATTTTGACGCCATTTCCACAATGTCTTTGCGAGAATCACTGTTTGTAGCAATGATCACTGCTTCTGGTTTAACCCTTTCCATAAGTAAATACGAATCTGTAAAAAACAATTCTTTCGCAAAATCAAATTTCTTTTTTGCTTCTTTTATTTTACTTTCCTCTTTATCACACAGACCACAAATTTCAAGATTCGGCTCTTTAATTGCCTGAATATACCTTAAGTCCATCGGTCCCAGACCAATTACCGAGCATTTCATTTTTTATACCTTCTGTAAAGAAGTAATTTTCTCTATAACAAAATCTTGTTCTTTTTGGGCAAGTTTTACAGAACAGGGAAGACATAAGCACCTTTTTTTCAATTTTTCTGCAACATCGCAAACCGTTTTTGGACTATTTTTATGCGGTTTTAAAAGATGCATAGGCTGCCATAAGGGTCTTGTCTCAATTTTATGTTTTTGAAGTTCTTTCATTAGGTTAACCCTGTTTAAACCATATTCTTTTTCTTCAATTTTTATGGTATACAACCAGAAAGTTGTTTCGCAGTAATATGGCTTTGTCATTACACCAATACCAGGAATCTCTGACAGTTTTTCATTATACATTTTTGCTATTTCCCTTTTCTTCTCAATATAGGCATCTATCTTCTCCATCTGTGCACATCCCATTGCCGAAAGAAGGTTTGGAAGACGATAGTTGTAGCCTATTTCATTATGAATAAACTCGACACTATCATCTTTAGCCTGTGTTGTAAGGTATTTTGCTTTTTTTGCAAGAACCGGATCATCGGTTACAATCATTCCTCCACCACCTGTAGTTATAATTTTGTTACCATTAAAACTAAAAACGCCCAATTTCCCAAATGTTCCGGCAAATTTCCCTTTAACACTTGCTCCGAGTGCCTCTGTAGCATCCTCTATAACAGGAAGTCCATAATTTCTGGAAATCTCCATAATGCTTTCTATATCACAACAATGGCCCAGAATATGAACAGGTAGAATAGCTTTTATGTATCTTTTTGTATCCTTATTCATCAATCCTTTAGCTGTTTTTTTAGTTCTTGTCTTTAAAAAGTAATTGAGTTTATCTACATCCAACTGGAAAGTATTGTAATCAGCATCTATAAATACTGGATGGGCTCCAACATACCTGATTGCATTTGCGGGAGCAACAAAAGTTAAATCGGATGTTATTACCTCATCGTCTCGATGAATTCCAAGCAACAAAAGCGAAATATGCAACGCAGCCGTTCCATTGACACAGGCAACAGCGTACCTAACTTTTACAAAGTCTGCAACCATTTTTTCAAATTTATCAACAAATGGTCCTGCGGAAGAAACCCAATTCGTATCAAGGCATTCTTTTATATACTTCCACTCATTTCCAGAAAGATGTGGAACACATAAGGGAATGAATCCTTTTTCGGCAATGCCAGGTTCGACCTTTCTTTTCATATTTTCCTCATATATTGTAAATGTTTGTTTTGTAGTGGTGAAGATTCTGCTCAAGCCACTTAGCGGTCTTTAATATTCCATTTTTCAGGTCAATTTTACTTTCCCATTTTAAGACATTTTTAGCCTTTTCAGGATTGGATAACAGAATCATTACTTCACTTTTTTTAGGTCTCAATCTCTCTTTTTTCGTAACTATCTCTTTTTTACAATTCAGTACTTCCATTGCTACATCTGCTATTTGTTTAATAGAGTAAGTTTTACCTAATCCAAGTTGTATGACTTCCCCTTCAATCTTCCTCGTAATCCCGGCTCTTATAAAACCTTCAACTGTATCCGAAACATAAGTCAAATCCCTCTTTGGATTCAAATTTCCCAATTCAATTTTACTTTTACTCGATAAAATCTGTCCTAAAATCGTTGGAATAACCGCTCTCATAGATTGCCTTGGTCCGTAGGTATTAAACGGCCGTAAAACAATAACCGGTAAACCATAAGAGCAATAAAAAGCCTCACACAATTTATCTGCAGCAATTTTAGAAGCAGAATATGGGGATTGTCCTTGCAGAGGATGTTTCTCGGTTATTGGAATATTTTGTGGGGTCCCATAAACCTCACTCGTCGAAGTGTGAACAACACGCCTTACACCCTGTTTTAACGCTCCTTCAAGCAGGTTATAAGTTCCAAGGATGTTAGTTTCAATAAACGAAGCTGGCGCAACATAGGAATAGGGAATTGCAATCAATGCGGCAAGATGAAATACTATATCAATTCCTTTCAAAGACTTTTCAACAAATTCCTTGTCCCTGATATCACCAAGAACTACTTCAAAAGAATCTTTTTTTTCCGATTTATCGAGCCATCCCCACGACCCAAAGGAATTGTAGAAACAAAAGGCTTTCACCTGTGCACCTTCATCCACAAGCCTTTCAACAAGATGGCTGCCTATAAATCCATCTGCGCCGGTTACCAGAACTTTAATTCCTGTATATTTTTTTTCTCTCATTCTTTTTCCCTGTAATGACCGCGTGCTTTACTTAGTTCGCTATGCCTCCCAATATCTATCCATTCTTCTTCTATTTGGTAAACTGACACATTTAACTTTTTCTCAGTTGCTTTATTAATCAAATCTGGCATTGTAAAAAAAGTTTTTTGGGGAACCAATTTTATCAATTCTGGAGAAACAACATATATGCCAGATGCGACAGGACAGGAACTAACCGGTTTTTCCACCACAGCGTATAACTTTTTTCGTTTGAGTTTTAGAACTCCATATGGTATCTGATAAACATAGTTATAAGCCCCAACCGTTAAATGACTTTTCATTCTGTTGTGGTAATCAATCATATCCGAAATATTAACCTGAGTTACTAAATCTCCATTTAAAACTACTATTGGTTGTTTAGTTTTAACTTTGATAAGTGAGAGGGAACCTGCTGTTCCCAATGGTTCACTTTCCACAACATATTCAAGATTACATCCAAATCTTGCACCATCTCCAAAATAATCCATTATCTTCTCTTTCAAATAGTTCACCGACACATAGATTTTTCTTATTCCAAAACCAACAAGATGGTGAATAATCCTTTCTAAAATGGGCCTGCCTGCAACAGTCAACATAGGTTTGGGAATTTTTTCTGTTAGCGGTTTTAGCCTCTCTCCTCTGCCCCCCGCCATAATGACTGCTATATTGTTTTTTTTCTCTACTCCTAAAATACCATAAAGAGTATGTATTCCCTTTATTCTTCGTTTATCATCCAGAATTGGAATAACATTTATTTTTCTTGCTTTCATAATGTCAAGAACATTCATCCTCGATTCGTTTTTATTTACCCATATAAAATTTCTGTTTGCATATTCGAGCACCGATGTATCAAGCATTTTGCCTTTTAACAGGGCTTTTCTTATATCACCATCAGCCAGACTGCCCAGCATTTCACCTTCTCTACCCGTAACAAAACAGATTTCTTGCCCTGACTTTTCAAGGGATACAAGGGCATCTTTTATGTTAGATTTATAGTCAATAATCATATTTTTATAGAGGTTATCTTTATTCATTACTTTCCCTTTTCTTTATTATTTTTGCGGGAACTCCAGCCACAACGCAGTTGTCTTCTATATCATTTATGACTACAGAGCCAGCTCCAACTATCACATTTTTACCAATCTTTATTCCCTGTATGATGGATGCTCCTGTTCCTATATGACTGAGTCCGCCAATTTTAACATTGCCAGAAACTGTTACCCCAGGAGCAATATGAACACTCTCCCCCACCTGACAATCGTGTTCAACGATAGCCCCGCTGTTTATTATGGTATTAATTCCAATTTTAGCACCAGCATTAACAATCGCCCCAACAAGTATCTGGCAACCATCGTCTAAAGTTACCTGAGACGAAATCAAGGCAGTAGGGTCAACAACCGTAAATGGTTTTAGCCCCATTTCAATTCCTGAAATAAAAATTTTATGCCTCAAGGTACAGTCTCCAGTTGTACCTATTCCATTAATAAAATATTTTACACCCTTTTTGATAAGGTCTGGAACTATTCCATCTCCTCCTTTAACCTTAATCCCCCAAAAAAACCTATTCCACAGCTCGCTGTTTTTTTCAATGAAACAGTCTATCTCATACTCTTCATTTTTCTGTCTGTTAAACGATTCAAGAACAACCTTGCTATGTCCACCACAGCCAAAAATAGCAATTTTTTTCAAATAATTTTATCTCCTTTTAAATCATAAAAGGCTTTTTGGGTTTTTATCCCTTTCTCCAGTCTTGACTCGATGAACTTCACAATAATTTTTGCTGCATTACCATCACCATATATGTTTTTGCAATTTTTTAACTTCTCTTTGAACTCAGAGGATGTCGCGAAATTAACTGAATCCACTATTTGCTGTTCTCCAAAGTCACAATCAATAACATTTGTATTTCTAACTCTTCCCTCCTGTCTTTTCCCTATATTTATAGCAGGAAGTTTGAATGAGGCTGATTCTATTATTCCGCTCGATGAGTTCCCGATTACTGCCTCAGCAAGAGACATCAAACTAAAATAATTCTGCGTTCCAAGATTTTCAAAAAATATTAAATTTTTATTACTTTTAACTTCGCTCAGTATAACTTCCCTGATTTCACTGTTTCCTGGATCAGCGTTGGGCAGGGTTACAATTAATTGGACATCAAATTCCCTTAGTGCTTTAAACATAGTTTGTGCGTTTTTTCTGTTATCTACTTTTCCTACAGTTTCCGGATGAAGCGTAACCAGAAAAAACCTCTTTTTTAAATTTATATTTAACTTTTTTTCAATCTCACTTTTAGAAAGAATTTTTATTTCTTTCAGGTTATCTAAAGAAGGTGCACCTGATATTATTACATTTTCAGGGTTCTCTCCAAGCTGTATTACTCTATTTCTGTACTCTCCTGTTGAAACAAAATGAAGATGCGAAAGTTTTGTAATCGAATGCCTTAAAGAATCATCAATTGCTCCATAAGTCAATTCTCCACCGTGAATATGTGCAACCGGAATATTAAAAGGAAGAGCAGCAAGAGCAGCTGCGTGCATTTCAAACCTGTCACCTAAAACAAAAAGAAGGTCAATTTTCCTTCTTGAAAAAACTTCCGCAAAAAAATTTAACGCCAGTGCCATTGATTTGACCGTAGATGAGGGACTATCCGCTGCTAAAAGGATTTCACCTTTTTCCATAATTTTAAATTTTTCTTTCTCTATTTCTCTGATAGTTAAACCATATAGAGCGGATAAATGACTTCCTGTTACAATAAAGAAGAACTTTATTTTATTGCTTTTTTTTAGTTCTCTTGCAACAGGAAGATATATTCCAAAATCAGCTCTTGATGTGGTCACAAGTCCTATAGTCTTCAATCGATCATCTGCCATTTTATTATTGTACCACATTTGATATTTATAAGTGCTTTTCTGCCTACAACTTTATCAATATCCGAAGGAGGAATTCCTCCTCTTGGCCTTTTAGCGGTAACCATCTCTTTAGTTATTTTGTCTCCTTTTTTAATATCTACTTTTGCAACAATTGACTTTCTTGCCTTTTGGAGTATTTCTTTTTCACACTGTTGTATATTTTTAGAATTTTTTCCGAGCGCTTCTTCCACATCTCTTATCTCTGTAACCATTTTTCTAAATTCTTCGGGCTCGAGAGAACAAAAATGGTCAGGCCCCGCCATAGACCTGTCGAGTGTGAAATGTTTTTCTATTATTTTTGCCCCGAGCGCCACTGCTGCAACAGGAATATGAATCCCAATTGAATGGTCTGATAACCCTATTGGAAAATTAAACCTAAACTGCAATTCAGGAATTACCTTCAAATTTATCTGGTTGTAAGGACAGGGATAAGAACTGACACAGTGAAGTAAAGCAATATTTTTTTCACCCAATTTTTTTACTCTTTTAATCGTGGTGTCAATTTCTTCCATTGTAGACATTCCACAAGATAATATAACAGGCTTTTTGAACGATACTATTTTTTCGAGAAGCAAAAAGTTGTCAAAGTCTCCCGAGCCAATTTTAAAGGCTGGAACTCCAATTTCATTAAGAAATGAAGCACTTTCCTCATCAAAGGGTGTTGACAGAAAAGTAATTTTCCTCTTATCACACCTTTCTTTAATTTTAACAAAATCTTCAAACTTTATTTCGAGAGATTTTAGCATATTGTACTGGTCTTTGAATTCCCTGCTTCTTTTTTGATAATCGGCTTGAGGAGTACCTTTTAAGACGAGAGAATTTACCTTAAATGTTTGAAATTTAACTGCGTCAGCCTTGCTTTCACAGGCTGCATCAACGAGGGCATAAGCCGTTTTCAGACTTCCATTGTGGTTAACACCCGCCTCTGCAATAATATAAGTGCTGTAATTTGATCCAATTTTTCTATTATCTATCTCTATAACTACCAAATTGTAAATCCTCCATCAAGGACAATATTCTGTCCGGTCAAATAATCAGACATATCACTTACAAGATACATTATAGTTCCTTTAATGTCTTCCTCCCGTGCCATCCTTTTCTGGGGTGTTTTTTTTATGTATCTCTCTACGAATTTAGAATCCTGATTTCTAAAAACACCTCCGAATGAAATGCAATTAACTCTTATATCAGGCGCCAATTTGGTTGCCAGATACCTCGTTAACTGAATTAAACCAGCTTTGCTCGCACCGTATGCAGCAGGATTTGCCATACCTGTTCCTTCATAAAGAGAAAAATCAGGTCCAACAATCCCATAAATTGATGAAATAAAAACTATAACTCCTTTCTTTTCTTTTTGATTATGTTTTGCAAAATCCTGACTCAATATAAATGCTGAAGTCAGATTAACCCTTAAACCTGCCTCAAATGCGTTTTCAGTTTGTTCTTCAAAGGGAACAGCCCATCCTGAATACTCTGTAGTCCCAACAAAGGCTGCTGAATGAACAAGAATATCAATTTTTTTAAATTTTTCTATCACCTTTGGAACAATTGTTCTGGTCTCTGCATTCTCCAAAAGGTTTGCCTCTATCGCTATCGACTTGACATTGTACCTTGTTTCAATAAGTTTCTTTAGTGGGTGGATTTTATTTTCGGAGATATCGTGAATAGCAATATTGCAGCCCTCCTCAGCAAGACTTTCACAAATCGCTCTTCCTATCTTTCCACCACCTCCAACAACAAGAGCCACCTTTTGATCCAATATTCTTTTTCTTTTCATTTTTCAATCCACGGGAAATTTATTATTTTTGCTTCAAGTAAAACCCTCGCCTTCTCAAAATCTTCAATATGGTCAATATGGATTGCTCTTATTTCCGGTATTTTAACAACACTATGTTTTCCCTGCTCAATCCAGTTAGATGCTTTTTCCGATAAGAGAAAATCTCTTCGCCATAAATAAATTGTTGCATTTATTCGATAAACCTGAGGCACTTCCTGCCTTCTTTTATACCTGCTCGCGCCCTCAATTAACGGCTTCATAATACCACCTTTTAATATAACGCAATGCCACAGCGGATTAAATTCTGGTTCTGACACACCAATTACGCCATCAAGACTTTCATCATTCTTTAAAATATCTATGGCTTTTTCTATATCTTCTGGATATCTCCCAGGACTTGTTGGATCAAGCAGGAGAAGTGAATGATATTTATCTCTATAAATTTTTTCACACTCCACAAGTGCGTGTTGCAAAACAGGGATCATTGCTGCCTTATCGGTAGATAATTCCGCTGGTCTTTTAAAAGGTACATCTGCACCATATTTTCTTGCAACATCAGCAATTCCCTCATCATCAGTTGAAACAGCAATCCTGTCAATTTTTCCACACATTTTAGCACACATAATCGAATGGGCAATAAGAGGATGGGATAACAAAGGTCTTACATTTTTACCTGGAAGCCCTTTCGAACCACCTTTTGCAGGGATCACACACAGCAAAGGATTAACTTCCATAATTTATTTTTACCTCTCTTTTTATTTTTTCACTTTTTTTCCAGCTTTCAATTATTGAAAGGACATTAAGTGCTTCAAAATAATTACATAGACATCGAGGTTCTTTTCCCTTTATAATCGCTATGAAATCTTTGAGTTCTTCTTTATAAAGGGTATTTTCATCCCTTTTTACCAAGATAATTTTTTCTTTTTTCTTAGAAGAAATTGTAATTCTCTTTTTAGAAAAATCGTAACTCAATGTTGTCGAAACAGAAGATAAAGTGCATTTTCGGATGTGGCTTAAACTTAAATAATCTAAAACGATTATTGAAGAACAATTTCTTTCGTATTTCAGAATTGCAGATGCATATTCTTCTTCAGCAATACCGAGTATGTTGTAGTTCTTTGCAATCCCGTAAATTCCATATGGTTTTTCAAAGAAAAAATTCAGATAATCAATCTCGTGACTTAAATCAAGAATAACACCTCCTTCATCTTTTCTGGCTGAATAATTCTGAAGACAGTTTCTATTCTTACGCCAATGTGGTAAATAAGACCTGCATTCTGCACTTAAAAAATAAATTTCGCCAATATCCCCTGCAAGTTTAAAAAGTTTTTCAAATCCTCTGTCATATCTTAAATTGTATCCTACATAAAGGTTGTTTTTTACATAATTTTTTATTTTCTCGGTTTGTTTTAAATTTGACGCAAGAGGTTTTTCACACAGAACAATCAGGTTTAGATCAAGGGCAATGGAACAGTCTTCAATATGCCTCGATGTATCGGTACATATTATAACACCAATTGCCCCCATACTTTTTGCCTCTTCAAGATTTTTAGCCGTAGTGAATCCTTTTTTTTGCAACTCAACAATTCGCTCTTTTCTTACCGGAACTGCAATGGTTTTAATAGTAAGTGAACTTAAAATTTTAAGATGCCTTAGACCAATTGAACCCGTCCCCAGTACTGCAATAACAATGTTTTCTTTATTCATTTTATTATCAGTGGATGCTCCTGACCTTTCTGAGGAGTTGAAAGAGGACTTTTTCTTATCTTATAAACAACCTCTATCGATTTTCTGGAATCTTCTATTCCAAGTCCTTTTTTTTCCAACACTTCTTCATAAACCCTTGTATGAAGATTATTAAACCCTTCTGAAAATTCAATTTCTTTATTGTCCACTTTTATTGAACGAAAGGTGTTTCTGCCTTCTTTTTTTACATCTTCAGGAATAAAGCGGGGATTCAATGATAAAAACCATTTTACATCAGCCTTTTCAAGAGACATATAACCAGAAACTGTTTGTTCCTCCCTGTGAAAAATAAGTGTTTCCTTAACATTCCCAAACAGCCATATCAAGAGGTCAAAAAAATGTATTCCGATATTTGTCGCCACACCACCAGAATACTCTTCATTCCCTTTCCAGGATACATAGTACCACCTTCCCCTCCCGGTAATGTATGTCAGTTCAACATTGAAATGCTGGCCCCTTTTTTCTATCTCCTGTTTGATATTTTTTAAAACTGGATGCAATCTTAGTTGCATAACTGTATAAACTCTTCTTCCTGTTTCTTCTTCAAGTTCCTTAAGTGCATCGAGATTCCAGGGATTTATTACAAGAGGTTTTTCACAAATTGCATCACAATCATTTCTCAATGCGAGTCTAATATGGGCATCGTGAAGATAATTGGGAGTACATATAGAAACATAATGAACCTTTTCGTCGTTAGATTTTCTATGCTGTTTAAACAAGAATCTGTCAAACCTCTCGGTCTCGCGAAAATACATTATGTCAAGCGAATATCTGTCAAGAATTCCTACAGAATCCTTTGGATCAACTGCCGCAACGATTCTGTTGCCGGTTTGCTTTATAGCCTCAAGGTGCCTCGGAGCAATGTATCCACCTACCCCCATTACAGCAAAGTTATACATTATTTACCATCCTTTCACGATTGAACAATGTTTGCCTTAACTTTAAGATTTTTATAAACTCCTCTCGTATCAATTATAAGCGGAACCACATTCCCGACCATCTTATAATCCACATTGGAATGGTCGGTAATAACTATAGCAGCAGAATATTTTTTCAAATTTTTCTGTGTCAACTTTATAGATTTCATTCCTGCAAGATTTTTATGTTTTCTCGTTTCTGGACAGATAGGCACATAAGAGTCATAAAAATCGATTTCTGCTCCTCTATCAATAAGTTTTTCAATTATTTCAAAAGCAGGGGTTTCTCTTGCATCGTCTATATCTTTTTTGTAGGCAATTCCCAGTATGAGAATTTTTGTCCCTTTTATTGGTTTCTTCATCTGATTTAATCCAAGAGTAAGTTTTTCAATGACATATTCAGGCATTCTCCAGTTTATCTCTCCGGCAAGTTCTATGAATTTAGTGGAAAAACCGTACTCTTTTACTTTCCAAGAAAGATAAAATGGGTCAAGGGGAATACAATGTCCTCCCCAGCCAGGTCCAGGATTGAAACGCATAAAGCCGAATGGTTTTGTGCTCGCTGCATCCAAAACTTCCCATATATCTATCCCCATTTTATCGTAAGCCATTTTTAATTCATTTACAAGAGCTATGTTTACCGCCCTGAATATGTTTTCTGTTAATTTTGTGGCTTCGGCAGTTTTTGAATCCTTAACCGAAACGACTTTCTGGACAAAAGTGGAATAAAATAGAGTTGCAAGTTCACCCGATACTTTGCTTACTCCACCAACCACTTTTGGCGTCGTTGTTGTTGTGAAATCCTTCCTTCCTGGGTCCTCTCTTTCAGGAGAAAAGGCAAGAAAAAAGTCTTTTCCTTCTTTTAGACCTGTCTTTTCAAGAATATCTTTCATAAGTTCATCTGTTGTTCCAGGATAGGTTGTAGATTCAAGAATAATCAATTGTCCTTTTTTTAAGTTATTTTTTATAGCCTCAGTTGTAGCCAAAATGAAACTCATATCAGGTTCTCTTTGCACTGTTAGCGGTGTTGGAACACAAATCACGACTATATCCATTTCAGAGAGTCTGCTGAAATCGCCTGTTACATCAAAATGCCCCGATTTTACCATTTTTTCAAAAAGATTTTTGTCTAAATGTTTAATATACACTTTCCCATTTTTTAAGAGTTTCACTTTTTCCTTGTCAGTATCAAATCCACTTATTTTAAACCCTTTTGCGTTAATTGCAATAGCAAGGGGAAGTCCCACATACCCCATTCCGATTATTCCGACCATTGCATTGAAACTTTTAATTTTTCTTTTAAGTTCAATAAAAGTTTTACTCATTCGCAATCCTTTCTTTCATTTTCTCAAAAGTAATTTTTAGCCCTTCCTTTATAGCAACCTGTGGTTCATAGTTCAAATTAATTTTTGCTTTTTCGTAGCTTCCGCAGGATCTTAAAATATCATTTCTTCTGCCACTAATGTGCTCGATTTTAAGCCCGTTTATTATATGAGACATTTCAATTGCAAGCTCATTTATAGATGTTTCTTTTGCCGAACAGATATTATAAACTCCATAAGATTCGTTACTTTTCTCAACAGCAAGAAGGTTTGCCCTTGCAACGTCATCGACAAAAACAAAATCTCTTGTCTGTTGACCACTTCCCTCTACGCAAATCTCTTTTTTTCTTAACCCTTCATTCATAAATCTGGAAATAACTGCGGAATACATTCCGTTGGGATTCTGACCTGGTCCATATACATTGAAATACCGCAGTATTTTAACAGATACATTTGTTCTTAAACTGAATTCTCTCAAAATTTCTTCTGCAACTATCTTTGAATGAGCATAGGGAGATAAAGGATTAATTGAAGAATTTTCATCAAGTGGAATTTCTTTGTTATCTCCATATAAAGCACAAGAGGAAGCAAAAATAATTTTTTTGACGCCACTTTTTTCGGCAATTTTTGCAACTTTTATAGTTCCTCCAACATTTACATCATAACACTCTGAGCAATTTAATTCAGATTCTGGAACGGAGATGAAAGCAGCTTGATGAAATACGACCTGAGCGTTTTCAAAGGCTCCAAAAAGAGAGCTTTCTTCTCTTATATCTCCTATTATAAGATCAATATAAGGTTCAAAATCCTTTATATTATGAAGACTTCCAGTAGAAAGATTATCCACAACAGAAACTGCCCATCCCTGCTTTAAAAGCAGATCAACTATATGACTACCTATAAAACCACAACCACCTGTTACGACTGCTTTATGTGCCATTAGCCATATTCCATAACATCCGGGTCAGTTTTGCAATAAGTCTTGTGTAATAGATAATGTATAAAGAAAAAAACCACCTGTTTTCACCATACCTCTTTTTAAGAAAAATTTTATCCGGGAAAAACCATATCATAAGCCAGAGCAGCTTACTCTTTAAACCTTCTATGTTTTTAAACTCATCAACTAATTTGTAGTATTGGCTTCTAAGTGGTTCACTGTTTTTTACAAAAGAGAAAGAATTGTTTTTTTTATCTTTCAGAAAAAAATCCAAAACTTTTTCTCCATAATCTATAGTCTCTTTCATATTAGAACTTTCTGCAATTATATTTAACTTATTTTCATCTAATTTATTTCTTAAAAGTAACAAATCCAGTATCCATATTAGACGATGACAATTAAAGTGACTTTTAAAAGCGTGATAACAAAGGTAAACATAATTTGCCTCTGCTGAAAAGCCATAATAGCTTATTTTACCATTATTGTGCAAAATTAAATTATCACCTTCAAAGAAGATTCTGTCTGAGTTTCTTCTCCTGTCATTGGGTCCAAATCTCAAACTATGGTGCAATTCTATCATTAATTCTTTTTTATCATCGGAAACTAAAACAATGTCTTTGGAAAAATTAATGGGGTAAGCTTTTGACCTGTACAAATAATTTTGATAATTCATTCTGTAAATTTCATTTAATACTTTATAAAAGTCGTCCCTGCTCAAAATCATAATATCGAGGTCGCTTGAAGGTCTTAATTCAGGTTTAATATAAAGATTTTCCTGCAGGTCAATTCCCTTTAATATTAAAGGAGTAAAACCAGCTCGATTTAAAACACCAACAATTCTTTCAACTTTTCTCCTATAAATTTCATTGGCCCCAAAAAAATGAAAATAATAACGTTTCAATTTTTCTATGAACTCAATAGAGTTAAGCGTATTCTTACACCTATCATAATAAAAAGAAATAACTTTTTCTTTGATAAGAAACTCAAAAAAATTTTCTTCGTTTACCTTTGTCTCATTTTCTTTTATGCACATACCACAATCAAAAAAAAATTTTTGCCATAATTTAAGTTCACTTGAATTTATTGTCCAGTTTCTTTCCATTTTTCTATAGTTGCTCGTACTTTCTTACCAAATAAAGGTTTATGTCTTTGGCAAAAGGTTTATCACTTATGACAATTATGGAATTAAGAACAAAATAGTTTCTTTGATACATTTGAGTGAATATTTCCATAGTTTTCTGACTTTGAGTGTACACTTTAACATTCCGGTAATAGCTACAACTATCGTTTGTTCCAATTATCACAATATTATTTTCTCTTTTCTCTGAACTAACAATTAAATCAAAGGCTCTTGTCCCCTGTGGACAACCAATTAAAAGTGGATAATAAAGACCGAAATTTCCCTCTGCAGGAAGGTCTCCCGCTTTTAGATAAATTAAATTGCCTGGATATTTATATAGCTCTGTCTCCTGTGGTAGTTTCCGATAAAGAAAAATGGGAGAAATCTTAGGAGATTCAAGCCAGAAAGTCCTCTTACCATTTTTATAAATTAAAGGATATGAGAAAGTGGTTAGTTTTCCCTTACTTTTATTTAAGACAAAACTTTCTACCACAGTTGCAGTTTTATCGAAATTCTTTGCGAAAAGCGAGTATGCAGTGAGTAAATTTAAAGCGCTTTGGGGTTCCTTTTCTATTATTTCACAACCCGCCGTTGCAAGCCGCGTTTTAATTCTTTCATATACGCCATTCCTGCCACATCGTTTGGATCTCATCATTGCTATTTTAAAACACTCAACAGCCTCATCTACTCTACCCTTTAAAACATACTCTTCAGCCTTTAACAGTATGTTATAAGCACCATTTGCAAAATCTTGAGGAAAGGGCCTATCGAAATAATTAAAATTTATTATGATGGCAAACAATGAAATAACCACAGTAAAAAAAGAAAACAATTTCTTCATTCTCTGATTTTTCCAATTGCTATTGCATATAGCAACACAAAAGTCGCTGCAAGAGGAATTATGTGAAATGTCATATCAAACCAAACTCTGACTATTTCCGCTAACATGGCTGCTGAAAGAAAAAATCCTTTATCATAATTTTTTAAAAAGACAAAATTTTTATAAATAATTGAAAATGCAACCGCTGAAACCAGAATAAGTCCTACTATGCCAAATTCAAAAAAACTCTGAAGGTATTCATTTTCGAGAAAGACATTTCTCATCTCAAAAAAGATAGGCCAGTCTACTATTTTTGCAGGAAACACATCCTCAAAAGAACCTATTCCGTAGCCAAGTAGATTAAATTCTGTGAAAACATTTGGATTCATTCTTATCCTGACAGAATCACTAATTAATCCACTTTGAACTAAAAATAAAGATAATAAAAGAACAACCAGAAAATAGAACGCTGCTAAAACATTAAGCAGTGCTTTTCTTTTGTTCAATCCATATTGCACCAGAAAAAAGAATGGCAGAAGAATAAGATAAAGAAAGTTACCTTTTGAAGTTCCGCTCAAAACGAGAGCCCCCTGTAAAAGTAAAAGGGCACCTATTAAGACAAACATACCAATTTTGTCAATAATGATTCTTGTTCTTAAAGCCTTTTTCCATACAAGGTAACATAGTATCGGAAAAGTAAGATTTATAAATGCTTCTCCATGGTTTGCATTCACAAAGGGACCAAAGGCAAATGAAGCCCTTGTACTTTCTCTAAGCCATAATATGTGGGTTCTATGCTCAATTCCCTTCTCAATAAGGGCTATTATTCCAATTGCCAGTCCAATCAAACCTACAAAAAGGGCAAGCTTTCTTAGCTCGCTATTGCCCTCTTTAATAACATCCTCAAGTAAAAGCAAAAAACAGAAAAAAGAGAGTAGAGCAATAAGGGCTCTTATTGTCGCAAAGGGTGATCTTGTAATGGTAAGAAAAGATGGTGGTTCAGGTGTAATTCTCTGGCTTTCATAAGGGATCTCGGTTTTCATGAAAGGATCAATTCTGTATTTTTCACTCTGAAGTAGTTCTTCTGCCTTTGCTCCATCTTCATACATTTGAATTCTGCTTTTGTCAATAATCCTGTAAACCGAAACTGGAAAAGGTATCAATTGAATCAGGCATACTACAATAAGAAATGAAACAAAGAGAGCCAAAATGTTTAGTTTCTTGGGCCACTGCAAAAATTTCTCATCCACAAAGGAGGCTACACCTGCCCCTAAAAAGAGAATGACTTCACAGGTCGCAACAGCCCAGTTTTCCGTGCAACCAAATGCAAAAGAGGAAAAGAGAAAGAACACTGATAGAGCAAGAAAAGATACTGTCATTTTAAAAGTGTTTTCTTTCTTTTTTCTTTTTCAATAAAAACAACCGTCGGCATCTCTGGAATTGTTTCATCTTCTAAGGTTCTTTTCTCTCTCTTAATTTTTAGATGGCTACTGTCATCAAGACCTTTGCCGAAAACTCCTGAAAAAATTCCTTTAACTATACTGAAGGCACATTTTAAATGAAAAGTAATAAACGCTCTTCCAATTTTAAAAGGGTATCTACCAAAAAATGAAAAAAACAGAAAAACCGAGTATTTGAAAAAATTTGCATACAATCTTTCAACCCATATCTGGTTTCTTATTGAAACATAATTGATAAAAGGTTCGTACAAACGCTCTTTAGTTTTATCTTTGTGAAAAACCCTCGATTTAGGAATCGCAACAATTTTCCAGTATTCCCTTTTTGCCCTCAATCCAATTTCAACATCTTCGTAATAGAGAAAAAACTTTTCGTGAAAAAGACCGGCGTCTTCAAAAAACTCTCTTTTAAAAGCAACTGCGTTTCCCTCAGGAAAGTCAACATACTCAAAATCACTTTTTAAACTTTCAATCTCTTTATTATAAAACCTTCTTTTGGCTCTTCCTGTCCATAAGGAAATATTTCCCCCAAGAGATTGAATCTTCTTTCCAGATTTTGACAGCGTTAGCGGACAGGCTATGCCCGTTTTCTTCTGAGCCTGCAGAGCAATAAGTAGCCTTATCAAGAATTCTTCATCGACATCTATATCTGGATTAAGAACAACAAAATATTCCGCTCCCCATTCGAGACCTTTTCTTATTCCAATATTGCAACATGCTCCATATCCGAGATTCTCTTCAGCCTGAATAAAATTCTCTTCTTCCCGAAGTTCAGGCTCAATAATTTCCCTTGCGTTTTCTGTGGAACAAGAATCGATAATATAAATCTTTTTCTCGCCTCCCCCTTTTACCTTTCTTAACTGCTTTAAAAGTGAAATTGTATCTTCACTGCTGTTGTAGTTAACAATGACTATACATATTTTTGAAAATTCAATCTTCATCTTAGTTCAATATTTCTATTATTTCTCTTTTAAAATTTTCAGCCACTGCCTGAAACGAAAATTTTTCTGTAATTGCTTTTCTACCATTCATTCCCGCTCTTTTATTTAGCTCGGCGTTTTTAAAAATATTTATAATTTTATTCGCGTAATCTTCAGGAGTATCAGCAATGAAAAGTCCATCCTCTTCTTTCAAATCAAGACCTTCTGCCCCCTCTTTCGTGGAAACAACAGGTATTCCAAAAGCAAGGGATTCAATTATTTTGTAGCGACTTCCGCCTCCAGTAAGAATTGGAGCTATTGAAAGAAATGCTTCTTTGTAAACTTCTTGAGGTTCATCAAATTCACCGTACAATACAACCCCACCGTCTTCAATTTTGAGATTTTTTGATCGTTTTCCAGCAACTAACAGTCTTATATCTTTTATTCTTTCCTTTATTTCAGGAAGTACATTTTTGACAAAATAGGTAAGTCCTTCGAAGTTTGGCTCATATCCAAAATCACCAGTCATAACAAGCGTTCTTTTTTGAGTATTTGGAAGAAGTAATGGATACATTTCGATATCAACAACATTTGGAATTGTTTTTACATTCTTTAAACCGTAAATTTCTTTATGCTTTTCTTTATCATCTAAAGAAACCACAAAAATTCTCCTCGCTTTTTTAAAATGCTTTTTTTCAAATCGTTTTTGTTTTAAAAAATCAAGGTTAAAAAGTATATTTAAAGGAAACGGCGAATTGAGACTCCTTTTCTTAAGAACAAGAGAATCAAGATTGTGCTGGTCAAGAACTATTTCTCTCTTTTCATTTTTTTTTAAAATATCCATTAGCCAGATTGCTTCAAGCCATAAAACCGCACCATCATACTTTCCTCGAAGAGAGTAGAGTTTTTTCCTAAAATCAGCAATATTAAGATGTCTTCCCGAAGCGGGGAAAAAAGTGAATGGCTCCTTTAACCTATTAAATATTTTTGAAAAAAACCCATTACCTCTACATTTTATTAAATATGCATCAGAACAATATTTTTTAGCCTCTTCAACATCACTTAAATCGTTCCCCTGCGCAATCAAAACAACTTCTGTTAGAGAAGACAAAGTTTTTACAATGAATGACACTCTTTTCTCTGCACCAACTTTTGAAGGAAAAGGGAAAAAATGTGAAAGAACAATCACAGGTTTCAATTAAAAACCTTCTCTCCCTCTACTCTAAAAGCAAAATCTTTTATTCCCTCAAGAACTGATAAAATTTTCTTTCTTCCTTCTCTTCCATAAAAGAAAAACCACAAGAAAAATATGCGCATTAGATTTATGGTAAAGAAAACAAGAGGAATTGGAATTAGAAAGCAGGAACCATTTTTAAAGAGAAAGCGAAGATGATTTCTAAAGTAGTAGTAAAGGTAACTTCTTGACTCCAGGGTGGTCGATGCTGAACCAATATGATTTATCTTTATATCAGGCATCACAAAAAGTGAGTAACCATTTCTCTTCAATCTTAAAGACCAGTCAACATCCTCCCAGTAAAGAAAATATTCTTCATCCATCAATCCCGCATCATCGGCAACTTTCCCCGGAAAACACATTGCACAACCTGTCAGATAATCACTTTTCCTTTTTTTAAAATCATAAACTTTTTTTGGAGACTTAATGTGTCTGGCTCTTCCAGTCAGCCTCGAATACTTTCCACCGCAAAACCATACTTTTTCACCATCTTTATCGTAAATTAGTGGAGAAAAAACTATTTTTGACTCTTTAAATTTAGAGATAATTTTTTTTGTTTCCTTACAAAAATTTTCACAACACTCCACATCATTGTTTAAAATCATTACCCAATCTGCACCGTCTTTTAGCGCTTTTTTTATCCCTTTATTCATTCCTCCAGCAAAACCAGTATTCTTTTTTAAAGAAATTTTTTCTATAAACGGAAATTCTTTCTCAAGAATATCTTCAGCCAGCTTATCTTCCCCGTTAATGACGACATATATCTTTTCATCACTTGTTTTTAAGGATTTGAGGCACTTTCTTGTAATTTCAAAGTCTCTGTAATGAAGGATTATATAGGCTATCATCTCTTTATCACATATAGCCCAAATTTTTGAGCTTCTCCTTTACCTGCTCTTCATCTATGTTTTGACTGTTTAAATCAATTTTTCTAATACTACCATAATCTTCAAATTTAATTTTTTCTGGTTCTTTCACATACCCAATAAGCGGTTTACCATCCATCGTTAGCCCAACTGGCAAACCCAGAAGATAGAGAATGGTCGGACAGATATCTACTATTTCTGCCTCCTCAATCTTCTCTTTCTGCTCGAAAGAATTTCCATACAAAATCAGAAAACCATTTTTTCTATGAGAACCGCTTTTTATAGCACCATATTGAGAGGATACTTTAATTTCTTCATATAAAGACCAATCAGTTTTGAAGGCGTATCTTCCATCCTCTTCAAGAATCAAATCTGGAGCGTTTTCAAGCCACTCTCCCTTGTAGACTTCCTCTTTCTTCCAGACTTTTACAAAAGGTCTGTTTTGAGTTTCTTCATCGATATAGTTCATAAATCTCTCTTTAAGCTCATTTGCTATTTCATTTTTTCTTTTCTCATCAAGGATAACAACAGACCTGCCAGAAACACTTGTAAAGACAGCACTCGATTTTGTAAAGTCTATAAAACCAAGAGGATTTGCAAGCGGTGAGCTTTTAATATTTTCTCTCAAAAATTTCCTGATTTTAGGTGGAACAACCGATTTTAAAACTTTTTTTATTGGAGACTTTTTTAAAACATCTTCAGCGTATTCATTAACTTTGAGGTATCCCCACTTATGAAGAAGTTTGTTTACATACACATCTTTGTAAAGCGGACCAAAACCGTGGTCTGAATAGATTATAAGGTCACAGTCACCAAACTCTTTTAAAAAATTTTGAATCCCCTTTTCAATTCTCCTGTAATATCTTAAAATTTCATCTTTAAATTTAGTTCCATCGACATATTTTGGATGGCTCTCATCAAAATCGTGCCAGTAAAAATGCATAACTCTATCAGATTCGTCGTAAATATGCATCATAACTAATGGATTGATTTTTTTCATTAGTTCTACTGATATTTTCTCATCAATCTCCGTAATTTCATAAATTTCTTCTAAAAATTTGACTCTGTTTCCTTTTTCAAGATGGAAAGTGCTTGCCCCAAACTTCCCATTTTTTTCTTTTTGAACATACTCTTCTACCTCTTCTGGATAAGCATAGGATGCACTCTTTGCTGGGGTAGCCATTCCTGAAACCATAAAGCCGTTTACTTTATCTACAGGATATGAGCAGGGAACATTGTAAAAACCACATTTTATATTGTGGTAACTCAATATCTCCCATATAGCAGGATATTTTCTGTCCATCGAAGAAAGAAGCCTTAACGATTTTGAATTTTTGTCAAAAACAAAAAAATCAAAAATATTGTGCTTTCCAGGATTCACTCCTGTAAAAGATGAGGTCCAGGCAGGGGGAGTTAGCGCCGGAACCGTGCTTTTTAGTTCACCAGAGCAACCCTCTTCCATAAGTTTTTTAAAAAAGGGAAGTTCTCCGCTTAAAGTGAATTTCTTTATTAGATCAGGAGTTCCGCCATCAATTCCAATAATCAATATCTTTTTCAAGACATATACCCCAAACTTTTAAGTTTCTTTTGAATCTCCTCTCCATCAAAATCAATCCTTTCTCTTTCAGGCTTCTTCCCTTCGCAAAACTCTATTTTATGTTTTTCAAGATAGGAACTTTCAACTATTCTCTGGAAAACCTTTCCATCAAGATTATCAGGAATTTTTTGACCAAGAAAATAAAGGATTAAAGGTGCTATATCCAAAACAGAAATTTCACCCTTTTCAATTAACTGAGGAGTAATGTTTCTGCCATAACATAGAAAAACACCAAATAGTGAATGAATTCCTCTATCCACGAGTGCAAAGGGATTTTTCTCCAGCGTCCTTACTGCTGAGGAATAACCCCACTCAGAGTCGCCAAAAATCAGGTCAGGAGCATATTTTAAAAATTCTCCAGAATAGGTCTCCTCCTTATAAAAAATATCCCTGAAAAGTTTCTCCCCACCAAACTCAAGAGAAAGAAGTAAATTTTTCAAACTATCTCTTACCTCTTCTATGTCACATTCATCAACAATACCATCTTCAAATCTTAATTTGTCGTTTATGGTAACACCATATGATTCAGAAGTCATCATCAGCGCTTTTGATTTTAATGGATTTGCTTTGAGAAATAGAGGGTATGGGTATCCAAATTTTCTTAATAATTTAATAAATTTTCCTGCAAATGGATTTTTCATTCCCATCTTCAGCCATCTTTCACTCACTTTTTTGAAATCACTTCTGTCAAATAGACCCTTTTCCATTTTGTGGCTTAAAGGTGGAGAAGGGTTTTCGTAATCTGGCTCCAAAAAACCATTTTGGAAAAGAATTTCATTAAAATGCAATATCCCTTTTGCTTTTTTGAAACCGTGATCGCTTACGATCATTAAACAATCATCTTCACCAAGACCTTTTGCTGCAAAATATATCGCTTCGTCAAAAAGCCTGAATATTTCGTATGCTTCCTCTGGAGCAACTCCATCAAACATCTCCCCAAAAAATTCGTGGCTAAGCCAGTCCCCACCCGAGAAAACAATAAAAAAACAGTCCCAATCTTTGTGCCACAAATGCTTCATTGCCTGAAATCTTATTCTTTCAATTTCGTAAACACCTTTAATGTAGCCTTTTAAATCCCCTTTTCTCAAAAGTGAAGTGTCAGGAAATATCCTGTAGTTCTTAAAAATATCCACTTCTTCTTTCAAACTTTCTGGAAAAACGCAATTTTCACCCTGCGTTAAAAGTGAGGTAATTGTTATTTCTGATGTAAGGGGGGGATATGTTCCTGGAAGATTTATTAAAATTGTTTTCTTTCCGTTCCTGCTTAATATTTCATAAAATGTCTCTGTCTGTATGTCCCATGATTGAAGAGGTCTTATTCTTGAAAGCGAATTTTCCGCTTTGTTAAAATCAAAACAACCGTGTTTTCCAGGATTCACACCTGTTGCCATTGATATCCAAGAAGGTGCCGTAACTGGCGGATATGTTGACAGAAGTTTTCCCCTTGCTGAATCTTTATACAAATCATTTAAGCAGGGCATAATATTCTTTTCCATAAGGACCTCAAGAAGATCCCATGTTGCCCCATCAATACCCAAAACGACTACTTTTCCCATTTATGCCAGTTTAACTTTCTCAATAAGTTTACCAAACAATTCTTTATCCTCTTTTTCCATACCTAAAAAAATTATACTAATAACAAACAAAATCAAAGAGACAAGCAATGAAAGTAATGGAACTATGTTGTAAAGCAAGAAGCCTGCAATTAAAGATAAAGATACAGAAAAAAGAGGCTTTAAAATTGATTTATTCCAGGGTGATATTTTCAATATTATATTAATTTCGATAGATCTTAAAAGATTGACAACAATCAAACTCAAAGCCGACCCGAGAGCAGCACCTAAGGCTCCATACTCTGGAATTAAAATAACAAGCAAAATAACATTAAAAATGCCCACAAATATCGCATTTACAAGGTTAACTTTTGGATGACCTGTCTGCGTAATAAGCGTGCCATTTGTTCCAAAAGCAGCGCTGAATAACTGCCCTGCTGTTAAAACAGATAGCGGCAGTATTCCTTCTTTAAAATCTTTTCCAAAAAGAGAAAGTATCAATTTTGATCCAAAAATAAGAACTATTGCCGCTATTGATGCAGCAATAAAAATCCACCTTGTTGAGGTCTTGTATAAATTTGAAAGTCCCTCCGTGTCACTTTTACCTGTTAACGCAGAATATTGAGGCGCAAGTGATGCCCCAAGAGAATCTGCAGGCATTCCAACACCGAGAGCAAGCCGTGAAGCAATTGCATAAATTCCAACCTCCTTTGGCTCTCTAAAAAAACCCATTATAAGTATGTCAGACTGAAGTATGAAGAAACTTAAAAAATTTAAGAAAAGAATTGGAATTGAGAAAGAGAATAATTCTCTGTATCTGTTTTCTTTAAGAGGCGGTAAAGGTGGAATTTTTTGCAGTTCTTTTCTCACCCAAATATATGAGAAAAGAAAAACTATTGCCGCTGATAAAACATAGCAAAAAAGAACAAATTCCATTTTCCTTACAAATAGTGCCCCAATAAGTAAAAAGAGAGAAAAGATTAGAGGATGGGCAATTTTTTCGATAAAGACCCTTTTTCTTATCCTCATAAAGCCCTGAAGAATACTGCTTTTTACATTGTATAATGAGAGAAAAGGAATTGAAAGACCAAGCCCGATTAACGGCACAACAAGGCTTTCTTTCTTATAAACTTTATTTGCTATAAACGGCGAAATAAGAACAAAAAATGATAAAGACAGAATACCAATTATCAATGTTAGTTTTGTTCCATTTTTTATAAACCATAAAGTGGAAGAGTAATTTTCTTTCTCCTTTTCTTTTGCCACAAAGTGAACCATTGCCGATGGGAATCCAAAAGAGGTCGCTATTGTAGTTACTGTCACAATGGTATTTGCAAGGGCGTAAATGCCAAAACCTGCGGCTCCAAGAATCCTTGTCAGGATTATGTTGTTCCCATAGCGAACAAAAGCTCCACCCAGACTGAACAGCCATGCAAAGCCGCCTTCTTTCGCCGCTATTTTGCCTCTATCTGCCATATGTTATAAATATCCGAGAGATTTAAGTTGTTTTTCAATCTCTTTACTGCTTTTTCCTTCGCTTGAGGGTAAATCAGATTTATAGTTCATTGATTTGAGAAAATCATCCATTTTCTTTTTCATAGTTTTTTCTAAATCTTTGTCGCAATAAGGCTTCCCGCTCCTTTCAAAAAGATTTTCTTCTTCCAGTTTCATCTGCCATTTATTTTCAACATAACCATTTCTTTCAACATAAATAAAATTTTTATCCCTTATAGCCTTCATAAAGTTGTCAACATGTTCTGAAAAGGAAAAATCTCTTATTTTGCCTTTCCCGCTTAAAAGTTTTGAAAGATCTATTCCCTGATACCTTTCTTCCTCTATGTTTGCATACCCTGCTATTGTAGGAGCAATGTCAGTATGCTCCACAATTTCATTACATTCTTCTCCTCCATATTTATTTTCTGGGAATTTTACAAAAAGCGGGACATTCACTGTTTCATCAAACAATTTCTTATGGGCACAGAAAATATTATGGTCTCCAAGAAGACATTCACCATGGTCTGCTGTTAGAAAAATCAAACTTTCTTTATACAAATCCAATTTTTTTAAAATGGAGAAAAAGACATTCAGTTCGTTATCTATATAACTTATCGCTCCTTTGTAGCATTCAGGGAAAAAAGAAAGGTCAACTTTTTTTTCATATTCTTTAAAATACGGCGAAAACCAGCCCTTTGAATCTATCTGCTCTTTTACACTATTTTTTGCTCTGGTTTTATTTCCTTTAAAATATTTCTTGGGTGAGTAATAAGGCATATGGGCATCAAAAAAATGAAGCCATAAAAACTTATTATCTCCTCTCCCTCTGTCAAGAAGCCATTTTAAGCCTTTCGAAACAACATTTTGAGCCTTTCTTCTTTCGCCCATTAACTTTTTTATAATTTTTTTTACTCTTGAATTATAAGGGCTAAAAATGTCATCAGTTTCACCAACTTTGTTCCCGAGTTGATTTGCAAGGAATGAAATTCCGCAAACTGCTTTTGTTTCAAAGTATTTACTTCTCAATCTATTATCCAGTGAAAAATCTGGCAGGGGTACAGAAGTGTAATTTGAATAGACACCGTGCTGAAATAGATATTGTGATGTAAACATTGTGTAATGGGATGAGAGCGTATTCTGGCTCTGAGAAAAAGCGTTTGAAAAAGAAACCCAATCCTGTTTATCCTTAAAAAATTGTGGCATCAAATCAGGATTGAAGTAATCTTTTCTTACACAATCAAGGGTAATTAAAATAACAATCATTGAATTTTAACCAGATTTTTGTATTTTCTTTCAATATCCTCGCTGTTTAATCTTGGATAGATTATTCTTAAAGTCCTTGTCCTGTAAAAATTTATATCAACGCATTTCATTGCCTGCACCTCGTTTCCACAGGCACAGACTGAGTGTGGACAGATTCTGTAATTTAAGGAAAGTTCAGGAAAACCATCTAAAAGATTTCCAATTTTCTCCTTTATAATTCTTTTTTCAACCATTTTTTTCCCGAAAGATCTGTTAATTTTATAGGCTACCTTCTCAAAAAGAGTCCACTCTGGATATTTGTCAACGCCACATTTATAAATATCTCCCTTATGGTCAATGTAAAAGTAATCTTCACCTGCTCCACAGGCTTTTCCCTTCGGCGAATCTCTTTCAACAAGCATTCTGTAATAATGGTGGGAAAAGAAAACTTCTTTTAAAAAATTTCTCTCGCTTTGAGTATATGCATCGGGATAGGTCTTCCCGTTATACTCACCATTAAGTTCATTGAGAATAAAGGGAACGCCCATATCATCCAATCTTTTCTTGTACTCTTTGATTTTTTCAAACCTATTGGGAATAGCAACATATCCGACATAAATTAAAACTCCCATATCATTTATTCTTTTTACCTTTTCAAAAAAATCTTCAATATTATTGATAACGGTATCGTGCAGGGTACAACCCATTCCCAGTTTTTTTAGATTGACTCTTTCAAAAAAATCATTCATACAACTCCAGTCCGCCTGAAGATTTGACGAGAATGAAACTCCAAGAATGCTGTCACTTTTGCTCAGCTCAATTACCCCCTGCTGCAGTTCCTTTGAAAGAAAGAACTCCCCCTCCACACCAATCCTCAAAACTATTTTTTCTTCTGCCTTCTTTAAAACCTCAACGCACCTAAAAAATTTTTGAGAATCGAATTCAACCTTTCTCTTCGGCCACTCAGCAATACAGTAAGGGCATTTCAGGTTACATTTTGTAAATCTAACCTGCCATCTGATTTTAACAATCTTCTTTGAGTCAGTCATAGATTTTCTTTAAAATTATAGAGCCAACATCTTCTATGTGAGGTTTTTTTGTAAACTTTTCGTCCGTAATTAAAAATGCATCGTCTCTCGTGTGCATTCCGGTGAAATGGGTTTTCGCAAAAGGTTCGGTGCTTCTGGGATTTCCCTTTAAATCAAAGCCATAATTTGAGAGAAGAACCATATCAGGTGCGTTTGAAATGTAGTCTCCCTTATAAATCTCTTCTTTATAGAAAATCTCTCTAATTACTTTTTTCCCGTTTCTTTCGAGAGAGGAAAAAAGTTGCTTTAAATCCGTTCTGATTTTCTCAACATCATTTTCTTCAACGCTGCCTTTAGGATACTTATCTTTTCGGTGGATGTAAATTCTTGAAGGGTCCATAGCAAAAGCCCTGCTTTGAGAATCTATTTTGCCAAAATCCGAAGGGGGATCTTCCTCCCATTTTAAAAAGCCATTCTGAACAAGAATCCTGTTTAAATAGACTTCTTCTTCTATTTTTGTAAAGCCGTGGTCGCTCATCATTAGAACGGTATCTTTCTCATTTGTTCTGTCAAGTATTTCACCAACAGCCTCATCAACCTTCTTATAAAACTTCATTGCTGTTTCAAATCTCTCACTCTTTTCATCCACAACAACATCATATTCAAAATGCTGTAAACGGTCAGTATCTGTAATTACACCTATAAAGAGGTCACACTGTTCATTCCACAACTCACTGAAAACTTTTCTTCTTTTGTCAAGGGTATCAAAAAGATCATCGTAAAAAAACTTTTTGTCTTTCGCTTTTGTAGTGTCAACATCAATTTTATAATCCATTTTTTTCAATTTTTCGTAAAGAGTTTGAGGATAAACAGATTTTTTAAGGTCAACAGCAACAAAGCCTGATATCAAAATTCCGTTATGCTCTCTTGCTGGATATGTTCCGGGCAGGTTGAGAACTGTGCTCTTCTTACCATTTTCCCCGATTTTATCCCAGATAGTTTTTTCTTTCAACGAAAGATAGTTAGGAAAAGTTATCGAATAAGAATTGGGCTTAAGTTCAGTAAAACCGAAAATTCCGTGTCTTGCGGGATTTGTTCCAGTCATAAATGAAGCCCACGAAACAGATGAAATCTCAGGAAGTGAAGCATCCATCTGCATAAAATTGCCTTTCTGACATAAATTCTTTATATTGGGACAAACTCCTCTTTCAATAAGGTTTTTTAAAAGTGAAAAGGGAACTCCGTCAAGTCCAATCATTACAACTCTCTTTTCCCTTTTCTTGAGAATATTCTTAATAAAATTCATTTTTAGTTTCCTCTAATCCTTGAAAAGAATTTCTCTGCAACCCAATCGGGAATCCTCATATTTCCTTCACCAATTCCAATGAATATGTTCGGGCGATTGCTTCCGTGGAAATCGCTTCCACCAGTTACCAGAAGGTCCAATTCCTGTGCTATCTGCAGGAGGTTTTCCTCATCCTCCTTTGTGTGATTTCTGTAAAAACATTCCAATCCCTCAAGTCCACTTTCTTTAAGTCTTATTACAACTTCCCTGATTTCACTAAAATTCAATTTTAAAGATAATGGGTGAGCCAGAACGGGAACCCCTCCACTTTCGAGTATTATTCTTATTGCTTCTTCTGGTTCAAATCTAAATTTGTCCACATAGCATTGCGCTCCCTTTTTGAGATACCTGTCAAAAGCCTCCTGTGTGGATGATACATAGCCCTTCTTTAGCATTACCGAGGCAAAATGGGGTCTTCCAACCACCTTTCCCCCTGCTTCTTTTACAACATCTTCATAACATAAATCAAAACCTGCCTCGTTAAGTTTTTGAACAATTTTGGGGTTTCTTTCCTCTCTCGCTTTTCTTAGAAACTTAAGTTTTTCATTCAGAGTTTTATCTCTGTAGTCAATGCCATAGCCGAGAATGTGCATTGTTCGGTCTTTAAATTCTGCAGAAACCTCTACGCCTCCCGCGAACTTTAGCCCTCTTTCTCTGGCATAAAGTAGAGCACTCTCAACCCCATCTATCGTGTCGTGGTCTGTAAGTGAAAGATGTGTTATCCCCTGAGATATTGCATAATCAACGAGGTCTTCCGGGTGAAATGTCCCATCAGATGCTGTTGAATGAGTATGCAGGTCAATCATCCGAGGTAACCAAGGTCCTTCAATCTTCTGGCAACTTCTTCTTCTTCCTCCTTTGAATAATCTGAAGAAGGATCGGCTGGGATCAGTTTCATCATCTCAAGAGTTTTGATAATTTTGTTTAAAGATGTTTCCACGCTCTCTTCTCCAGTTTTACAGATAACCTCAGGATTTAAAGGCGGTTCGTAAGGATCTGATACCCCCGTAAAATTCTTTATCTCACCATTTAGAGCCTTTTTATAAAGTCCTTTCGTATCTCTTTCAATCAATTTCTCTAAAGAGCATTCACAATAAACTTCAACAAATTTCGCCCTTTCTTCTACAAATTTTCTCACTTCGTCTCTTATATCTCTGTACGGAGATATTGCAGCAGTTATTGCACAAACTCCATTTCTTGAAAGAAGTTTTGCAACATATCCAATTCTTCTTATGTTGGTATCCCTATCTTCTTTTGAAAATCCAAGACCTTTTGAAAGATTTGTTCTGACTTCATCTCCGTCAAGAACTTCAACTTTAACGCCTCTTTCAAGAAGTTTTTCTTCAGCAAGTTTTGAAAGTGTTGATTTTCCTGAACCTGATAACCCTGTAAACCATAAAACGAATCCTTTGTTGTTCATGCTCTCTCCTTTACTCGATAATTTTTCCAATCATTCCTTCTTCTTTTTTTATACCGAAAATATTTAGAATGGTGGGAGCAATATCGTATATTGATATGCTCTTCCTCCTTCCTTTGCTAATTCCATTGCCCTTCATTATGAAAAGCCCGTATTGGGCGTGGTTTGCATCGTCAGGTCCCGTATCATTTTCGAATGTGTGTATCGCTCCTCCACCAACGCTTCCCGCGCTTCTCCAGTTGAGATCTCCAAAATACACAATCAGATCGGGCGGTATATTTTTTACCTCCCTGTAAACTTCTTCAGGTTTAAATACTTTTGTTCCTATCGGATTTCCATTCTGATCTCCAAGATTTTCAAGTTTTGATTTTATTTCGTCTCTTACTTTCTCATATTGACTTTTTGGTATTATTCCTGATGGTTCTCTTCCTTCAACATTCATAAAAATTCTTGAATAGTATCCTCCTTCACCCCAGCAGTATGTCTTATTCCAGTCAATATCTGAAACCCTGAGTTTCTGCTGTTTATCAGGTTCTTCTTTAAGTTTTAAAAGCCCTTCCCTTCTGAAAAATTCATTTACACATATTGCCCCATGCATTGTTTTAGCACCATGGTCTGAAACTACAAAAATAATGGTATCATCATCAAGAATTTTAAGGACAGAACCTATCTCGCTGTCAAGATAAATATAGTAATCTCTTATCGCATACTCAAATTTGTGCCCCTTTTCATAAAGTCTGTGGTTTTTATCATGGTATCTCCAGAATGCATGGTGAATTCTATCAACACCCATCTCAACAAAGATAAAGAAATCCCATTCTTTTGACCTAATAAACTCTCTGACAACTTTAAACCTTCTTCTTGTCATCTCATAAATTTGTTTTAAAAGTTCTTCTTTGTTTTCTGTCCTGAAATCTTTTACATCAATAATGTAATCCCCCCCTGCAGCCATATCTATCTCTTTAGCGGCTTCTTCAGGATATGTCCATACCCCATTTTTGTCGGGAGTCAGAAAACAGCCTGCCATTATCCCGTTTATCGGTTTTGGTGGATAACTCTGGGGAACGCTTAAAACTATTGACGAGAGACGGTTTCTCGATAAAATCTGGTAGAGTGTTTTCTCTTTTACATAAGCACCGTTAGCAAAATAAAGCTCCTCGTAGCCGTAAGACTTTCTGTTTCTAAAACCATAAAAACCAAGTTGCCCAGGGTCTTTACTTGTCATCATCGATGTCCAGGCAGGAACCGTTATTGGAGGCAGTGTAGATTTCATTTCTCCATAGCAACCTTCGTTCATAAGTGAGCTAAGATTGGGAAGCAGATTTCTCCATTCTCCAAAGACCAGAGATGGCTCAAAGCAGTCTATTCCAAAAACAAACACCTTCTTCTTTTTCATTTTTTCTCCGATTTAAAAAGGTCATATAAATGGGCTAAAAGTAGCCCATACTTTTCAGCCGCTTTCTTATTGCCTCAATCTCTTTAGCAGAAAGGTTTGAAGTACTTTTGTCGCTTTCCTGATGAGAAACAAGATCTCTTAAAACATAAACGACAAATTCCGTAACTGAAGAAAAACCACTACCTTCAATTGAAACTTTCAATTTTTCATATAAAGGCTTTGGAATTTTTATTGTAACTTTGTTTTCCAAAAAATCCTCTTATCCGCCTTGTTGACTGTTCTCTGCTGGCTTATTGGTTGCAGACTGCGGAGCCCCGCCTTTATGATCTTTTACCTGAAAACCTGCTATTTTTCCAGTGTTGTCAACCGCAATATGAAGATCCACCAACCCTTTTTCAAACTTACATACAGCTATAACAAGAGTAAAATCATTTTTGAATTCAGTCTTACTTTCTTTAAATTCCACAAAATTTCCTGCTTTTGAAGTTAGTTGATTCCAGAGGATTTGTAAATTTTCTGGCTTCGCTTTAAAACCAAGATCAGAATTTAATAAGAGATAAGCCTTCTGAAATTCTCCTTTGCTCATTGCGGAAATGAAATCATGAGCCTTTTGAGACATTGGATCCTGGGCAAATAATAAAAATGTTCCAGATACTAAAATTAAAACCAGTGAAATTTTTGCAACAATTTTCATTCAAAAATCTCCTTTAACAAACCTGACCTTTTACGGTCAAAACAATATTACAAAAAAATAAATCGCCTGTCAACATCCATAGCCCCCTAAAATTTTAACAAAATTATTTCACATGTGTTCATCTATTTTCTTTGGCAGTAATGCTTTTAACTTTCAATTTCAACATCCACACATTTTCAATTTTTCTTTATTGCTAAAATATTTTCTCCTCATATTATCAGGATTATCCTCGAGATGGTTGATCATCACATTCAGAGCATGAAGTTTCTCCTCAAATGATGATGCTTTTTCAATCATACCGAATGCAACAACGCTTTTATAAAATATGTACTCATCGCTCGAGGATAACGGATTGACCTTTTAAGCGGCAGTGCCAGAAGGTATGAAGTAAAAGGTCAAGTTAAGAGGCTCACTTTTTTTATAAATCATATAAATAATTTCCTGATCAGGAACTTGTTCTGTAAGTTCGTTAGTTTGAAACTCTTGCCCTATATTGATGTTTGCAGCTCGTGTGGTAATAATCACCTTATGGTGATTTGTATTTAATTCTGATATAAATTCTACTATTTTGTCTTTTTCTTCTTTTGGAAAAGTCTCAAAATCATCAACTACCAAAAAAACTTTCTTCCCGTCAATTTGAATAATTTGTTTAGGGTCATCACTTTCAGTATTGAAAAGAATTTTGTTTACTCCTTTTATTAAATCTGAAAATGTAGCTATTCGGTCAGTAATTTCTTCTATTTTACCTGTATAATAATCGTATTTTCTATCTTTTGCTGATAAAAATATAATGTAGTCAAAAACCTTTTTTTCGTCATTTGCTAAATCTTCACAGAGGCTTTGAATTGTAGCTGTTTTACCTACTCCTCCATGTCCCCAAACTGTGGCACAAACAAAAGCATTATTTCTAATGAGAAATGTTTTTAATTTTCCCTTAATACCTATATCAATATACTTTCGGTAGTTGTTTTCGTAAATATTGCGAATTGTACCGTTATGGCTTTTTACTTTTACTCCGTCATTTGTAACGTCTAATTCACACAATTCGTCCCACTCTTTAAAGTAGATACCTGTGACAAGCAACCTGTTGTACTTTACTTTTCCAAGAAGTTTTTCATCAATACTGTTGAAAAAGTAAAGCTCATTTCCGTAAAAAGTGATTTCAATAAAAGGCGATAGCCTAAAATATGTATTAGACTCTGTGCTTGCGTACAAACTGCCTAATTCAAAAGAACCAATCGTTTTTGGACAACTCCAAGGGGCATAACCTGCCCCGTCACTTTTGTATAAAATGCCTTTATAGGTTGTATTTTCTGTATTAGTTACATATACTAAATCTACGTTGTCTTTAAGGATTGGTAAATCTTCTGCCAAAACGAAGTCGTAAAGCTCTTGTAATGCTGAAAGTAATTTTTCAGGTGCATCTTCATAAACAAATCCGTGTCCAGGCAATTCATTCCTAACAGATGGATATTTGTCTAAGGCTTGGCTTAGTTTACTCTTTTTGAAAATTTCTTTTTCTGTGTCAAGTTTTCGGCAAATACCAACTATACTACCAATTGTAGGTTTTATAACTGACTGAAAAACAAACTCTTTATCTTCGTAATCAAGTTCGTCTAAGTTCTTGTTCCAAAGATAAGCCAACAGGTAAACCAACACATATTCAAACCTTGCTTGAAAGTGCTGGTTTAAGGCGTTTTTGTCGCCCATAGTTTGTAAGAAGTCTATTCGTTGGTCAATCTGTTTTCTGATGTAATCCATTTGTTATTTATTTTTCGGTTTCTACAATAGCCCACAATGGTTTCGGGCTATACGAAGTCGGCGTAAGCCGATTTGGGTAAGCGTAGCGAACCGCATAGCTACTGTTAGGCAAAGTGCATATATACATGGTTAAACCCCCTTAATGATATCAAGTTCATCTAATGCTCTATAAGATATTGCTGCATAAGGTATATACCCTTTATTCAGTGCATCTTTTCTATAGTCATCTATCCTTTCTTTATTAGTTCCCAAGTATCCAGAACCATTATCAACATAATCCACACTAAATACTGGTTTGCCTTTTGAAAGCACCATATCTAAGTATGGTAGTCTGTTTTCTAAAATCAAATTCATATCTTCATCGTTCCACCGTTCAGTTGTATTGTAAAAAATGCTTTCTACACCCCATCCAGAAATGATGTTTATAAGTGTGCCATTATCATATTTCAGTATTCTTTCACCATTCTGAGGAATTATGTAAAAATTACTTCCAGCTTTACTTCTGGAATAATTTGCAATATCTATAATTAAATCTATCGTCCTTTTTGCTGATTCATTTTCAGGCAAATATTCATTTTCGCCATTATTAGGGTCTGCCCAATATTCAAACTCATCAACTTTGTCAAGATAAACTCCAGAAAAACCTTGCTCTACAATTTTATCTAAGTAAGCGTGTAGAATGGCCTTCCATTCCTCATCCCAATATCTTACTGCATAGTTGCCTTCCCACTCCGGGTTTTCTTTCCCCAACCATTCGGGAGGATTGCTATACCATTCTTCCTTCCAGTAAAAACGATAATTTTCTGCTTCATCTACGCTTAAATAAGCAATAGGTATTATTCCTGAATTTTTCATTTTCCGAATTTCCTCGAGGGAATATTCTCCTTGTTCTGATCCGTCTCTTGAATAATCTATAACCACCAGTTCAAAACCCCGCTCATATCTTCTCTCCTTTTTCATTGATGTCTTTCAATTTGCTTTTCAATGTAGGGATATCATTCTCAACTGTATCCCAAAGAGCATCCATATCTACACCCAAATAATCGTGTATCAGTTTGTCTCTCATTCCCGCCATGTCTTTCCAAGGAATATCCAGCTGCTTCTTTTTGATCTCATCGGATATCCTCTTTGTGGCTTCACCTATTATCTCAATTTGCCTTATTACCCCGTCCTGTATAATGATGATTCTCCATAAAGTCTTCGTATTCTATCCCAGCGGTATACTCTTCTATTCTGGTTATAGCATCTAAAATATGCTTCAGATATACAGTGTCTTCTTTTTTCATCCGTAAATCACTATCATCTCCCTTTTTATCGTATCAATCAAATAGGGACTAATAGATTTCTCTGTTAACAAATCCACTTTTATTCCCAAGACCTCAGACAACTCTCTTTCTATTCTCACGAGTTCAAGAAGGCTTTTTCTCTCTGAAAACTCTACAATAATATCTATATCACTTTCCGGCTTTTCCTCCCCTCGAACATAAGAGCCAAAGATGGCTACCTTTCTCACCCCTCGGCTTTTAAGCAGATGGGTAATTTTTTCAAATATTTCTTCCTTACTCATATTTTTCACCTTCTATAGCGGGGTTCGGAATTTCGGACAACGTCTTGCGGATAAAAGAAGTTGCTGAAAGCAATTTGGGGAAATCTTTGATTTCCCTTT
>DYJZ01000043.1 GCA_020722885.1 Thermoanaerobaculum aquaticum
GCTATGAAGAAGCACTCGCAATGACAGACTACGGCTGCTTGCAATGACTGCGTTGGGCTTAAGTAAAGGAGGATCGTTGTCGGCTTTGATTCGAGACTCGCACAGCCGATAAACAAAAGATTTAGGAACATTCCGAAAGGACTTGAAACCTTCGCCATTTTTTGTGGAGGTTTCAGATGAGTTTGTCTCGTTGCCTTTCCTCCCCAAAAGTTTCAAATGTTGTGGACTTCTAAAATGTCTTGACAAAGTTCAAAAAAAACATTAATGTAGTGTATAAAGAGGAGGAACAATGGTTGGCAGGAAAAGGGTTGTTTTAGTTATTGATGACAATCCGGATCTTCTTGACATTGTTGATGCAATTCTTTCAGATTCTGGTTTTATAGTTGCCAAAGCCCCATCAGGTGAGGCAGGGATTGATATTTCGAGGTCTCTTCGTCCTGACCTTATTCTTCTTGATATAAATATGCCAAACATTGACGGGTTTGAAGTTTTGACGCAACTAAAGCAGCTTGAGGAGACAAAAAATATCCCTGTGGCTATGTTTTCTGTAAGAAGCGATTTGAAGGATAAAAAATTGAGTTTTCAGAAAGGCGCAGTTGACTACATTTCAAAACCGTTTCAATACAATAAACTTACTGAAAAGGTTGAGAAAATTCTTGACAGGTCCCTTGCCTGATTTCTTAAGTACTTTTTTAAAACAATATACAACATAAGGTATTTACTTGACGAATACTCTTTCATAATGTATATTATTGCCTTAAGATTAGTATGGAGGTAAGATATGAAAAAGATTTGTTTGTTGAGTTTGCTTGTGTTCTTTTTAAGTGTGACTGCTTTTGCGCAGGCTGGAAGTGGTTATTTTTCAATCCTTCCCGGCTATCAGTTCAGTTCAGGAGATGTCGATGATTCTTTTGTAATGTCTCTTGATGGTGGCTATTTCTGGAACGATAACTGGGGTCTCCATCTTGGTTTGATGTACGACGAAGGCAAATTTGATTTCGGGAAAGTCCTTCTTCCAACAGTTCCTCCAACCTGGAAAGAACTCAAGTATAGCGATTCTTTCTATGTTTTTGAACTTGGTCCAGAACTTGCTGGTGAAGTTGGGAAAGGGCAGCTGTACTGGCAGATCGTCAACCTTGGCTATACAACCGGTCTTGATGAAAATGAGTGGACATACGGAACAGCATTGGGATACAGATATCCAATCAGTGACAAATGGGGATTCAACATTCAGGGGGCTTACCACAGAATTGATGACTACGATACAGATCACTGGGATCTCCGTCTCGGTTTAACTTACAAATTCTAAGTAAAACAGGTTAAAACAGGAGTAAGAAAGGGGAAGGCATCTTCCCCTTTTTTAGTTTTAATAAAATGAGCCTTTAGTCTAAAAATTTCTCAAAAAATAAGTTTGATTCTTTTAATTTTTCGGGAAAAACGACACTACTTCTAAATACAGTTTTTTAAATTGGCTATTAGTTTAAAGAGAATTATTCTTTACTGGTATTTTCGTTAAGCTTTCAAATGCTTCTTTATTATTTTTTCCAAACCTTGTTTTGTGGTATTCTTATTCTCTTTAAAGGAGTTTTAAATGGTTTCATCGGTTAAGGGAACATTTGACCTTTTCTATCCTGAAGTTGAGAAGTGGCAAACGATTGAAGAGAACGCAAGAAAAATATTTCATCTCTTCGGTTATACAGAAATAAGAACTCCCATTTTAGAGCATACAGAGTTATTTGTGAGAAGTGTTGGCAGCGAAACCGATATAGTAAGCAAGGAGATGTACACATTTGTTGATAAAAAGGGAAGGTCTCTCACTTTGAGACCTGAAAATACTGCTCCTGCAATGAGGTCTGTGATTGAACACCGCCTTTACGAATTGCCAAAAAATCAGCGTCTTTATTACATTGGGCCGCAATTCCGCTACGAAAGGCCTCAGAAGGGAAGGTACAGACAGTTCCATCAGATTGGAATTGAACTAATAAACGACAGGACTCCCTATGCTGAATTTGAAGGAATTATAGTAGCAAAAGAACTTCTTAATTCCCTTGGAATAGGGCAGATAAAAGTCAAGTTGAACTCTGTCGGTTGTCCGGAATGCAGGCCTCACTATGTAGAGATTTTAAGAAAATACCTTTTAGACAGAGAAAAAGAACTATGCCTGGATTGCCAGAAGAGGATATCGTTAAACCCCCTCAGGGTTCTTGACTGCAAAGTTCCTTCCTGTCAGAAAATAATAGAGGAGGCACCAACAATAGGCAGTCACCTCTGTGTTTTATGTGAAGACCATCTTCAAAAACTGAGGGAGTATCTTGAAGAATCGGACTTATTTTATGAATTAGACCAGCGACTTGTAAGAGGACTTGATTACTATGTAAAAAATGTATTTGAGATTACAAGTCCTCTTCTCGGTGCTCAGGATGCTGTTTTAGGTGGGGGTAGATACGACGGACTTTTGAAATCTCTCGGTGGCCCTGACCTTCCATCTTTTGGATGGGCACTCGGGGTGGAAAGGCTTTCTCTTATTGCACAATTTGGGGAGAAAGAAAAAAAAGATGTTTATATTGCCTGGCTCGGCGAAAAAGGGTTTAAGGTGGCTTTAAAATTGGGCTTTCTCCTGCGTGGAAATAACATACCAGCAATATTAGAAGGGGAGGAAAGGTCTTTAAAAAACTCTCTGAAAAGAGCCGATAAACTTGGAGTAAATATTGTTGTGATAATAGGGGAGGACGAAATAAAGGGGGGCTTGCTTACTTTAAAGAATCTGAAAAGTGGCGAGCAGTTTGCCGTGAGCTTAAATGAAGTTCCAGTTTTTATCTTAAATGGTCTAAGGAGTTAATCGGAGAGAGCTATGAATTCAGAAGAAAGAACCCATTACTGCGGAGAATTAAACAGACAGAATCTTAATGAGGAGGTTTGTCTTCTTGGATGGGTGAGAAGAAAAAGGGATCTCGGAAGTTTGATTTTTGTTGATTTGAGGGACAGGAAGGGAATTGTTCAACTTGTATTTTCACAAGAAAGAAATCCTGAGGAGTATGCACTGGCAAAAAAGCTTCGTTCTGAATTTGTAATTGGAGTAAAAGGAAGGGTATTAAGCAGAGGCGAAAAAGACAGAAACCCCTACCTGCCAACAGGAGAAATAGAAGTTCTTGTTCATAAGATCGAAATTTCTTCTGAAAGTGATACTCCGCCTTTCCCTGTTGAAGATGATGCAATAATAAATGAGGAATTAAAACTTGAATACAGGTATCTTGATTTAAGAAGACCCCTTCAGAATAAAAGAATTCAGGAAAGGCATAAACTTCTTCAACTAGTCAGAAATCATCTTTCGGAAGAAGGATTTATTGAAATTGAAACGCCATTTTTAACAAGATCAACTCCTGAAGGTGCAAGAGATTTTCTTGTCCCGAGCAGATTGAGGGCAGGAGAATTTTATGCTCTTCCGCAATCTCCCCAACTTTTCAAACAACTTTGTATGGTAGCGGGGTTTGACAAATACTTTCAAATTGTAAGATGTTTCAGGGATGAGGATTTAAGAGCAGACAGACAGCCTGAATTTACTCAAATTGATATTGAAATGTCTTTCCCAACTGAAGAAATTATTATGAAAATGGCTGAGAGACTTTTAGAGAAAATTTTCAAAGAATTTTCCTTTGAAGCGACCTTTCCAGTTCCCAAAATCAGCTACAGAGAAGCAATGGAAAAATATGGAACAGACAAGCCAGATTTGAGGTTTGGTATTGAGATTAAAACAATAAGCGAAATTGTAAAAGATTGCAGTTTTGGTGTTTTTCGTTCTGCTCTTGAAAAGGGTGAAGTTATAAGGGCAATTGCTGCTCCTTCTCAATTTACAGTGTCGAGAAAAGAGCATTCCAACCTTGAAGAGATTGTAAAACCTTTTGGTGCAAAAGGGGTTATAGTTATTTCAAGAGTTGATGGCAAACCTTCTGGTTCTCCTGTAAAGCACATTGGAGAGGGTCTTGCTGATAAGATTCTGAATTTTTTGGAAGTCGAGGAAAGGGGAAGCGCTTTGATAATTGCGGCTCCCTACTCAATTGCCTGCGCATCTTTATCCTCATTAAGACTTTATATTGGTAGAAAACTTAAACTCTGCGAAACTTCTAAAAATTCGCTTCTATGGGTTCACAGGTTTCCCGCTTTTGAATGGTCCATGGAAGAGTCGAGGTGGGTTTCCTGCCACCATCCATTTACAATGATAAGAGAAGAAGATATCCCACTTCTCGAGAAAAAGCCTGAAGAAGTTGAAGCCCTTGCTTATGATATAGTTTTAAACGGGTTTGAAATTGGTGGAGGCTCAATCAGAATTCACAGAGAGAACCTGCAGAGAAAAATTTTTAAGGTGCTTGGTTTTACTGAAGAAGAAGCCATTCAAAAATTTGGGTTTCTTCTAAAAGCCTTCAAATATGGGACGCCTCCACACGGTGGAATAGCATTTGGCCTTGACAGACTCGCAATGATTCTTATGGGGTGTGAATCCATAAGAGATGTGATACCTTTCCCTAAAACGACTTCCGGGCTGTGTCTGATGACATCATCTCCATCAGAAGTTGACCCGGGGCAGCTTAAGGAATTGAAGTTAAAAATCGAAAAGGAGAGAAATTGATTAAAGTAACACTTGGAGTTTCTTCTTCAATTTCAGTTTACAGGGCGCTTGAAATAGTAAGAAGATTTAAAGAAAAGGGGTGCGATGTCAGGGTAATAATGACAAAAAATGCTTCAAAACTTGTTTCTCCTCTACTTTTTGAAACTCTAAGTGGCAACCCGGTTGCCGTTGATATGTATGAAAAACAATTTTCTAAAAAAGTGGAGCATATTGAGTTAGCAAAGTGGGAGGATGTTTTTCTTGTTGCTCCCGCTACCGCAAATATCATTGGTAAGATGGCAAATGGTATTGGGGATGATTTCCTCTCAACACATTACCTTGCAAGCACTGCCAGGGTTGTGGTTGCTCCTGCTATGAACGGAAGGATGTACAGAAACAGGGTGGTACAGGAAAATATTGATAAACTGAAAGATAGAGGGGTTCAATTCATAAATCCGAGAAAAGGAATGCTTGCCTGTGGGGAAGAGGATGAGGGGGCTCTTGAGGAGCCGATAAAAATAGTGGAAAAAACACTCTCTTTGATTCAAAAACGGGACCTTCTGGGAAAAAAGGTTGTTGTAACAGCTGGAGCTACGAGAGAATTTATTGACACAGTAAGATTTATTTCAAATCCATCTTCAGGAAAAATGGGCTACTTTCTGGCAGAAGAGGCTTTTAATAGAGGGGCAAAAGTGGTTCTTATTTCTGGACCCTCACAGCTTCCTGTTCCAGAGGGAGTTGAATGTGAAAAAATTGTAAGTACATCTCAATTGAAAGAAAAACTTATGAAACATTTTAATGGTTGCGATATTCTTTTTATGGCAGCCGCTCCTTCCGATTTTAAGCCTAAAATAAAACATAAAGAAAAAATAAAGAGAGAGGATGGTCCTTTAAAAATTGAATTTGAACCAACAGAAGATATTGTTGCTCTTTTAGCGAAACAAAAGAAAAAAAATCAAATAATATGTGCCTTTTCTGCCGAAACTGAAAATCACCTCGAAAATGCAAAAAAGAAACTTTTAGCCAAAGGAGTGGATTATATTGCTTTAAACGATGTGTCCAAAAAAGATTTGGGATTTGAATCAGATTTTAATGAGGTAGTTTTAATAGATTCAAAGCTTAAATGTTTTAATCTTGGCAGAGATTCAAAACAGAACATTGCCATAAAAATTATTGAGAAAATATTGTAAAAATGAAAGAAAAATTGAAAGAGCAGTTAATTTTAAGGGCTAAGCTCCTTGAGCAGTTTGGAGTGGGTTACTATTTTGACAGAGAGAAGAAAGAACTAAAACAGAGCGACAAAAAACAACTTCTTGAAAGACTCAGAAAAAAAATAGGGGATTGTAAACTTTGCGAACTTCATCTCAATAGGACAAACATAGTTTTCGGGACAGGCGATCCCAATGCAAAAATAATGTTCGTAGGAGAAGGGCCAGGAGAAGAGGAAGATATTCAGGGAGAGCCTTTTGTGGGAAAATCAGGAAAACTTCTTACTGATATAATCACGAAAGGGATGAGAATCTCAAGGGAAGAGGTCTACATAGCTAACATAGTTAAGTGTAGGCCACCGGGGAATCGCAATCCGAAGCCCGGGGAAGCTCTAACCTGCCTTCCTTTTCTAAAAGGTCAAATTGCAATAGTATCCCCTGAGGTTATTGTCTGCCTCGGGAAAGTGGCAGTTTCTTTTCTCCTGCAGAGGCCGGAGCCGATGAATATGATTCGTGGAAAGTGGTTTGATTATAATGGAATTCCCGTAATGGCAACATTTCACCCCAGTCACCTTTTAAGGAATCCATCTGCTAAAGCGGAAGTGTGGAAAGATATTCAGGAAGTTATGAAGAAAGTGGGGCTCCCAATACCCCCCAAAAAATAATGGCGACGGTTTCCCGTCGCCATTACTCCCTATCGGAGCGTTACAGGGAGGTGCTCCTTTAGGGTCGACTTTTTGGACCTCTGATGCACTAAATCTTTGAAAGGAGGCCCAGATGCCAGTAGAGACCTGCTGCTGTTTCTTTGAAACGCCCTCTCACGAGCAGGTTTTGGTTTAATGAAGAGGGGATTTTTGAAGAAGGAAGCTTTTTTAGACATTTTACCTCCATCAAATCTGCCCTAATAATATAATGTCAAAACAGGTTTTTGTCAAGCGACAAAATCTCTATATATTTCAATAAGATACAATGTAACCGTAAGATTTTACTATAGATAATATTGTGCCTACCTTAGAAAAAAATTTGGGGAATAGGGTATAATCTATGGTTCAGGAGTTTGGATGAAAAAAACTTTTTTTGGGTTTGAAAAAACTTTCTGGACGGCAAATGGGGTTGAGTTACTGGAAAGAGCAGCATATTATGGAACTTTTATTGCTCTGGTCATCTTTTTGACAAATGTTGTGGGGTATTCCGATATAGAGTCAGGTTGGATAGGAGGTTTGTTTTCCGCTTTAATCTACTTTTTACCGCTATTTACAGGGGCAATAGCGGATAAAATAGGCTTCAGAACATCTCTTATTATTGCTTTCTCATTTCTTTCATCTGGCTATTTTGGACTTGGCTTTATGCCTTCTAAGTTGTCAGTGTTGTTCTTCCTTGTTTTAATTGCTATCGGAGGTTCTTTTGTAAAGCCTGTAATCACAGGAACTGTAGCAAAATCAAGTTCTGAGGATTTGAGAGCAAAGGCTTATAGCCTGTTTTATATGACGGTAAATATTGGGTCTTTTACGGGCAAAAGCATAGCAAAACCGTTAAGAACCACTTTTGGTGTGGAGTATATACCATACTATTCTGCTCTTCTTGCGTTTGTTGCTTTATTGATAGTTCTTCTTTCTTATTTTCCAAAAAGAGAGACGACCGTAAAGGAGCAAAAGAAGATAAATGATATTCTACTTAATATGTTAAGGGTTTTTAAAAATTTTCCTTTCCTATTTCTGATTATATTGACAGGGGCTTTCTGGGCCATACAGCATCAACTTTACGCAACCCTTCCCAAGTATGTTATTAGGCTTGTGGGAGAGAGTGCCAGTCCTGAGTGGTATGCCAATGTTAATCCTCTTGTTGTGGTCCTTCTTGTTGTTCCAATCACCCATTTTGCAAAGAAAATTAAACCTGTTACCTCGATAGCTTTTTCTTTTCTTCTTTTAACATTCTCTTCTTTCACTATGTCAATGTCTTTTCTTTTTGATTCTCAAATAATGTTTTTAGGGTTTAAAATTCATCCCATAACTCTAATGATGGTTATAGGTATCGCAATTCAAGGGATTGCGGAGTGTTTTTTGAGTCCTCGATATCTTGAATTTGCAAGTCTTCAGGCAGGCAGAGGTGAAGAAGGTCTCTATATGGGCTATGCACACCTTAATACAACTATAGCTTCAATCCTTGCTTTCGTTTCTTCAGGATATCTTCTTGACAGATACTGCCCCGATCCCAAAAAGTTTCCCAATTTAAGTCCTTCTCAACTTGAGCTTCTATATTCTAAAGCCCATTACATCTGGTATTTTTATTCAGGACTTGCTCTTTTCGCTTTTTTAGTTCTTGTTTTTCTAAACAAGATCGTTTTCAGCAAAAAATAGAAACCTTTTATTTTAATTCTCGTCTAAATTATCTGGTGAAAAGCAGAAGTGGAAGATAGAAAACTTCTTAAAGAATACCTAAATGGAAATGAGAAGGCTTTTGAAATGATACTGAACAAATACGAACGCCAGACCATAAAACTCCTTTATAGACTTTCAGGGGGAAACAGGGAACTTGCGATGGACCTTTGTCAGGAAACTTTTTTGAGATTCATAAAAGCTGCAAGGGATTTGAGGGGGGAGTCTGGTTTGGGAACATGGCTATACAGAGTCGCCTATAACATATTTGTAGATTACATTAGAAAGAAGGAAAATGAAAAGGTTGAACTAACTGAAAACACTCTATCCATTTCTTCAAAAGTAGAAAACAGACTTGAACAAAAAGAAAGGAAAGAAAGGATACTTTGCTCTATTTCAAAACTTCCAAAAGATCAAGCAGTTGCGATATACCTTTTTTATTTTGATGGTGCATCTTTAAAAGAAATTTCAAAAGTTCTGAATTGTACCGAAGGAAAAGTTAAAACACTTCTATTTAGAGGAAGAGAAAACTTGAGAAAATTGGTAAGGGATTAGACTATGAAATGCGAAGAATTTCAAAATTACCTGTTTGAGAATCCTGATGCGAAAGCGTTACCTGAAGTGTTTTTTGACCATCTTTCAAAATGTGAAAAATGTTCCTCTATATGGGAAATTCAGGAATCTCTTGCAACTATTGAGGGAGATGAAATCGAATTTTCACTTTCAACTAAAATGGAGGCAGACCTTATTTTGCAGTCGAGGAAAGAATTTTTTAAGAGCAGGAAACCATTTTCTGTTGAAGAATCTCTTATAATTTCATTTACACTTTCGCTGCTTTTTTCTGGAATTATTGTTTCAGTACCAAATATTTTAAAGTCACATTTCTCAGCAAAGCTTTCCCCGTATTTAAAAATTGTTGCAGAATTTTTAGAACCTTATATGACTGGATTTCAAGTTATTTTTTCAAACCAGCAGGGAAACATTTTGGGTTTCATTTCCCTCTTTTTAATAACTTTCGCATTTACTTTTTTTGTAAAAACTTTAAACCCCAAAAAGGCGACGACATATTTCTAATGAATTTCAATATTTTCTTTTTTAACCTCTGACTTCTGCAAAAGTTCAGAAACACATAGGACTTTTCTGAGGGTGAAAAAGGAGCGAAAAAAACTTATTTATGATATCAATGAAAGAATAATTAGTAGAGGCTGTGGGATTTGCTTCCATAGCCTTGTTTTTTTCCATTCCTTAGACTTTTACTCCCGGAGCAAAACGAAAAGACTTCAGGAGTGGTTCAATGGGGGCATGCAGAAATTATTGATTCCTTTTGCGGTTTTCCGTTTTCCTTCCTCAAACAGTTTTACCTTTCTGCTGATAGAACCTACATAAGAAGTGATTATTCTTTTGAAACCTTGATGTTGATAAATTATCTTTCCTTTTTACTTAACTTTCTGGAAGTTACGGTTTAACTTTTCCTTTAAGAAGAAAAACAAAAGGAATTAAAAGAATAAAGACAATCATCAAAAATTCAAATACATCAACAAATGCTTTAAGATAAGATTGTCTTAATATTTCACGGTAGAAAAGACCTGTTCCTCCATAAGTTGAAGAGACCGGATCAAACCCTCCATAACTGAAGAGATAATGAAACGCTTCTCTGGATTTTTCCATAAATTCGCTGGAATATAAACTTATGTTTTCTGAAAGTCTTGACTGGTGGAATTGGCTTCTCCTCGAAAGGATGGTCGTTGAAAGGGCTATTCCAACCGAACCCCCTTCGTTTCTCATAAGATTAAATAGCCCCGTTGCCTGTCCTGTCAGGTGGTTTGGAATTCTAACATATGCAGCAACCGTTATTGGAACGAAAAGAAATCCCAATCCAAACCCCTGCATCAATCTGGATAACATAAGGAAATTAAAAGTTGAGGAAAAATTTACAAGAGTTAAAATTTCAAGAGAAATTATATTGAAGATAATTCCAATCATAACAAGAAGCCTTGTGTCTGTTTTTCCTGAAAGGTTTCCAACCATAGCCATTGCAAGAAGAGAAGCAAAACCTCCTGGAGAAATCACAAGTCCAGCCCAGGTAGAGTTGTATCCAAGCAAATGCTGACAGAATAAAGGAAGCATCACAAATGAACCGTAAAGCCCAAAACCTGTGAGAAATATAAGCGCCGTTCCAGCCGAATATTCTTTGTTTTTCATTATCGAAAGATTTACAAGGGGATTTCTGGCTGTAAGTGAGCGAAAGATGAATAGAATGATGCCTATGACTGCAAAAATAGACCAGAATCTTATAAAACCACTATTGAACCAATCGTATCTTTCTCCTCTATTTAAAACTATTTCAAGACTGCCGAGTCCGAGGGAAATAAAAATAAAAGAGTAATAATCTACTTTTCCTTCAGGTTTCTTAATATAACTTGGATCTTCTATCAGAAAATAGCCCAAGATGAAAGCCACGACTCCTACAGGAATATTGATATAGAAAATCCAGGGCCATGTCCAGTTGTCAGTTACCCAGCCGCCAAGAGTAGGCCCTATTATTGGTCCAAAAATTACTCCAACACCGAAAAGTGCCATTGCTTTTCCATGTTCTTCTTTCGGGAAAGTCTCAAGGAGAATAGCCTGAGACATTGGAACCATTGCTCCACCAGCAAGCCCCTGAATGACTCTCATCAGAACAAGAAAATATAGCGAAGGAGCAGCACCCGAACCTAATGAAGCCAGAGTAAAAAGAATAAGGCAGAAAAGATAAGCCCTTTTCCTTCCAAAAAAGTTTCCTATCCATCCTGTCATAGGAAGAATAATTGCATTGGCAACAAGGTAGGAGGTTATGACCCATGTTATTTCATCTGTTCCTGCACCGTAAGTTCCAGCCATATGAGGAAGAGCCACATTTGCAACGGAAGTGTCAACCACTTCAATGAAGGTTCCAAGCATCGTTGTAAATGCAATAAGGTATTTGTTGTCAGTTTTCATTACCATTTAAATAAATGCCTATTTGGTGGTGTCAATTACACAGGTAACTGAAAGTCCAAGTCTTAAAAGTTCGATACCTTTCTGGTCCTTGTTTATCTTTATCTTAACAGGAACTCTCTGGACAATTTTTACCCAATTGCCAGTTGCATTTTCGGGAGGGAAGAGAGAGAAGACAACTCCTGTTCCTGGAGCGATGCTTTCAACCTCTCCCTCAAAGACGACGCTTTTGTCAACATCTGTCAAGAATTTAACTTTCTGCCCAGCTTTAACCCTTTTTAACTGAGTCTCCTTGTAATTCGCCTCGATATACAGGGAATCAGCACCAAGCGGAACAATTGCGCAAACGGGCTGTCCTGCCTGAACAACCTGCCCTTCCTGAATATTCTTTTTTGTTACAATTCCTTTAGTCGGAGCATAAAGATTGCAGTATGACCTTATCAGTTTTGCATTTTCAAGAGCGGTTTCAGAAGTTTTGACCTTTTCCTCTGAAGTTTTAAGTGAAGCAATTGCTGTATCAAGAACTTTTTTTGCTGACATAAGTTGAGAAGTAAGAACCTTTTCCTGTGTGATTGCCTGATCTAATTTTTGTTTTGGTATAGATTCTTTTGAGTACAAGGTTTCTGCTCTTTTTCTCTCGATTTCAGCAAGTTCCAGCTGGCTTTCAATCGCTTTGATATTTGCCTTTGCCTGCTCGATCTGGGCTTTGCTTGCCTGAACATTAGAGAGCGCTTCGCTTAACTTGTTCCCGGCAGTTTTAATGTTTAGTTCATAGTCTTCAGGCTCTAAGGTGGCAATTAGATCGCCTTTATTTATTTCAATATTTTCTCTTATAAAAACTTCTTTAACTTTGCCTGAAGTTTTAAAGGAAACCGGGTATATGTCGCCTTTTATGTAAGCATCGTCAGTTTTGACAAACATAATAGAGTGTCTATATCGAAGGTATCCAAAAATGGAACCAGCGAGAATTAAGATAAGCAAAATTAAAAGAGCTGCACCTTTTTTTTGCAATGCCATAATTCCTCCTTAATTGAAATATTTTTTCAAATCTTCCCCAATTATTGCAACAATTTTTGCCTGAATGACTAAAATTTTGTGAAGACTTTCTATCTCTTTAAACCTGCTTTCGGCATATAGAGATTCTGCTTCAAGAAAATCAGTTGTTTTTAAAAGCCCCTCTTTATACTGGTCTTCTATTATGCGAAGATTCTCGTAAGACGAGGTTACATTCAGTTTGGCTGTTTTGTACTCCTCCAGGGAGTCAAGATATTCTCTATATGCTTCAAGACCTTTTACTATTATTTCCTTTTCAACTTCTGCCTTTTCTCTCTGTGCCTTTTCAAATTCAATTCTTGCTTTAGAAATTTTTGACTTTCTAATTCCGCCATCAAAAACATTTAGCGAGATTCCAAGATAAAGTTTGTTAATGTGCGGATAAACCGTATATCTGTTTTGTTCGTAACTGTGTCCTAAAGCACCAACTACATAAGGATAGTAGTCTTTTTTGGTAAGGTTGTAAACTTCGTTAAGAGAATCTATTTTCATCTGAAGTGCCTTCAAAGCTTCATTTTGTTCAAGAACTCTTTTTTTCAATTCTTCTTCGGAAAAAGACAATTGAGGAAGACCGCTCTCACCTTCTTCTTTAATATTTTGTTTTGTCGGATCTATAAGGGTAATTTCTTCTTCAATATTTATTCCTATTGCTTTTTTTAAATTGTTTTCAACATTGATTTCAGCACTTTTAAGCGTTCTCATCTGGTCCTCAAGGCTCCTTAATGCAACCTCTGTCCTTAAAACATCATTTCTTGTTACAATTCCTTGCTCGTATAGATTTTGTGCGATCTTGAGGTGCTCTTCAAGGAATTTTTTTCTCTGTTTTAAAACTTCAATTTGATCTCTCAATGTCAAAGCATTCATATAAAGAGCGGTTACCTCAACCTGCCTGATTTTTACATCGCTTGAAACCTTAAAAAATATTGCCTCTTCCTCTTTCTTATTGCTTTCGACAACTTTTTTCCTTCTTCCAAAATCCCAGATTGTGTAGTTCAAAGTCAAGTCCCATTCCCAGAAAACCTGCTCACCAGCAGGAAAATCCATCCAGCCAAATTTAAATGCCGGGTCGTTGTCAAGATGAATATGTCTAAAGGAAAAATCAATTTTTGGGTAGTAAAGAGAAAAAGATTCATTAGTACTCTCTTTTGAACTTTCGAGGTCAAGTTTTCCAATTTCAGCCTCATAACATTTCTTTTCTGTGTACTCAAGAGCCTTTGATAGAGAAAGAACTTCACCGTAACAGGAGCAGAAGGGGATAAAAAGAGAAATAAAGATTGTTACGGCTTCAGCCCTTTTAAAAGCTCGCAAAAGATTTCTTCCACGCATTTTTTCACCTCAAAACATTTCCTGTACCTGAAATGGTATTCCATTTTTGACTGAACAAACGCAAAGAAAAGAAGTTTCAAATACTGAACTGGAATTCTTTTAAAAAACTTTTCCGCCTGAGCTTTCCTTAAAAGTTGCACCAATCTTTTTTCTTCTTCCTCAAAAAAATTTTTCAATCCGGAAAAAAGAGGTGTTTCCATTTCCCATTCAAAATTAAATTTTTCTTTAAGAAAAACTGGAAAAAATTGGGGGTAATCTTTCATCGTTTCAAAAAAGACTTCAGTCCATTTTTTAAGGATGGAAAGCGCATCCTTTTTTTCTTTAAGTGCCGAATCAAGATTTTTCCTGAACTCAGAGATTCTAAAGAGGAGCATACTCTTATAAAGACTTTTTTTAGAACCAAAAAGATTGTATATACTTTGAAGACAGATGCCAGATTCTTTTGAAATATCTTTTAAAGAAGCCTTTTCGTAAGGTTTCCTTCCGAAAACTCTTTCAGCGGCTTTTAAAATTACTTCCTTCCTGAATTCGCTTTCTTTTCTTTTGATCTCATTGACCACAGAACAACTCCATAATCGAGGTTCTAATTTTAGAATATATATTCTAAATTGTCAAGAGACTGATTGGTCCTTAATAACAATTTGACATTCGTCGTTTAAGAATTTGTGCTATCCTCACCCAAAGTAGGATATGTATCTCAACCTACAAGCGGAGTTGATTTGTCCACTGTTGATGTCAAATTGTTGTCAAGACACAATAAGGGAGATTGCTTCGTAAGTGGGACTGCGAAGGAGCACTCGCAATGACTTCATTTGGTTGTTAATAGAGGAAGATTGCTTTGGGTGGCTTTTCTCCTCTTTGAGCAATCCTTTGTAAGAGCAACTAAAGGAAAGGAAATTTAAGATACCGCAGTGAAGATTTACTTTTGTTAGTAAGTTAAAGACTCTCTCGCAGGGAGAAAAAATAAATGCAAAAATTGGCGTTCTTTTTCAATCCCTCCTAAAAGCGGTCCAAAGCCCTAAATATTTCATGATACCGTTTCCGCTTTCAAATTTTCCTGAACGGTAGTGAAATGGCTCCTTAAGGTGCTATGTTTTAATTTATTTTAAGAAAGGGAAGAAAAAATATAACAAAAAGAAATGTTAATAAAATCATAATTATGTCAAGAAGAATGCCCTTTTTGATCATTTCTGTTATTGGAATAAGGTTAGAACCGTAAACAATTGCGTTTGGCGGAGTTGAAACTGGAAGCATAAAAGCAAGAGAGCAGCCTATTGTTGCTCCCACAACCGGAGGAACAGGTGATATTTGAGATGCTGAGGCGACAGAAATAATGACAGGTATAATTATGTTTGCCGCTGCAGTGTTTGAAACTACTTCAGTTAATAAGACAGAAAAAATTATTGAAAGAAAAGTAAAAAAAAGTAAAGATGGCTTGCCAAACACTGTAAGCCATTTTTCTCCAAAATAGTGTGCAAGTTTTGTCTCGAACATCATTGTTCCGAGAGAGAGTCCTCCGCCAAAAAGAATAAGAGTTCCCCAATCTATTGCTGAGGCATCTTTCCAGCTAAGAAGTTTTTTTCTCCTGTCTTCTCTTGAGGGAATCAAAAAAAGAAGGAGACCTCCAATGAGGGCGACTACTGATTCATTTAGAGAGGTCTTGATTATCTTAAAATTTGAATGAGGAAACAGATTCAAAAGTCCAGGAAGAAGCCACAAAAAAACTGTAAATAAAAAAACCATAAGAACCAGTTTTTGATCGGGTGTAAAACTTAAAGTTGAAGATTTTTCTAAATGAATTACTTTTGAGGGAAGGTTTCCTGTAAATTTAATTGCGAAGATGAAAAAAAAATAGCCAATAATAAATAGGGGAACCGCAAAGAGCATCCAGTTAAAAAAAGATATTTCAACACCTGTAAATTTTTTTAACATTGTTAGTGCTATTAAATTTGGAGGGGTTCCTATCGGGGTTCCTATTCCCCCCAATGAAGCACTGTAAGCGACAATAAGAAGAATGGCTGGGGCGTATTTTCTTTTCTCTTCTCTGCTCATATTGCTAATTAAACCTAAGGAAATCGGATAAAAAATAGCAGCCGCAGAAGAGTTTGAAAGCCACATTGAAAATATTGCAATAATGAAGCCAAAAATAATTAACAATAAAAAGGGGTTTCCCCTTAATTTTTTGCTGGAAGTGGTCAGTTCAGCGATTGTTAAATCGAGTCTGTGAACGCTCATTCCCTTTGCAAGGAAAAAACTGCCCATAAAAAGAAAAATAATTGGGTCGGCAAATGGGGAAAAAACCTCTTTGGGACTTCCGACCTGTAACAAAACCATCAAGACAGCTCCTAAAAGGGCTGTAACACTTAGAGGAACTGGCTCTGTAATCCACCACACTACAACCCAGAAAAAGATTGCAAGCAATCTTCTGGCTTCCATACCTAAAAGTGAAATTGGCAACAATAAGAACAACAAAAAAAGAGCAGGTCCAAGAATAAGCCCCGTCCTTTTTCTAAAATTATCAAAAGTTGTCTGGGGAAGTTCAAATTCCTCTCGAATCATTTTTCAGTCCTTTTGAGGGCGTTGTTCTTGGGTATCACACCTTTCCGCATTGCTTTGTCAATCCATAGCAGAAACCACACCGCACGCCAAAGGAGTCAATTATCATTTTTTTGTTTTCCTTTTTACTCTTTTCAACATCTTTCCTTAAACAACTAACTATAAGGCTTTTTAACAAAATATGCTCTACCCCTGAAATGCTACAATCGGTAAAAGCATAGAAAAAAGAGATTCCTCCATCAGCATATTAGCCTCAAATGAGTATTATACAATTTTTTAAAATTAACTAAAAGGTTTCTACACATCTGTCCAAAATAAATTTTGGCAGAACCATCTAATACCACTTATACATCAAACATAGAGTATTAAGCCAGTTAAAACGGGTCATGGAACGAAGCAGTTCATGGGAATCGCCCGGACGACGGAGGCTGATTGCCAGTATATCTAAGACTTCAGCCATGCTGTTGCAGATGGTGTTTCGAAAGTCGTTTTCTCTTGTGTACTCCCAGAGATGTTCAACTGGATTGAGCTCGGGGCTGTATGGGGAATATAGGTGTTACCGATGGCGGAACAACAAGGTCTGAGGCTTTGTGCCATCCTGCTCCATTTAGGCAGATAGCGCAATGCTCTCCTGGGAAGCTTTGCGCAACAT
>DYJZ01000044.1 GCA_020722885.1 Thermoanaerobaculum aquaticum
AAAGGACTTATGGCAAAAAAGGCCGCGAAATCGGGGTCAAACTGTAGAAGATGGGCTAAACAGCAGTGATTTTACTATAAAGTTGTAAATTGAATGAAATAATTGTAAAATTTGAATGAAGGAGGTCTTTATATGAAGAAGATGACAAAACTTTTGATTGGGTGTTTATTGCTCCTAATTTTACTTTGTCTTTTGACTGTTTGTCTTACTTTCATTTTCTGGAAAAAAATTTTTGAATTTGTTGAACCTTTTCTGGGTTCAAGCGGTATAAATGTTTCAAATATTCTGGTTAACATCATTCAAAGCATTTTATGTTAACAAAGACTTCGTAATTTTTTTACCCTCTTCAACCCCTTTTTGACCAAAGGGATTTACATTAAGAAAATCTGAAATAATAAGAGTGCTAATTATGAATAGAGTCATTACTTGTGATAGGCTTTTTGCAGAATCATAATCAAAGGAGCAATCTGAAACAAGTAAACTATCATTTTCAAGAGATTTTTTTGTACCTTCTTTTAAAGCTCGTTGCACATCGCTATAATGTAATTTACTTTGTTTTAATCCAGAAAAATTTCTTTCGAAACTGCCCATTTTTGGCCCTCTGTAATTTGAGGAAATGAACATAACAGAAGTTGAAGCGTCTCCTTCTTTCAAAAACTGAAGGATTGAATGCTGATCTTCGCTTCCTTTTAATGTAACAGGAAGTAATCCTTTTTTGCTCCTGTCTCTCTGACTCACTTTTCCAAGACTTTCAGCCCACAGTTGTTGAATCCACAAAGAAAGCAGGTAAGCTGTTTCTCCATAACCCCAGACGATAATATTTTTAAGTTTTTTCTCTACCGAACTTAAATAAAAACCTGTAATTTTTGCTGAGAGGTTTGAATCTGTTTTTAAAGATAAAGCGTTTTTCTGTCCTTTTTCTACTCCATCTGCAATTTCATTTCCATCAATCCCTGAATAGATAGCAGGAAGCAACCCGGCTGCAGTAAAGGCAGAAAATCTTCCACCAACTGGTTCAGGAATTTCGAGAATTTTTATCTTCTCTTTTCTTGCCCATTCAATAAGTTTACCTTCACCTGCAGAGGCGGTAAGTAGAACTTTTTCTTTCCAGTTACTTTTTGAGGCTCCCTTCAGTTTATTGAGTAAAAATGCCGAATTGACAACTGTTTCAATTGTATTGCCGGATTTTGAGATGATGTTTAAAAAACAATTTTTGAAATCAAGATGTTTTGCGGCGTCTTCAATCTTTTGTGGCTCAACACCTTCGAAAAAAAGTATTTTATTTTTTTTTTTAATTGAAGAAAAAACCTTTCCAGCAAGAGATGATCCGCCTATTCCAGCACAGATCAAGGTATCAGAGCTACTTTTTATAGTTTTAACTACTTCAGAAATTTCATTTATATTTTCTTTTTTTGGAAGAAGATAGTGTAGAAGGTGGTTTTCATCATTAAGTTTAATTCGGATATTTTCAATTGATTTTAAAATTCTTGTTTGAAAACTCCTAATTTTATGTCTGTTTTCTGAAAAGGTAAATTCAACCGTCAATTTTTTCCCTTTTTTTCCATCTCATTCCAAGAAAAACTCCTGGCCTTGTTTTTCCGTTGCTTTTGAGAATTCTTTTTACCTCATCTCCGCTCCACACTTTAGTGGCTTCAAGTGCTATCTTTCTACATTCTTTATATGAAAGAGAAACAACTTTTGCTTTGACATCAGGAATGGACTGAGGAGTCATAGAAAACTCATCAATTCCAAGCCCTATAAATAAAGGAATTAAATCTGGATCTGAAGCAGCTTCTCCGCAAATTGAAATTGGAATTTTGTGCCTTTTGGCTGTGGATGCGACGCTTAGCAAAAGCCTCAAAAAGGCAGGATGGTAGGGATCGTAATAGTTAGCCACTCCTTCATTGTTTCTGTCTATCGCCATCAGGTACTGAATCAGGTCGTTGGTCCCGATGCTGAAAAAATCAACATTGTGAGCAAAGGCTTCAGCATTTAGAGCACAAATGGGAACTTCAATCATTATGCCGACTTTAATTTTTTCGTCATAAGGAATGTTTTCTCTTTTGAGACTGTCCTGTGCCTCCCTTAGAACCGCCTTAGCTGCTAGTAGGTCTTCTAAAGTTGTGACCATCGGAAACATAATTTGAATATTCTTTTTGGTTGAGGCTCTTAGAATTCCTCTTAACTGCGTTTTAAAAATGTCGTAGTGCTTTAAAGAAAACCTCAGTGCCCTCAGTCCGAGAACCGGATTTGCCTCTGCAGGAGCAAGGTGCTTCTGGAAGTATTTTTCACCTCCAAGGTCAAGAGTTCTTATTGTTGCTTTATATGGATATGAACTTTCAGCAATCTTTTTATAAATATTATAATGTTCTTCTTCAGAAGGAAGGGAGGGAGCACACTTTAAATAGAGAAATTCGCTTCTGTAAAGACCTATTCCTTCGGCGCCCATTGCGGTTCCCTTTTCCAGTTCTTCTTCAAGATCAATGTTACACATTAATTTTATCTGGTGGCCATCCACAGTTCGGGAAGGTTTCTGCAATTCGAAAATAAGTGCCTCTCTCTTTTTCTTGTATGCCTTTATTTTTTCAAGATATTCCTCTTTTTCTGCAAGAGTTGGTTTTATTAAAACAATGCCTTCTATTCCATCGACAATTATTTCATCACCCTGTTCTACACTTTCAACTGTTCCAGAAACCCCTACCACTGCTGGAATTTCAAGAGATCTTGCAAGTATGGCAGTATGCGATGTTTTGCCTCCGTGCTCGGTCACAAAAGCCTTGACAAACTGCCGAAATGGGCCTGTTTGCGAAGGGGAAAGCTGGGATGAGACCAATATCGGATCTGGAATATTTAGATCCTCCTTCTTATGCCCTCCAACCATTTTCATCTGGACTTTTGCAGCAAGATCTTTTATGTCAATGACCCTTTCTCTGAAATAAGGATCGGGTGAATTTTCAAGAATATCAAGAACCATTCTGACCGAAGAAGCAAATGCTGCTTCTGCGTTCTTTCTCTCTTTTATAATCTTTGCAATTGTATTTCTTTTTAGTACAGGATCTCTCAATATGGCGATATGAACATCAAAGATAGCGAGACTTTCATCACTTACTGAAATTCTCGCTGTTTCTTTTACACTTTCAAGTTCTTCAACAACAAAGTTGAGCGCCCTGTTGAACCTTGCCACTTCGTTGTCAACATCGCCATCTGCTATTTCATAGGAAGGGATGGGAATTTCCTCAAAGCTTATCAGGTGGGCTCTTCCGATTGCTATTCCTGAAGATACGGGGGTTCCTTTTAATCTCAATTAATCCTCTCCAAATTTGTTTTGTATCAGGTTTACTATGGCTTCAATCGATTTTTTTTCATCAGGGCCTTCCGCTTCAATTTTTACAACCGTATCCTTACCAGCCGCCAGGGTTAAAACGCCGAGTATTGATTTTGCATCTGCGCAGATCTGCTCTGTTGATATTGTAATATGAGAATGGAATTTGCCAGCAAGGTTTACAAGTTTCGCAGCAGCCCGTGCGTGAAGTCCAAGTTTGTTTGTTATTGTTATTTCTTTTTCAATCATTATTTTTCGTTAATTATTTCAGAGACAAGAACTATAGCTTCCTGACCTTTCATTTTCAATTCATCAATGCACTCTTCAAGGGAAACGCCGGTTTTTTGAAGTATTATTGCTTTTATTAAAATAGGAAGGTTCATACCTGTTAAAATTTCAACTTTTGTTTTTTTAAATTGCGTCATTGCAAGGTTTGTCGGGGTTCCACCAAAAAGGTCTGTCAAAATCAGAAGGGATCCAGTTTCAGCAAGCATTTTATTGACTTTTTTGTCGAGCACCTCTTTTGTCTGTGCAAAATCACAGTCCCAACTTACTGGAAAAGAAATCACATTTTCTGGGTTTTCCTGCAGAATTTTGTTTGCAGTTTCAAGAAGAAGTGTTCCAAGTTCACCGTGAGCAACAACCAATATGCCGAACATTTTTACTCCTTTAACTCATTATGTCTTAAATTGACTTCGTATATATTTTTTTCTTTCAAATAGGTATATATTGAATTTGCAATTGCTACTGAACGATGCCTTCCTCCTGTGCAACCGATGCCGATTGTCAGATATGCTTTTCCTTCTTTCTGGAAGTGGGGAAGAAGGAAATCAATGAAATCCTGAAGTTTTTCGACAAATATCCTTCCCTCTTCATTTTTAAGGACAAAGTCTGCCACTTGTTTGTTTCTTCCATCAAGCTCTTTTAATTCGGGAATAAAATAGGGATTTGGAAGAAATCGAACATCAAAGACAATAGATGCTTCTGAAGGTATTCCTTTTGAAAAACCGAAAGAGACAATGTTTATAACCATTTTAGATTCAAGGGAGAGAGTCTCGAGGTGCCTTAATACCTCCTCCTTTAACTGATGAATATTGAAATTGGAAGTATCAATGACAAAGTTGCTTTTTTCCCTTATCAAAGCCATTCTTCTTCTTTCAATAGCAATACCTTCTTGAACCGAGCCCTTGGGAGAAAGAGGATGTGGCCTTCTCGTCTCGATGAATCTTCTTAAAAGGACATCGTCGCTTGCGTCAACGAATATAATTTTTGTTATGTGTCCAGATTTGTGGAGCAGTTCAAGAACTTCCGGGAATTTTTCGTCAAGATTTCCTTCTCTTAAATCAAGCCCCAGGGAGACAAGAGAACCAAGCTCTCCTGAAGGATTGGCAAGAAGTTCAAGAAATTTTGAGAAGAGCGCAAGGGGAAGGTTATCTATGCAAAAAAAAGCACTATCCTGCAAAGTGTTTATGACCTGGGTTTTCCCCGCTCCTGACATTCCCGTTACAATTAAAATCGTTTTCTTCATTTCCTGTGCTTTAACCTGTCTCTCTGCTTAATTACGAACTCCTGAGCGGAATACTTTCCTTTTCTCTTAAGAAGAAGATTGCTTGCTGCTATCTCAAGAAGGTTTGCGATGTTTCTTCCTGAAGCCACTGGAAGACTTATTGAAGGAATTTTGACCCCCATAATCTCTTCAAATTTTTCGTCAATTCCGAGTCGGTCAACATCTTCAAAATCCTGAGCAGGTTGAAGGTTGACAATGAGGTCAATTATCTTTTCGTCTCGCAGGGCTACGATCCCAAAAAGTTCTGAAATATTAATAATCCCAAGACCCCTCAATTCCATTCTCCCCATGGCTATATCCGGGGCTTTTCCTATAAGAATTTCTCCTTTTTTTCTTATTTCAATTATATCATCTGAAACTAACCTGTGCTTTCTCACAATAAGATCTAAAGCAGTTTCAGATTTACCTATTGAACTTCCACCTTTCATAAGGACACCGACACCGAACACATCGACGAGAACACCATGTTTGTGAACAAATGGAGCAAGAATATCCTGAAGCCCCTCACTTATATATTGAATTACGAAGGTTGTCCTTAAAGGAGAACTTAAAAGAGGTGTATCGCTTTCTTTTGCTAAAGTGACCATCTCTTCAGGTGGAGTTAACCCTTTTGTAACAATAAGACAGGAAATCTGAAGGTCAAAAATCGGTTTTAATGATTTGATTTTTTCTTCAGAAGAAAGTTTGTTTAAATAGCAAATTTCAGTATTTCCTACAAGATGGACTCTTTCCTTATGGATAAATTCTGGAAATCCGGCAAGGATCAAACCAAGCTTTTGAACCCTTGGCCTGTTTATTTTTCTGTTTAATCCATTTTCACCAGTGATCAGGGTCAATTCCGCCTTAGAAATATGGGTCAGAAACTCTTTAACAGTAATTAAAGGGTAGGTCACTTTTTCCTGAGAATCAGGCATAACTATTTCTCGCCTTCAACAAGGATGTAATTTGATTTTCCATTGTTGTATAGAACACACATCCTTCCGCTGTCAATTTCTTTAAAAAGGACAAACGGATAATTATTCTCTTCAAGATAAAGATATGCATCTTCAAGTCTTACTGGTCTTTCAATGAAGTAGTCGTTCTTTTTTTCGTACCTGAAAATTGGTTCTTCAGGTTCATTTGATTTCGTTTCGGAAACCTCAGGGGCTATTGCCTTTTCCCTTTCCCTTCTTGTTCTGTTCGACAGGATTTTTCCTTTTACCTTTTTTGCCTGCTGTTCTATTGCGTTAGCTGCGTCGTTTATTGCAAGATACATATCCTGTGAGGTTCCTTTTGCTTTGTAAATTTTGTCGTGACTGCAATGAATTACCAGTTCAGCGGCGCTTTTGTGTTTTTCGATTTCCAATGTTATTCTTGCTGATACCATTTTTCCGGTAAATTTCTCGAGTTTAGATAGTTTCTTTTCAACTTTTTCTCTGAGTGCATCTGTAATTGAAAGGTTTTTTCCGGAAAACTCAACTTTCATGGCTTCCTCCTTTATCAACTCTATCTTTTTTCACCCTCCTGGAAGAGGGGGGAATCTTCAAATCTTCCCTATATTTTGCCACAGTTCTTCTTGCAAGTAAAATTCCCTCTCTTTTCAAAATAGAAACAATCTGCTGGTCGCTCAGCGGCTTTTCAGGTAGTTCTTCTTCTATCAGTTTTTGTATCATAGACTTAACTTTCTGCTGTGAAATGTCTTTTCCTTCTATTGTCTGAATTCCTGTTGCAAAAAAATCTTTCATTGAAATAATTCCTCTCGGTGTTAGCATATATTTATTTGATACAACCCTCGAGACGGTTGATTCGTGAACTCCAATTCTCTCCGAAATTTCTCTAAGGATAAGAGGTTTAAGGAAGGCTGGGCCATTTTCAAGAAAATCTTTTTGAATTTCAACCAGCTGACAGGCAACATTATAGACTGTTTTATGCCTTTCTTCGACGCTTTTTAAAAATGTTAATGCCGAACGAAGTTTTTCTTTAAGATAAACCACCGTTTCGGGAGAGTTTTCAAAGCCCCCCTTTTCGAGGAGAAGTTTATAATATCTGTTGAGTTTTAGCTTTGGAAGACCTTCGTCGTTAAGTCTCACCCTGTACTCATTTCCGATTTTTTCCACAATCACATCAGGGATGATAGCGTAATTGGGAACATAAGAATAGAGAAGCCCCGGTTTGGGATCAAGATTTTTAATTAGCCTGACTGCTTCTTCAACCTCGCCAATCTGAACATTAAAATTATTTGAAAGTTGCTCCAGAGAGCATTCTGGAAGTTCTTCAAGGTGAAATTTTACTATTTCTATGGCAAGAAGAGGCTTTGGTTTAAGTATCTCAAGCTGTGCCAGGAGACATTCTCTTAAACTTCTTGCTCCAACGCCAACCGGGTCCATCTTTTGAATCTCAAAGAGAACCTTTTCAGCCAGGTGAAAACTGCATTTTGCTTCTTCAGCTATTTTAAAGAGATCTTCATCAAGATACCCATCATTTCTAATGTTGCCGACAATAAGTTCTGCAATTCTCATCTCCTCCGGCGAGAAGTTTGTCATTCTTACCTGCCACAGGAGATGCTCGGCGAGAGTTTCAGATTTTGTGGCAAGGTTTTCTTCAAATCCGCCCTCTTCTGAAAATTCGTAAGAGAGTCCCTTGTATTTTTGTGTTGTTTCAAAATAATCTTCAAAGTACGCTTCTACATCTATTTTGTCACCAAAAATTTCTTCGGGTGAGGATTCTTTCTGCTCGCTCTCTTCATATTTTGAAGGTGCTAAAAATTCATCTTCTCTGTCTGAAGGAAGGGAATCATCCTCAAGAAGCGGATTTCTTTCAAGTTCTAAACTCAACTCCTCCTCGAGTTCGCTTCTTGTCATTTGCAGGAGTTTTATTGCCTGCTGAAGGGAAGGAGTCAAAACCATTTTCTGTTGAAGTTTAATGTTTATGGTCTGTTTTAATGTCATATCAGTTTAAAGTAAACCCTTCTCCAAGATATGTTCTTTTGACTTCGCTATCTTCCGCAAGTTCTGAAGGCGTTCCGTGTCTGAAAAGCCTTCCCTCGCTAATCATATATGCTTCGTCCGTTATTTTCAAAGTTTCTCTAACATTATGGTCTGTAATGACTACCCCAAGCCCCTCATTTTTTAGCATGGTTACAATTTTTTGTATGTCAAGTACTGCAAGAGGATCGATTCCTGCAAATGGTTCGTCAAGAAGGAAGAATTTTGGAGAAAGAATCAGTGCCCTTGCAATTTCTGTTCTTCTTCTTTCGCCTCCTGAAAGAGCGTATCCGAGGGTATCCTTTATATGTGCTATCCCGAGTGCCTCAAGAGCAGACATTGCTTTTTCAACTCTTTCTCTCTGTGTCATCGGGTAAAATTCAAGTACTGCAAGAAGATTATCGAGGACAGAAAGATTTCTGAAAACGGATGGTTCCTGAGGAAGATAGGCTATACCTGCCCTTGCTCTTTCGTACATTGGAAGATTTGTTAAACTCTTACCGTTTAGGGTGATTTCTCCGCTGTTTGGTGGTACCAGACCAACAATCATATGAAATGTAGTGGTTTTCCCGGCTCCATTTGGCCCAAGGAGGCCGATTACTTTCCTTGAAGTAAACCTGAGATCAAGTCCTTTGACAACCTCTTTTTTTCCGTAACTTTTTCTTAAATTTTTTGTTTCAAGAATATCGTTTGCCATCTTCAGTGCTTCTCTTTGACCTCCTGCCCTTCTATTTTACCACGACTAACTTTATTATCAGAACCTTTTATTTCCAATTCTTTTTCGCCAAAAGAAATTTTTCTTCCTACACATCTTCTGAAAGGCTCTTTTTCAATAACTTCAGCTATTTCATTTTCAGAATAAACCTCTCCCGATTTGAGTTCAGTGTCATATTTTATTCTGTCTCCTGAAGCAATCTGGTCTTCTCCTTCAAATTTTGCATCTCCTTCAGCCACAATTTCTTTAACTTTTTTCTTGAAATCAAAATAAACGGTAATTTTATCTTTTGCTGAAAGCTTTCTATCCCCATCAAGAAGATAGGGATCTCCTGTGAGAATGCAGTTTCCCTTCTCTTCCTCGTAATTGACTTCTTTTGCATAGCCGTCTATCTTTCCTTTTATTCCTTTAAAAACCATAGATACACCGTTGCAGCCATAAAATCTTTTATTTGACAGAAACGAAAAATCGCTTCCTTTAAGAACAAAATCTTCTGATTCAACAATCGCATTTTCAAGAAGTCTTATAGGATAAACATTAGCTGAAATCTTTGCTTTGTCTGATGAGAAAAAAATATTATCTCCCCCCTTTCCAACAATTTGACCTCTTACATTTTCATAAGCATCCTTTTCCCCAGATTTGTAGGCAATTATTCTTTCTGCTGAGATATTTCCTGAGGATGTTGAAACCTGTGCATTTCCAATAAATTCATAAGTGTTGCCATCAAGTTTACCCATTGATGATGAAATTTCTGTTTTCTCATCATAAGCTCTGATCGGACCTTTAAGGTCTGAAGTTATCTCCCCTTTGTTTATAATGCCCGTTCCCCCGGAGCATTCCATTCTGCTTTTCAATCTTTCAAAGGAGATGTTATATGGAGCGGTGAAATGCCACAAATTGTCGCTTCCTTTTTCAAAATTAAGGATTTTAGTTTGCATTTTTGATTTTGGTAACTTTTTCTGAACTAAAATTACATCATCAATCAGAGTAAATTCGTTCATCTTTGATTTTTCAAAGTCGAACTTTATGTTTCTGCCTGAAAAATTGAAATTTTCTGTTTCCCCCTGCACAGGAGTCTCTAATATCAACGACTCAAGAGTGTTTTTTGAATCAAGCAAAATCTTCCCGGAAGGAGATGAAATAGAAATGTCATCTTTTCTACATTTTACAGGACCTACAATCGATCCGTTGTGGTTTTCAAGATCAATCAATGTCCTTGTTGCTTCGAATAATAGGTTTTCGGATTTTATATTCACATTCCCTTCGAGATAGGCTATCCTTTGTTCTCTATCATATCTTAAAATGTCACCGCTTCCGATTATTTTATCTTTCCAGAATTCTGCCCTGCCTTCCGAAACCACCTCATTTTGTGGAGTCAGGCGAAAACCTGAAGATTTTATGGTCATGTTGTCAGCTGTTACTATTCTTGCGTCTTCAAAAAGGCGAAGTACATTTTTTGCAGGGGAGAATGTTCCTTTCCTGGCGAAAATTTTGTCAAAGTTTCCCCCCTTTTTTGGTATTGAGATAACAGGGTTTAGCAGTTCTTTTTCCTCGCTGCCCATTTCAAAAATTTCTTCGGCAAACAGGGTGTATTTCAGGATGTTTTTATCTTTGACTTCATATGTGAAGTTTTTCCCACTCAAAACAGAATTGCTTCCCTTTATCCGCGGCTTTTCAATGTGTCTTGGTCCTTCAACAGAGGGCTTAAACCTGAAAATAAGAAGCAGAATTAGCCCAATTAGTGCTGCGAGTAAAATTTTAAAAATTCTCTCTCTACTCATAGTTGACTACTCCACTCAATATAATATACTCTTATAGTTGATGACAAAGGTCAACCTCCGATATTTTTCGGGAGGTAAAGGAGGATAAATGAGTGAGATTTTTGGCAGGTCAGTAAGTGAGTTTTTTGCAAGTGGGACAACATATTCCTTCAGGTTTATACTGGCTATTATAATTTTTGTTGCTGGATGGATTGTTGCGAAAATACTTTCAAAAATTCTAAAACAAATATTAATAACATCAGACATAGATACAAAAATTGCAAAATTGTTTGGTGTTGAAACGAAAATTGAAAAAGGGCAGGAAGCAAAGAGGCAAATTGCAATTGTCACCGAAAAAATCTTCTATGTACTACTTATTCTTATTGCTCTACTTTTTTCATTGCAAATGCTTGGCGACGAAGTGATTTCGGGAATCCTTAAATCGATATTTGAAAAGATAGGTGTTGCCCTTCCTGATGTCTTAAAAGCTTTCTTAATACTTGCAATTGCATGGACAATAGCCTTTATCGTACGGTTTGTGATTGTTGGTGGGCTATCAAAACTGCGCCTCTGGGAAAGACTTTCTCCCCTTTTTCCCGAAGGAGAGACAAAATCGCTTGAGAGATTAAGCGAAAACATCGGATCAGCTGTCTTCTATTTGATTATCCTTGTTGCCCTTATGCCCTTTTTTGAGGCACTTAAAATGTCAAGCCTTGTTTCTCCACTAAAATCTATGTTTGACAGGGTTTTTGCATATATTCCTAACCTTCTGACAGGAGTGATAGTAATCGTTTTCGGCTTTCTTCTGGCGAGGCTGGTTGATAAAATTATCAGCGGCTTTGCGGAATCAGCTGGAATAAACAGGTACATAGAAAACCTTCCCTTTGACACAGTTTTGAAATCACTTGATTTTGCAAAGATAGTTGGAACTCTGGCGTTTCTTTTTGTTATGGTTCCAATTGTGGCGGTTGCATTTGAGGCGATGCAGATTGAGATACTCACAAGCGTACTTGGAACATTTATGAACAAGTTTGCATCGGCTATGCCAAATATCATAGCAGGTTTTTTCCTCTTTATAATTGGGCTTGTTGTGGGAAGATTTGTTGGCGACCTGACATCAAAAATTCTTTATGACCTTGGATTGGATAAACTTCTTTTGAGCATAGGTGCTGAAGGGCTTGAGAAGAAACTCTCAAAGAAAGAAACAAAATTCTCTCTTGCTAATATTGGGGGTAATTTAATTGCCATTGTTGTAATTCTTCTTTTCTCAATGGAATCGCTTGAGATTATGCATTTTGATCTTCTTGCCTCGGCAATTGATAAACTTATTCTTTATCTTCCACATGTTCTGGTTGCCTTTGTTCTTATAGCACTTGGGTTTTATCTTTCAAAAATTCTTGAAGACCTTGTCAGAAAATCTTTTTCGGTGGAAAGAGCCTTTGAAGCTGATATGATAGGGCTTGGACTCAGATATGGGGTAATAGTCCTTTCCTTCTTTATGGCTTTTGATCAGTTGAAGATAGCCCATACCATAGTAACTTCTGCTTTCATAATTCTTCTGGGCACTGTGGGGCTTGCTTTTGCACTTGCCTTTGGACTCGGAGGTCAGGATTTTGCCCAATCCTACATCCAACATTTAAAAGGCGAAATAGAGAAAAAGAAGGAACAAAGCAAATAATTAATCTTATTTCTTAAATTTGATTGCTTTTTTAAAAGTATGCTTAACTTAAGGCAAAAAAATTGCTCCAGAACTTTTTAAAAAACATTCGTATAAATTTTTTTGACTTATGAAAGGAGGAATTTATGAATTTAAAAAAATGGTTAATTTTCTTACTCGTGCTAAGCCTTTTTGCCTCAGTAGCTTTTGCTGGTGACGAAGGCTACAGAGAACTTGAAAAGAAAGTTGTTGAAAAAACCCTTTCAAATGGACTTAAAGTTATTATTGTTCCAAGACACAATGCCCCTGTTGCTTCTTTTGTAATTTATGCTGATGTTGGCGGAGTCAATGAACAGCAGAATCTTACCGGACTTGCGCACATTTTTGAGCATATGGCTTTCAAAGGCACTAAAACAATAGGAACGAAAGATTACAAAAAAGAAAAAGAGGCAATGGACAAAGAGGATCAGGCTTTTCTTGCCTTAAGGGCTGAAAGACTGAAGAGAAATCCTGACCCTACAAAATTAAAAATCCTTGAAGAAAAATTCAAAAAGGCGGGTGAAGAGGCACAGAAATGGGTTGAAACAGGAGAATACGATAAGATACTTGAAAAAGAGGGGGTTCAGCACCTCAATGCTTTTACTGCCTTTGACCAGACAGTCTATTTTTATTCTCTCACCTCAAATAAACTTGAGTTGTGGGCAGCTCTTGAAGCAGATAGATTTACCAACCCGGTTTTGCACGAATTTTATAAAGAAAAAGAAGTGATTATGGAAGAAAAAAGAATGGGTGAATCAAGTCCAATTGGAAGACTGTTCGATGACTTATTCCCGCTCGCCTACAAAGCCCATATGTATCGCTCCTATGTCATAGGAAATATGGAAGATTTGAAAAATATTACAAGACAGCAGGCTATGGATTGGTTTAAGAAATACTATTGTGCCAAAAATCTTACTGCCGTGATAGTTGGAGATATTGATCCCCAAACAGCCTTCCCGATTCTTGAAAAACATCTCGGAAAAATTCCTTCTGGGGAAAAACCTGAACCTCCCATAACCGTTGACCCACCGCAGAGAGCCGAAAAAAGAATGATTATGGAAGACCCTTCCCAGCCATTTTTGACTATTGCCTACCACAGGCCTTCCGTAACAGACAAAGATGATGCAGTTTACACTGCCATTGCTGACATTTTAGGGGGAGGAAGGTCTTCAAGGTTGTACAAAGCTCTTGTAAAAGAAAAGAAACTTGCAATGGAAGTTGAAGTTATGCCCACTTTTGAAGGAGAAAAGTATCCAGGCCTTTTTACAATAATTTGTGTCCCAAACAAGGGTGTAACAAATGAAGAGTGTGAGAAGGCTATTTACGAGGAACTCAAAAAACTTGAGAATGAAAAAGTTTCTGATGATGAACTTAAGGGAGTTAAAGCAAGAGCAAAGTCAAGTTTTCTAAGAGGAATAGACAACAACCTTGGTCTTGCTATCCAACTTGCCTTTGCTGAAAATATAAAAGGAAGCTGGAAAGAACTCTTTAATGAACTTGACCAGATTGACGCAGTAACTCAGGATGATATTATGAGGGTTTCAAAAAGCCTTTTTAGAAGAATAAACAGGGTTGTGGCAATGATAGAAACAAAGAGTGAGGAGGAATAAGATGAAAAGGGTGCTGATTGCAGTAGGAATTGTTTTAGTTTTTTCTCTTATTATTTTTTCTCAAAATAAACCATTAAGGGATTTTGAAAAAGTTAAAATTCCTCCTTTAAATCCAATTCAATTTCCAGAATATGAGAAGATCGAACTTGGAAATGGATTAAAAATTTTCTTTTTTGAAAATAAAGAGATACCTTTAATTAAGATAAACACAATAATAAGAGGAGGGAAGGTAAACGAAGACAAAATCGGCCAGGCCGATCTCTTCGGAATTGTACTGAGAAGTGGTGGTGTCAAATCAATGGATGGAGACAAAGTTGACGAGTTTCTTGAGATGAGAGGTGCCTCAATAGAGTCATACTCCACTGATGCATACTTAATGATTTCTGCAAGTATGCTTAAAGAAAACAAAGATGAGATTATTCCATTGTTCTCTGAATTTCTCACCTCTCCAATGTTTCAGGAAGAAAAAATAGAACTTGCAAAGACGAAGATGAGGAGCCAGATCTCAAGAAGAAACGATGAGGTTATGTCTCTTTCAAGAAGGGAGTTTGTGAAACTTATTTACGGAAAAGACTCTCCCTATGCAAGACAGATAGAATACGATGATGTTGACAGCCTGAATAGAGAAGACCTTGAAAACTTTTATAAAAAATATTTTCGGCCAGATGAAACAATAATAGCGGTTATTGGAGATTTTGACACAAAAGAAATGAAATCTCTTTTTGAAAAATATCTTGGCAATTGGGTAAATAAAAATCCCAAACCTGAATACCCTTCAGTCAAGATACCGGAAACAAAAGCTTCAATTAACTTTATAGAAAAAAACGATGTTGAACAAAGCACAATATTGTTAGGACATCTTGGATTGAAGCTTGACGATCCAGATTATCCCGCGATAAATGTGCTTTCAGAAATTCTTGGTGGGGGAATGGCATCAAGGATTTTTACTCAGGTGAGAACTTTAAAAGGGCTTGCCTACGGTGCAGGGGGTTATATGATCCCCGCTTACGACCATCAAGGAACTTTCTATTTCTACACATCAACAAAACCCGAGACAACTATTGAAGCTTTAAAAACCGTTCTTGATGAGATAAAGAAAATAAAAGCAGAAAAAGTTACCGAAGAAGAACTCAGAAGAGCAAAGGATGGTTATCTTAACGGTTTTGCTTTTGAGTTTGATTCAGTAGATAAAATCGCAAGAAGAATGCTTATTTACCACTTCTACAACTATCCTGAGAATTTCAACGAAATTCTTAAGTCAAAAATTGAAAAAGTCGGTGTAGAAGATGTATTAAATGCTGCAAAAAACCATCTTTTTGAGGAAAAATTTGCAATTCTTGTTGTTGGCAGGAAAGAGATAAAAGAAAAACTTGAATCTCTTGGAAATGTTAATGTTATAGACATTGCAATCCCTGAACCCAAACCTAAGGAGATTATTCCTGAGCCCACAGAAGAAACGCTGAAACAGGGAAACACTATTTTAAAAAATGTTTTGATTGCGGCTGGAGAGAAGCAGATAAAGAAAATAGAGAATATTTCGACTGAAGGAACAATATCTGTAAAAACTCCAATGGGAGAGTTCTCTATGAATCAAAAGGGAACTATAGTCTATCCCGACAGAGTTTATATTGAACTTCAAACTCCAATGGGCAATATGGAGCAGGTTCTCAAAGGAAATGAGGGCTATATGTCGATGGGGGGACAAAAGAAGCGCATACCCGAAAACAGGCTTAAAGAAACGGTAACCTCCTTAAATTACTCTTTTGGGGGGCTTCAAATTCTAAAAGATTTTTCGGAAGGCAAAATTCAAGGACAGTTTGTAGGAGAAAAAGAAATCAAGGGAGTTAAAACTAAACTTGTAGTTATAAGAAACAACAATAATTTGGTTAAACTTTACATTGGGGATGACAATCTTATATATGCAATTGGCTCAAGACAAACAACAGAAACTGGTCCAAAAGAACTTCTTCAGGTTTTCACAGATTACAGGGATGTAAAAGGAATTAAAGTACCTTTTTCAAGCAAAACCTATGATGGAGACGAAGTAAAGGAGACTGAAGATTATAAGACAGTTTCTGTAAATATTGACATTCCAGAAGCAGTTGAAAATGTTCTTGGATTAAAATAGAAAAAAGCAAAGTGCAAAAGACCTTTTTAGCACTTGCTTAAAAAAGGAAAATGAAATATCCTATTGTTTCGGCGGAGAGATGTCCGAGAGGCCGAAGGAGCACGCTTGGAAAGCGTGTGATGGGGAAACCCATCCGGGGGTTCGAATCCCCCTCTCTCCGCCAGTTTGTTTAAATTCCACCCCAAAAGGAGAGAGAGCAAGCAAATTGATTTGCTTGCGTGGGGATTCGAAGCCTGCAGCGATGCGCGAGTTTTGCGAAGCAAAGGCAAGTGCCGCGAGGGGCGACCTGCGAGAAATTCCCGTCAGGGAATTTACTTGTAGGAGAATCCCCCTTAAAAAACAATGCAGTCATTGCGAGCAGACATAACCTGTCATTGCGAGTGCTCCTTCGTAGCCTTCTCTTACGAAGCAATCTTCCTCTTTTCAAACAAATGAAGATCACTTCGTTTGCAACTGCTTCGAAGTGAACCTCGTGATGACAGTTAATTGTTATTAACGCCATCATTGCGAGCTTTTCTTCAAAGCTTCCTTATTTTGGAAGTGAGGAAGATTCCTT
>DYJZ01000045.1 GCA_020722885.1 Thermoanaerobaculum aquaticum
TTTTGTTAATGATTTTTCAATCTCTTTTTCAAAACTATATGATAAGTCCTCGTGGGATTTACTTCGATACGTTCACAGATGAAGTGATCTTCCTTTGTTTGAAAAGAGAAAGATTGCTTCGGAGGACTTTCCCACGAAGGAGCACTCGCAATGACTGTGTTTGGTTTCAATGAGGGAGATTGCTTCGGGGGATGAGGCTGCGAAGGTGGGCTCGCAATGACAATTTTAGTGAGTGCTCGTAATGACTGCGTTATTTGTTAAAAAGAGGGAGATTGCTTCGCTTGCTCAATTGCCCCGAAGGATTACTCTCAATGAAACATTTTTGGTTAGTTAATTTAGGGCACATTTCTAAATAGTCTTGACAGGAGATGTCATAATATCTATAAATATTTTATTTTCTGGCATTAAGCAAATAAATTTGTCTTTTGACTTTCAATTTTTATTTCTTTATTTCACTCAGAGCAGCGTCAGGAAGAAGAATCGGGATACCATCTTCTATTGGGAAATATTTTTTACACCCTTTGCATTTGAGGTATTCTTTATCCTTATGTTTGAAATTTTCAAGGTCTCCCCGGCAAAGAGGACAGCAAAGAACATCGAGAAATTTCTTTTCAATAGCCATTTAGATCGCCTCCCTGTTTAATCAAAATCAAATCTTATAACTTTTTTCTGTATTTCAAAAATCATATCTATTCCCTTTGCGGCAAGAAAAAGCATTTCGTCAAGGTCTTTTTTTGAGAATGGCTGATGCTCTGCAGTCCCCTGAATTTCTATGTATCTTCCATCTCCTGTCATAACCACATTCATATCAACTTCAGCGATAGAATCTTCTTCATACTTAAGGTCGAGAACTTTTTCTCCGTTTATCATCCCTACAGAAATGGCTCCTATCCTTGAAACGATAGGATTTTTTTCGATGATTTTTCTTTTTATAAAACTTTCAAAAGCAAGCCCCATAGCGACAAATGCTCCAGTAATTGCTGCACACCTCGTTCCTCCGTCTGCCTGAATCACATCACAGTCTATCCAGAGCGTTTTATCAGGGAAAAGAGATGTATCAACAACGCTCCTTAAACTTCTTCCTATAAGTCTCTGTATTTCCTGACTTCTTCCAGATGGTCTGCCTTTGCTCACTTCTCTTGCTGTCCTTACCTGAGTTGAAGCCGGAAGCATCCCGTATTCCGCTGTTATCCACCCCTGTCCTGTTCCTTTAAGAAATGATGGAACTCTGTCCTCAAAAGTAGCGCAGCATAAAACTTTTGTCAATCCCATTTCTACAATGCAGGAGCCGCTTGGATGAACTACGAAGTTGGAATCTATTTTAAATGTTCTTATTTCATCGTTTCTTCTTCCGTCTATTCTCATCTGTTCTCTTCCTTTCAAATAGAAGCCAATTCGAGATCTATTTTCTCCCCTAGCAGTTTCTCTGCAATTTCTTTAAAATGGGTACTTCGGTCTGTCGCAAAAACTCTCAAAACCCCCCTTTTATTCTCTTTTTGTAAATGAAAATTTTCTTGTAGATGAATTAAGGTAGCCTCCCCCGAACTTATCATTTCCACATCAGGCAGGATCTTTTTTAAAGTGGGGATAAGGACAGGATAATGAGTACAACCAAGTATTAGCGTATCAATCTCTTTTTCTAAAAACCCTTTAAGGTATCTTCTGGCAACAATTTCTGTCACTTCATCTTCAAAAAGACCCTCTTCCACAAGCGGAACAAATAGAGGACAGGCAGCCTCAAAAACTAAAGCCTCTTTATTGATTTTCTCTATTTCTTTCCTGTAGGCTCCGCTTCTTATTGTTGCTCTTGTTCCAATAAGCCCGATTTTATTGTTTTTTGTTCTTTTTAGGGCAAGATTCGCTCCTGGATTTATCATTCCTACAATAGGGAATTGAAATTCTTTCTCAAGAAAGGGAAGACTGAAGGAACTTGATGTGTTGCAGGCAACAATAAGAAGATCAATACCAAAAGTAAAAAGAAATTTTGCGTTTTTGTAAGAATACTTTATTATCGTTTCCTCAGATTTATCTCCGTATGGAAGACGGGCTGTGTCTCCGAGATAAAAAATATCAAGATGAGGAAATTTTGCCTTTACTTCTTTTGCAACTGTAAGGCCTCCAACACCTGAATCAAATATTCCCACTTTTTGAATATTCATTGAATTTCTTTCCCATTAAGAGAAGGTTCAGGTGGAATAAAGTTGGAAATGTCAACATGTCCCATAAATGTTTCTTTTTCCTGCCCCTCCACAATAATTTTGACAGCCTTTATTTCTGGAAAATTGAAGTTGATTGTGTTGATTATTCCGTAAATTCTAAATGTCTCTTCTTCGGCTCCGCCACCATCAGAAGCCATTGAATAAAAATCAACCACAGCTCTGTCCTCTCCAACAAAATAGACGGCTCTCAATTTTGTATTTTGTGGAAAAGGATTTACTAAATCTGACGAAGGATTTAAATTTAAATATTCTCTCGCAACTTCCTCAAGTTCTGAAGAGTTGTTGTCTTTATTCTCAATAAAACTTTTATAGGGATGTAATAACTGGTCGCTTCCAGGATAAAGAAGAACAATCTCCCTTTTGGGTTCCTGTGAAGTAAAAGACTCAGATCCATCAGTCTTTTTATCACTCTTTGAAAAAGAACCACATGACAACAGGAAAATCAAAAAGATTGTTATTAAACTAATTTGAAATAGGCGGAACATTTCTTTCCTTGAATTTCACAATTACTTCCTTTATTGAAGAAACAATGTTTTCAATAAATTTCTCGTCCTTTACCTGTTTCAATTCATCGGGGTTGGAAAGAAAGGCAATTTCAAGAAGAACAGCAGGCATATTTGCACCTTCGAGAACCGCAAAGGGAGCCTGTCTGACCCCTCTGTCCGCTGTGTGGAATAACTGATTAAGTTTTTCCTGCAGTTCTCCCGCCACGGAGGCGCTTTCCACAATATATTGATTTTGAGCAAGATTCCATAGTATAAGGGAGATATCTTCTCCATTCTTTTCTTCTGAAGATAGCGATATGTTCTCCTTTTCAGCAACTTCCTGACTCCATAGATCGGTCGCCTGTTTACTCATAATGTAACTTTCAGCCCCTTTAACGGTTTTGACCGGAGAAGAATTAAAATGAATGGAGATAAAAAGATCTGCAGAATTGAAATTCGCAAGGGCTGTCCTTTCTCTCAAAGGAACAAAAGTATCACTGTTTCGCGTTAGAAGAACATCAATCCCCTCTTTTTCAAGCTCATCTTTAAGTCTTAATGCATAAAGAAGCGTCAGGTCTTTTTCCTGTGTTCCGTCTTTTGCTATTGTGCCGGTATCCTGTGCTCCGTGCCCCGGATCTAAAACCACTAAAATAGAATTTTTCTTCTTTTGAAATGGAATATCCTGAATAGAGTTGTTTTCTTTGGGTTGTTCCAAATCTGTTTTCTGGTTTTTGGCTGGCGGTTTCTGTCCAGTTCCTTTTATTATTAAAACCATCCGTTCGGGATTCTTGAGGCTAACAGTTTCAAACTGTTTGAAATTTTTATCAAGAAAAATATGGACTTCTTTCCCCTCATCCGATGACACCATTTTTGTGGAAATTCCTTCACCAAAATCAACCTCGCTTTCTTCTACCCTTCCCTTTGGGAATCTTACAACTATTTTGTCATTTTCTTTTTTAACTTCGGCAAAAGACACCATTACCCCTTCAAAAGTAATTCTTATCAAATCATAAGATACAAAAGATTGGACGGTTATGTTTTTGTGCTTAAAATCTTCTTCATCCGCTCTTAAAACCGATTTATTATGAACCAGGGAAGTTTCTCCCGAAACAGTAAAACCAATCTCTGGAAATACTGCCTGTATAAAATCTGTTCCCACATAAAGTCCTTCATTTTTTTCAAAAGGAACAGATTTCAGAGAAACTATTTTGGAATCAACAGAAACTACTGCACTGTTTACTGAGAAAACTATTCTGTGATTGTTTATTTCCCAGAAGGGATATTTTGAAACAGGATCTTTTCCAAATTTACCACCGTAAATTTTAACAAGTTCAAGAACATTTAGAACTTCGTTTGTACCAATTATTTCAGTTTTAATACTTCCTTTTCCTTCGGGAAGTTTCAAATCAGCAAAGAGGCAAAGTGTCAAAAGCCATAAAAAAATCATTATGATGGGTGCTGCTCGTTTTTTTTGAAGGGCTTTAAAAATAACTTTCATCTTTATCCTTTACATCATACTTTTTGCCACAGATTCTATTCCTCTGACGGCATCCTGATGATATTTTATTTTTGACAGCGAAGCAATTTCAGTGATTGCCTCTTTTATTGTTTTTGGCTTTTTATATCTCCTGTTGACCGTTATTGATGCGTCGAAAACATCGCAAATCCCGACTATTGAAGCCTCTATTGTGGGAATCTTTCCCAGAGGATATCCCTTGCCATCAACAGTTTCGTGGTGTTGATAAACTATCTCTGAACAATTTAATAGTCCTATCTCCTCAAGAATCTCTTTACCAAATTTTGTATGAAGTTTGAGAATCTCTCTCTCTTTGGGTGTTATTGGAGCCACTTTATTAAGAAGCGACCAGGGAATTCTTAGTTTTCCTATGTCGTGAACAAGCCCTGCAGTTTCAAGTTCAAGAATATCAAGATGACTGATGCCATCTTTTTTGAGTTGATGTCCTATTTTCAGGCAGAGGTCGGCTACCTGCCTGCTGTGATGACCTCCTGTATACCAATCCTTATCCTCCAGAAGAGAAACCAGATCTTTCACAAGTTCTCTGTCTCTTTGACTCTTCCGCTCTTCGTAAAGTTTTCTAACAATTTTTATTGCTTCTTCTAAAACAAAAATATCTTCAGCTGGATAAGTCTTTGCTGAAACCTGCCTTAAGGCTTTTCTTATATAATGGTAAGCCTTTTCATTATCTCCACGCATTGAGAAAAATTTTGCCATCAGTCTTGAATGAGTCGTCGCCAGTGAATAGTGATATGGAGTTGTACCATTCTTTGACATTTCTTCTAATTTGCAAAGCAGGTTGCTTGCCTGCTCAAAGTCTTCTTTAAGCATTGCCATCTCAGATTTTGTGACAAACAAGAAGGATTTGAGACTGTCAGTTATATTCACCAAATCAAGATAACAAAGGATCTTTTCAACTTTTTCTATGTATTTTTCTTTTGACCTGTATTTGGCTTCAAAAGCCATTTCAAGATTTATTTCTGCAAGATTGAGGTATTCCTGTGCAATAAAATCGTTTTTGGTCGAAACGATCCAGTTCTTGCTCTCATCTTCTGATATATTTTCAACCATTTCTTTAGCCTTTAGAAACAATTTTTCTGCATTTTCAAAATCCTTTTTACAATAGTAGACAGATCCAAGCGTGTTCAAAAAATTTGCATAGGCTGCACTTTTATGACCGGCAAATCTTTTTTCTATGTTAGCACCCACATCGAGAGCTTCTTCAAAAAGAGAAAAGTTTCTGCAGGATGCTATGAAACCCGTTGCAGTCCTGAGAATTCTTTTTTCATCAGATTCTTCAGAAAGAACTTTCAGCCACAAATCACCAAATGTGTATCGATCAATATCATCACCTTTTGCAAAAAGTTTTCTCCAGAGTCTTGAAACAACATCGTCCCAGACAGCAATATCTGGCCTTTTTTCTTTTGGCAAAGACGCTATTAATGAAAGAAGATTTTGAATATAGCTGACATCTTTTGCAAAATCGTTAAGCTCTTCATCAGAAATTGTAGCAATAGGCGACATCCTATCGACAATGCTTTCAAATTCTTTTACTTTATTTAGCTCTGCCTGCCAATTATTCAATACAATACTCCATCAATATCGCTAATCCTGCACCAAAAAAATTTGATTTTTCCCTCCGCTTTTCGCTTTATATAAAGCCTTGTCAAGTTTTTTCAAAATAGAAGTTATGTCATTGTCTCCACCTATCGTCTTTGATGATATTAGCGAAATACTACACCCCAGCTGTATCCCCTGCGCCTTTTCTTTTGGAAGTGCTTTTATGGATATCATTTGTTTTATTTTGTTCGCTTTTTCAAAAGCATTTTTTTCATCACAATTTATAAGAAGAATTATAAATTCATCCCCTCCATACCTTGCTGGAACATCCTCTTTTCTTAAAGTCATTCTGAAAAGTTCTCCAATTCTTTTCAAGACTTCGTCTCCAACCTGATGCCCGAGGTGATCGTTGACTTCTTTGAATTCGTCAAGGTCTATCATTAACAGAGCAAAATCTGAACTGTGACGGGTAGAATATGAAACCTCTTCTTTCATTCTGTAAAGGAAATAGGAGCGGTTATAAAGCCCCGTAAGTGGGTCTTCAATAGCCTGCAGATGAAGAAAGCAGTTTTCCATCCCTACTATAAGTGCATGAGCACAGGTTTCAAGAAGTTCTTCCTTTTTAGAAAAATCAGCCCTATTGTCCGAAGAGTACACAACCATTCCCCCGATTGGCTCCGACCTGTAAATTAGTGGTATTCCAAAACAGGATTTTGGAATCATAAAGGGAGCGGTTTCAAGCGGCTGGAGGAATTCATAAAGGGCTTCTCCAAGCTTTTTGCTCGGTTCGCTTAAAGGAAGAGAATCGTATTGATATCTTTTTTCCTCTTCAGGCAATTGCATAGTCCTTGATTTTTCGCCTTCAACCTGAACAGCATTTAAAATCGTAGAATAGGGTTGACAAAAAACAACACCTATGCCTTCCGCACTCATTGATTCACACAATTTTCTGGAAAAACTTTCAACCATAGGAAGGAGATCAAGTCCCGAGCTTGCCGCTTCTGAAACTGTCGTGAGTATGGTCAATTCTTCAACTTTTCTCGCCAGTTCCCTCTTGGTTCTGGTAAGAATTGCAATCAAACTTAGAGAGCCAACTATTAGAACCATAGTAACAAAAGAGAATCTCCCTCCCATTTTTATTGAAATTAAAGCGAAATAGTAGCCCAGAATAAACATGAGCAAAGTGTGTGGAACATCAATTTTAAAAGTATCTTTCCAGAAAATCCTCAGAGAATTTCCTTTAAAATATTCGCTCGGAGCATAAAATATGTTGTTGACTATGGTATATGCAAGAAAAAGTGAAAGTATAACAGGAATTACTTTAAAATCTTGAGTTTTGTGGAAATTGAAATCCAACAAAATAGAGACCAATGTCATTATAGCGAATCTCAATAGCCTGTTTCCAAAATTGTTAAGAAAGGTATAAAAGAGAAGTTCAATTTTTTTCTTGTTTTTTAATATTCTCTGAACAATATCAACACAGGTTGAAATCAGAGCTATTGAAGTTCCTTCAAGCGGTCCCAAGACGAAAAATCCAGCAAGAGCGAATGAAATATCAAATAGAACAAAAAACTCTGATACCATAAGGATTTTAATCTGGAGACTGATTAAGGAAGCCAGGAAAACAATGACATAAAAAGTAAAATAAAAGGATTCATTTCCTTTAAAAAAACCGCCTGTCAGGTAGCTGAGTTTTTCAAATGGGAAATTTTTTAAAACAGTGAGAAATAAAATTACACCAATTGCAAGATGGAAAAATGTGTAAATTTTGTAAGCTTTGAGGTTCCCATAAAGACTTTTCACCATAGAGTTATTTTAACCTAAAGAGTTGTTTTTGAAAAGACTCTTTCTTATTTTTCAGCCAATTTCCCTTTTATAGTCAAAACAGGGCAGGGTGCTTTTCTGACAACCCTTTCCGCTGTTGAACCAAGAAGGGCATGCGTCAAACCTGTGTATCCGTGAGTACCCATAACGATAAGGTCAGCAGAAATTTCCTCCGCGATTTTGACAATTTCCTGAGAAGCAATCCCTCTTACCACCCTTAGTTCTATCTTCTCCTGAGGAAACTGCAGTTTTGCTGAAAGTTCTTTCAAGCCTTCCATTGCCCTGTCAGCAAGTTTATCTTCAATATCTGTCATGGTTAATGGTCCAAAAGTAAAATCTGTAGGAGCAAGAATAGGCTCCAGAACATGCACAATAACCAAACTGCCTCCACAGGTTCTGGCAAAATCACTGGAAAGTTCAAGGGCTTCTATTGAGATCTGCGAGAAATCAACGGGACAAATGATTTTACTCCATTTCATTTAAACCTCCTTTTCACTCTAACCGTTATTATTTTATCACAAAGCAAAAAAAAAAGAAAAATGTGATAAATATCACAGATTTTTTTTAAAAAAAATACTATATTATAATTGGAGTTAAGATAATCCCCCGTGGTTTATCATTTAAAAATGTTTTCTTTTTTGGGGGAAAAGGAGGTAGTTATGATTAAAAAGAATTTTTTCAAGTTTTCTTCGGTTCTACTTTTTGTACTTGCAATCTGCTTAAGTTCCGCAGCACAATGGCAGAGAGTGGGTGAAAAACCACAGGAAGACACAAGGTCAATAGTCTTTGTTTCCGTCAATCCTCCTGATGAAATAATCGCTCTGGCGGGAATGAAAAGTCTCGGTGTGTTTTATAGTGTGGGAAACCCTCTCTTAGAAAACTGGTCTCCCTGGGCACCAACAGGCTTGAACGAATTCGCCCTTTACGATTCTGCTGCTTCTAAGCCAGCTGTGGTAAATGTTCTTGCATTCCAGGGACTTAGGGTCTTTGCAGGAACATCCTCAGGAAAAATCCTCTGGTCTTCAGACTACTCCAGTTACTACACTAATCCCTGGATAGAATCTTCTGGACTTCCTGGAACCCCGGTTATGGACATTGTTGTAGCTTCCAACGGAGACATTCTTGCTGCAGTTAGGGGAAAGGGTATTTACAAATCAATTGATGGCGGAGAAACTTTTTCACTTCTTGCTGAAGTTGCAGGGGCTGGAAGCGGGAATTTTATGTCAATCGCTCTACACGGCAGTTATCCTTCTAATGGAAGTTTCTGGACTGTAACAGAAGAAGGAAGTGGTCTTAGTGGCGGCATTTATTTTTGGAATGGTTCTGGATGGACCGATCTGACTCCTGTTGGACAATATTCGTTCAGTTCTATTGTTGTGGCTCCTGGATCTGGTGATCCTGATCACATCTGGGCTGGTGACCTGATAGGCTCAGGTTTACTGGAATCAACAGATTTAGGTCAAAACTGGTCCTCCTATTCCAACCTGTGTGACCCTGTTTTATACCTGAAATTAGCACAAAATTATGATCCACTTAATCCGAAGCTTCTTATTGGAACAACCATAGGGCTTTTCTATCTTTATAACTCTGCTGTCCACGACATCTACCCTACAGGCCTTTCAATTAACTCTTTTGAATACGACCTGGGAATAACAGATCTATTCTGGTTCTGCACAAGTTCGGGTGTAAGAAGGGGATTCCCGGGACAGTCGTTTCCCGAACCTGTTCAGGGAGAAAACCTCGCTCTTTTTGACATTTCGTTAATAGAAAGTTCACCTTCATTCAACACCGACAATATGATTTTTGCCTTGAGCAGTAAGTTTGGTTTGTTCTTTTCAAAAGATGGAGGAAATACATTTTCCTTCTATATGCCTCCTCTCGAAAGGTCCCAAGTTTCAAACCCGGATTTTGAAACTATTGGTTTTGGAACTTCTCCCATTTTTTCGGGCACAACCAGTGCGTGCAATTCAGAGGAATCTACCGTCTATCTTGCAACAAAGGGAAGGGGTATTTTTAAGTCTAACAGTGGAGGAAGCCAGTGGGTTCCAATAAATAACGGATTGGATAACCAGTTGACAATTTCAGCCTTTGCCGTAACTCCCAACCCCTACGAATACCCACTGTTTACTGCAAGGTACTCGCTGCCATCTGTATGCAGATTTAATGGTGAATCAGTCCTCTGGTCCTGCTCAAGTTTATTTAACCCAATACCAAATAAAATAAATACAATTGCTTTCCCCGAAAATTTCCCCACCCCTTCAATTATTTATGTAGGAACGGATGTCGGGTTGTTTATTTCTACTGACGGGGGTACCACCTATACTTTCGATGGCACATTACCAACACCGCCTTCGGAACAACCTGGAATAACTGGAATAGTATTTCATCCTCTTTTTAACGGAGGAAGTGAACAAACTGCATTTGTGGTAAGAGGGGGTTCACTTTTTAAAAGAGTATTTATTATTGACCACTGGGAATGGCAGCTTGTAGGACAATCTTCATTTCCCGCAGGGGAGTATCATATCACAAATATTGCCATTTCATCCAGCTACCAAACTGACAGTACACTGGCTGTTACCTTCAACAACCCTCTAAGTGATGGCAATGATGGGGTTTATTTAAGCACTGATGGAGGAGAATCATTTACTAATGTTACAGGCAACCTGCCTGACAGATACCCTTTGACACTAAAATTTGTTCAAACTCAAAACGGAAACAAACTTTTTGCAGGGTTAAGAAAGGGTAAGGTATGGTTTTCAGTTGGACCAGATTATAATAATTGGTCATCCTCACTCGGCTGGGAAACATCACCAGGTTGTGTCAATTGCACTGAAATAAGCTCAATAGGAACACCAACAACCTGCAATGTTCACTCCACTCCCACTGATGTTTTCATCGGAACCTGCAAAGGTGTTTACTGGAGCAACGACGGCGGTGAAACTTTCAGACCCATAAACGAAGGGCTGGTTTACTCACCAGGCGGTTCTGGTTGTATTCCTATGAATGTAATTTCGCTGCACCTCGAAAATGCATTTGACAATTTGGGTAATTTACAACCGATGCTTCTTGCGGGAACTGATGGATTTGGAATCTTTTATCGATATGCAACTTCAGTAGATATTGGAGGAACAATTAGATGGGACTGGTCAAATGGAACCTGGCAGCAGGCAACAGGAGCTCCCTCAAATGCAACTGTCTATAAATTTACTAAAGAGTCAAACCTCACTTCAAACATTATAAAAGCAGGAACAAACAACGGTGTATATGCTTCTGTTAATGGGATATACCCCGCAGGAGTTAGCTGGTATTCTATGGGATTGAATGAAGATACAAGAGGGATAGCCAATGGTCAGACAACAACATTAAAGTCTTCTTTCCCTCATATTCCAGAGGCTCCTCAATCTGGTTGTACATGGGGAACCACGTGGGGAACAGGAGTAAAAAGAGGAACTGGAACAGAAGCTTTAGGAACTCCTAACCCTGAGACCATAACCTGGGAGACAAGAAACGGTCAGGGTGCTGGAACTCTTGAAGAGTTTAATAATTGGTCAATAATTCAGTTGTCTTCCGATGGTTCTGTTTTAGTAGGAGGAGACAACAAAGGAATCTACAGGTCTCCAGATGAGGGTTTGACTTTGTGGTATCCAAGTAATGGAGGAATTGAGAACACAACAAAAAGAGTCAGAGAATTAGTTGAAGTAGAGTCAAATGGCGATATTCTCTGCGCGATTGAGGGCTCAGCAATAGATTACGATGGGGGCATTTTTATAAGTGCAGATAACGGATATAACTGGGCATGCATTAGTCCAGGATTTGACCCAAATGAACAACAACTTACTGATATTGTATATTCTTCAGGAAATCCTCCAGTATATTATGCAGGTACCTATGAAAAGGGAACTTATGCAACAACGATAACTCCTCTTGATCCTCCGACTATTACTTCTATAGATGTATCTTCAGGTTCTTCGACAGGTGGAACAGTTGTTACAATAACCGGTACAAATTTCAGATGTTCATGTCCCGAATACTACGATTGCACACATTTCGGTATTTCTCAGGCTGTAGCATCATTTGGAGGTGTAAATGCCACAACCACATCCTGTTCCTCAACCCAACTTGTTGTAACGACCCCGGCACATCTTGCAGGAACGGTCAATGTCACAGTCAGAAATCCAGATACGAGGTCTGCAACTTCCTCGAATGCCTTTACCTATACAGGCTCATCGTCTGCAACAGTTTATGTTTCGAGGAATGCTTCAAATAAAATTGTGATCCAGACAGATCCAACAACTCCGACAAAAGTTTTCAGGGCTGCAAATCCTCAATTTACTGGATATGTAAAGGTTGATAATATTTCCGCTGGAACATTTACTTACCAGGATAATACAGGGGAAAACGCTTATTGCTATTACTACAAAGTGGAATAGGAAAACAAAGAGGGGGCTTTGGGCAAAAAGGGGAGGAATTCCTCCCCTTTTTTATTCACCCTTCAGCATTATTTTAACTTCATCAAAATTCAAAACTTTTTGAAAAACCCATTCTGGAGAGTTTGTTTTTAAAAAATAGAGTCTTTTAATAAACAAACTTCTTATTTTTTTCTTTTCTGACTGCTGAAGGGTATTTTTATGCAGGTAATACAGGATTCTCAATCCATAGATTCCAAATGGCAGAAACTTTATTTTTCTTATAACTTCCCTTTCTATGACTTTTTTTCTTTCATCCCCAATTTTTTCAAGAAAAAGATAAATTTTTATTTTATTTGAAAAATAATTGAGTGCCTTCTCCTCGGCAAATATTAAGTCAATGATATTTCTGGCATTTTTTATTTCACCCTCATCTATGAACTTCTCAAGGAAAAATAAAAGATAGTCAGGAAGCAATCTTGCAGAAATTTCTTTTATAATATTCTTATCAAAATCAACTTTTTGTCCTTCAAAATATCTTATTAAAACATTTAAAAAGCAGTCTATTGAAGGATGGGGAGGAGCATTTTTAAAGAATTCAGTAATACTTTTATTAATTAAACATTTTAAAGCTTCATTCTTTTCTTTCAAAGAAAAATGGATTTTCAATACTTCAATAAGTGTTCCTTTAAAAATTACTGCATTCCCATCTTCCATAGAAATGTATAAAGCCTCTTTACCTGAATTTAAAGAAGAATTTAGATCAAGGTTTAAAAATGAAGTCTCTATTAAAGCATCAAAAGAAATAGCTTCAACAAGTCTGTTTCCAAACCTTTTACAATTTTCGGCATTTTTATAAAGTCTTTCTTTTGCTATATCTATTCTTCCTTCAGAAAGGTCAATTATGGAGTCAAGGTGTTCTATTGACAGAAGAATGTTTCTTAAGCTAAATATCTCCGCTGATTTTCTTGCTATTTTAAGCCATTTTATCGAATTTTTATACTTTCCTTCATCATATTTCATCGGGACAATGTTATTTGCAATCATTGCAATTTGTGGCAGCAATTTTTCTCTTTTCGCTTTTATGTATGCTCTTTTGAACATCTTTAATGCTTCTACATTGCTACCTTCATGCCTCAGAATAATGGCATAATTATAAAGTGCAGTTATTTTCATTAACAGAATTTCTTGCAGGTCGGGCAATTTAAAGCATTTTTCAAGACTTTCTTTTGCTTTCTGCAAATCTCCTCGTGGTCCATAAAATCCTCCCGCTTTATTTACATATATTTCGGCAAGAAATTTTATTTGTTTTGTTTTTTTTGCAAAATTTTCTGCCTCTTCAAAGAGATTCTCTGCCTTTGAGATTTCCCCCCTGATTACAGACCACTTAATTTTAAAAAGAAGAAATTGAAGAAACTCTGTATTGTCTAAAACTATTTCCTTTTTTTCTATTTCATCAACAATTTTTTCTTCATCTTCCCTCTTTCCAAGATTGCTAAAAACTTTTATCAGATTGAATGCGCAGTCAAGATTTTCCTTTGTTATTCCTTCACTGCAAATTTCCTCAAGATACTTCATTGCAGTTACATTGTCATATCTTGAAATGGCATCATAAGCACACTTTTTCTGAAAAAGAACCGCTTTTTCTTTTTCACCTGCGCCTTTGTAATGATTCGCAATCAATTGCCATACCCTGGCATTACTCTCAGATTCTTTTTCAAGAAAACTGGCACATTTAAAGTGAATATCTCTTTTTAAAGAAAATGGAGCACTTTCATAAACTGCATCCCTTAAAAACCCATCAGTAAATTTATAATAGGGTCTTTCTCCCCAACTATCAAAAAGAAATATTTCCTTCTCAACGAGTTTGTCGAAACATTCTTTCAGACTACTCCTTTCCTTTCCTAAAAGATGAGCCAAAAGAGAAAGAGAAATGGAATATCCTAAAACAGAAGCGCTTTGAACTAACTCTCTTTCTTCTCTTGGAAGAAGATCAACCTTTTTGAGATATATTTCTTCAAGACTTTGAGGAATCTGTAATTTAAACAGGCGATCCTCATCGAGATAAAATCTTTCCCCATCTTTGACTATAACCCCTTCTCTTTTAAGCATATCAACAATAGCGTTTACAAATTTTGGGTTTCCAGAGGTTTTTGTTCTTAAAAAAGAGAAACTCTTTTCAGATATTTTATCTATATTTTTTCTTCGTTCAAGGTAGAGTCTTTCACCTTCTTCAGTAAAAGGAGATATTTTTACAACATCAAATTTTGAGATTATATTTTCAAGATTATTTTTCTGTCTCGCTGAAGCAACTATTTTAAGGGATTCACACTTTCCTCCCTGCAAAAGAAAACTTAAAAACTCTAAAGACATAGGGTCGCTATATTCAAGGTTATCAGCAAGCACTATTCTTTCACCGCAGGTTGAAATAATTTTTTCCATTAAAGCAAAAGTTAATTCTTTTTTATCCTTAGAGGAAAGATTTTCTACTAAAGGTGCATCTTCTTTAAAGGAAACTCCCAGTGGAGCGCCCAGCAGAGAATAGTAGGCAACCTCATCTTCAGATAATTTTCTTTCCAACAAAATCTTCACTGTTTCAGGGCTATCTTCCTTCTTCGCGCCAATAATGCTTCTAAATGCTCCCTTCCATAAAGAGAAGGGTCTTGTCATATGGTAAAAAGCAAGAAAAACTCTGGTAACAGGGATTGCAAGTTTTTCAGCTTCCGCCTTTGTATATTCAATTAATGTTGTTTTTCCTAAACCTGTATCCCCGACTATAAGTAATGGTTTGCTTTTTAACAGAAGGACATTTTTGATTTTTGCAAGCTCTTCATCTCTCTCAATTATTTCTTCTCTTCTGATACTTATATCCCTTCTTGTAAGAAACTCTGGACTAAAAATTGGAACTTCTTTTTCTTTACCTTTTAGAAGAACTGGCGGCAAATCTTTAAAAAACACCTCTTCCCGGGAACCCTCCTTAGTAGTTTTGTCACATAATATTTGACCCCATTCGCATTTCTGCATAAGCCTAGCAGCAGTGTTTATTCCGTCCCCCATTACAGTAAATTCTCTTCTAACAGAAGAACCTACAGCTCCTGTAAAAAGATGAGAGGTTGTTATACCAATCTTGATATCAATATTTTTATAAGGATTATTATTTGTTACCTCTAAAGCGCACCTTACAGCCATCTCCTCTTTTTTTTCTATTGCATAAGGGCTTCCAAAAAGAATAATTGCCTTCATTCCTTTGTCACCCATATCTATTTTATTGACAATCCCTCCATAACTTTTGATTGTTGACAAAAAATAATCATAAAGCGCTGAAATATTATCGTAGAAAGCTTTGAAATTTTTTTCTTTCAAATCTTTATCAAACCCTTTGAAAGAAAGAAAAATGACCGTAGTACTTCTATTTTCTCCTAAAGTCCCCTCTCCTGCCCTATCAATCAGGTACGGTGGAAGAAGTTCCATTAGTTTTTCTTCATCCGCTTTTTTTATATTTACACTAAATAAATTTTCTGACCTTATTTGAGATTGATTTTCAATATTTGTTAGCACACCAAATCCGTTTTCTAAAAAAGAAACATAATCTTTGAAAATCTCTGCCGTTTGGGGATGAAGAACAATTTGTCCTTTTTGAGCGTTATGTTCCGCTTCTGCTGAATCATCGAGGGGAATCCCCGCCACAAAATAGTCATATTCCCCTCTTCTATGTCCTAACAATCCATAAATAATTTCTCCAGAAGAAACACCTATTTTCATAGAGAGAGAATATTTTTCCTGTCCAACATTAAGTTCCTTAAAATCCTCCATTTTCTTTAACATCTCTTTTGCACATATTAGTCCGTTTCTTTCTTTTGATTCTTCAAAAAAAACAGTTATGGCATCTCCCCCAAAACGGAGAATATCCCCCTCATACCTTTCCACTATTTTTATCATTTCATCAAAATAATTGTTAAGTATGAGTGTAAGTCTCTCTGCCCCCTCTTTTCCCATTTTGCTCAAACTTTCTGTTAGCGGCGTAAACCCAGCCACATCACAAAAAAGAATGAGACCTTTTTGAGTATTATACTTCTCTCCTTTTTTCAAAAGACTTAAAATCAATGATGGCAAAAAGACCGATACTTTAGCCATAGATAAAGTATAATTCATTTTGGTAAAAATGAAAAAGGGGCTGATTTTAAAGCCCCTTTTCATCTCAGGAAATTTTCCGTTTTACTGACAGTTACCCGTTGAATTCAAAACTCTTCCATTTCCTGCTGACCCTTCTCCTGCACTGTTGTAGGCTGTAACAAGGTAGTAGTA
>DYJZ01000046.1 GCA_020722885.1 Thermoanaerobaculum aquaticum
AGATAGCAAGCCGTTTCTGGAAACTGGCCTTATCTCTGGCTTCTTGTGTCCAAGCGAGAAGTTCCTCCGGAGAAAACCATGAACTTAACTTCAAAGGGGCTTTTATATTCACCTCCGCTTTTAGAATACATTACTCTATCTTTGATGTCAAATAGGTATGAGATGACCGCATGGGATTCTGAATTCTCTGCTTTTAAAGGTGTAGTGGCAATTTTTTCCATTTTTAAAATGTCTCTTTCAGATAAGTGGGAATTTATGGGGTGGCTTTTGTCAAAGTCAGGAAAAAATAATAACAATTATTTTTTTGCCCAGCCAAGTTTTTCTCTCAGTAAGGAAAAATAGTCTCTTCTGGGATTTGAAACAAGTTCTAAATAGTACGGGGATTTCCTGACAATGACCCGGTCATCTGGCATCAGGGGAGTTCCCCTCTGCCCATCTACGGTAAGATAAATCTCTTCTGAATTACTCATTATTGTTATTTCAATTTCTTCATTAGAAGGGAGAACTGTAGGTCTTAATGAAAGTGTTTGTGGACATAAAGGAGTAATAGTAAAAGCTTCCATCTGAGGCATTATTATTGGTCCTCCTGCTGCAAGGTTGTATGCGGTGGAACCGGTTGGTGTCGAAACTATTATCCCATCGGCATAAACATCTGCAAAAAGCCCGCTCAAGGCGGAAACTTTCAACTGAACTATTCTTGCCAGAGTAGATTTTGTAATGACTGCATCGTTTAGACAATTGTAGGAAGAAAATTCCTTTCCTTTGCGGATGAGAGAAGCCTTTAGCATCATCCTTTTCTGAATAGTCTTTTTTCCGGAAATGAAAAAATCAAGTGCTTCAATCATTTCACTCACCGGTATCTCTGTCAAAAAGCCGACTCTTCCCAGATTTATTCCCATTATGGGAATTTTGTGGGGAGGAATGTACCTTGCTATGGAAAGAAGAGTTCCATCGCCTCCTAAAACTATTATTAAATCGCTGTTTTTTGGAAGTTCGCTCCTTTCCAGAACATTGTGGTTTGCTTTTAAAAGTTCTGCTCCCACTTTATCTAAATTAAAAGAAATGTTTTTGGATTGAAGGTAGTCAATCAGCAAGTCGAGAGACTTTTTAGCGTTATCCTGATTTGGTTTTACTGCAATTCCAACTTTAAAAGAGTTTTTCTTCATATTACTTCTCCTCTCTTATTATGTTAAATAAAGGAGGAACTCCTCATTTCCTTTTGGTCCTTTTATCGGGCTTATTGTTTCTCCAGAAATCTGATATCCGATGGAGCGTGCAAAATTTTTAACGGATTCAACAACATTGGCTTTTGTTTTTTCGTCCCTGACAACTCCGCCTTTTCCCACTTTTTCTTTGCCTGCCTCAAACTGAGGTTTTACGAGAGCAATTACTCTTGCGGAGGGAAGAGCTTCCTTAACTGCTTTGAGGATTATTTTTAGAGATATAAAAGATACATCAATCACAACAAGATCAATATCAAAAGGAAGGTCTTCTTTTTTCAAAAATCTGGCATTGTATTCTTCAATAATAAAAACTCTCTTGTCATCTTTAAGCCTTTCGTGTATCTGGTTTTTCCCGACATCAAGGGAGACAACTTTCTCTACTCCGTTTTGTAACAGGCAATCTGTAAATCCTCCTGTGGAAGCACCTATATCAAGACATTTTAAACCTTTAACATTAACATTGAATTCTATAATTGCTTTTTGAAGTTTTATACCTCCTCTGCTTACAAAAGGAAAAAGGTTCTCTTTTACGCTAATTTTAGAGTCAACAGAAATTAGTTCTCCTGCTTTTGTAATTTCTTTTCCATTAGCGATTACCTTTCCAGCCAATATCAGAGCCTGTGCCTTTTGTCTCGATTCCACAAGGCCTCTCTTTGTAAGCAGGATATCTATTCTTTCTTTTGAAAAAGGCTTTTTAGTATCCAAATTAGAAATCACGTTTTGCAACAAAACGGGCAATTTCTCTCATATCCTGTGCACTGCCACCGAAAGGAGAGAGAGCAATCAAGCATTCTGAAAGGTAGTGTTCCACCATCTGGAGAGATTTTTCCATTCCCCACAGTGAAACAAGTGTCGTTTTCTTATCTCTTTTGTCTTTTCCGGGAGTTTTGCCAAGTTTTTCAGCAGTAGACACCTCGTCAAGAATATCATCGGAAAGCTGGAAAAGAATTCCGAGGGATTTTCCAAAAATTGAAAGCAGTTTTAATTCTTTCTTTTTTGCTCCAGCCCATATTGCTCCACAGAGAATTGAGGCTTCAATCAATCTTCCAGTTTTGAGGTAATGCATTTTCAAAAGAGCCTCTTCTTTGAAATCTTCTTTTTTTTCCTCGATGTCCATTGCCTGGCCGAGTGCCATTCCCTCTCTGCCGATTGCAGAAAGAACTATTTTCAGTGCCTTGAGTCTTTTATGGCTGAAGTTGCTGCCTTCGGGGTAAAGCGTGAGCATTTCTAAACCAAGAGTTTGTAGAGCGTCTCCCGCAAGAATTGCCATTGCTTCTCCAAAAACCCTGTGATTTGTCAGAACGCCTCTTCTAAAATCATCGTTGTCCATTGCAGGAAGGTCGTCGTGGATAAGACTGTAGGAATGTATAAGTTCTAAAGAGCAGGAACATTTTGCTATTGTTTCAAAGTCTTTCTTTCCAAATAGCGAGTAAGAGCACATAGCAAGAACAGGCCTTACTCTCTTTCCTTTTGAGAGAGCACTGTATGCCATGCTTTTTTCTAATATATTCTTTTCTTTTTCAGAAAATATCTCTTGCAAAGAGGCCTCAATTGCTGGAAGAAATTTTTCAAATACTTTCGGTAAAATTTTGCCTGAAGACAAATTCCTTTTCCTTTTAATCCGCTCTTTTATCTGAAGAATCCGTGTTGAGTGTTTCCTCTTTAAGTTCTTCAGTCATGTCTTCACCCATAAGTTTCTTGATCCGAAGTTTTGCTTCATTAAGTTCCTGATGAAGTCTCCTCGATATGATTACTCCCTTTTCAAACAGTTCAAGACTCTTTTCGAGAGGACAGTCAGGATCATTTAATTTTTCCGCTATTTCTTCCAGTTCTTTAAGTCTTTCTTCAAATCCCTCTTTTTTGGTTTTACCCATTTATATGCCTCTTTAATAATCCGAAACTATTTTGGACTGGATGTTTTCACTTGCAAGTTTCTCTTTTAGAGTTACAGCCTTTTGCTGTGATTCAATGTCAACTATAAGAACAACAGTAAGATTTCCTTTTGTCCTTGTTGCCGTTTTGTACCCTTTTAAAGACAACTTTTTCTCAAAGGACCTTGCATTTTCTTGCGAGGAGAATGCGCCAACTTGAAGAGCGTACCTTTTTTTAACCTGGTCAGCTTTTTTTTCTTTTACAGGCTCTGATTCGGATAAAAGTTCTTTTTGTTCCTCTTTTTTTTCGCTTGAGATGATCGGCTGAGGCTCGGTTTCGCTGGTAACAAATGGTTCTTTTTTGAAAGTTTCTTTTTTAATGTCCTGTGAGGAAGTTTCCTTTGAACTTTTCTCATCTTCAGAAATGACTACCTGTTCCTCTTTTTTTTCAAACTCAGAATTGTTTGCTTCAGGAGTAAATGTTTTTGATTCTGCTTCCATCTCTGTAGTTAAAGAAGGGTTTTCAGTCTTTTCCACTTTTAATTTACCGGACGACATCCATGATATGACAACGATAAGAAAAGTAAGAAGAATAACTATCGCAATTATCCAGACTAAATTTGAAATTTGTTCTTTTTCAGACATTGCTTTTTCCTAAATAAGCGGAAATTTCAGAATTGTTTTTGATATATTCTTCTATTTCAGTTAACGAATCTTTTTCAAGTTCTTTATGGGCAAAGAAAGTAAGTCCATAAAATATTTCCACCAAAAATGAATTAAGAATTTCTATTCTTTTACCCTCTTCAACATTTTTGAATTTGAAGATAAGATCATCAGGGTCAAGCCTGCCATATTGATAAAAACCACTTTGGTCATCAAGATACTCAGGAAAAGTCTTCCTTAAAAGTTCATAACTTTTTCTGAAAATATCCTCATTCTTTTTACCTAACTTGTAAAAATAAAGCGAAAAAACATCGTTAAATTCTTCTACAATTTCCTCAAATGAGACCTGTTTGGTTGAAGTTCCTTTCTTTGATATTGTTTCTTTGTTGACTATTCCTAAAGTTATGAATATCCATAAAATATTGTAGGTGTCAAATTGGGGAAGATAGCTTGCCTCAAGCAAAGAATCAACTGAAAGAGGGGTGTTTAATAGTGAAAGAAGATGCTCTTCGTCGGGATTGAGTTCTAAAGAAGAGAAGAAGGCGGGCATTTCTTCAACCTTGCGAAGCTTTGTTTCCAGAGGACCTACCATTGAATACATCATCTTCCAGCTTTTCATCTTTTTCATTCCCTGATACAGGAGGTTGGGCATATCTATTGAAAGAGTTATCATATCTTCAGTTGAAAAATCGGTAAGTTCGAGAAGATAATGTCCTTTACTGACTTCAAGCATAGAATCAATTATTTCGATTAGTTGATCTTTGACTCCGCCTATCATTTCCTCAGAAGTCAAAATTCCTGAATCGACGAGAATTTCACCGAGCCTTTTTCCTGCGCTTATCTGTTTGGAAGTAAGAACATAATCTTTGATTGAAATTTTTCCCCTTCTAAGAAGGGATTCACCAAGTCTATCGTCGGGAAATTTTGAGGTGGCGAATACGACATTTCCCTCCTTTATAAACATTGACTTGTTGAAGCCGAATGCGTCGATCGTGAGAATTCCAGTCTCTTTGTCCCTGTAAAGAGACATCAGCAATGTGGGAAGAAAAATGTCCTGTAAATCGCCTTCAAGAGTTAAGCCGTCTGTCATGGAAAACGCTTTAAGGGCCTCGCTATCTGTATATTGTTCTTTGTCATCGATTTCACGACAAACATTGCTTCGTCAGCCCTTTTAATCATATCCTCTTTTGTTAAAGCATGAATAGGATAACAGGATATACCAAATGAAGCGGTAATCTCCAGGCCACCTGTTTCTTCAAGCAGAAAAGGAGAAGAAGAAATTTTTTGACGAACCCTTTCAGCAACTTCCATTGCACCTTTTAATTCTGTTTCAGGGAGAACGATGCAGAATTCGTCTCCACCATACCTTACAACTTTGTCAATCTGCCTTACTGCATTAAGAATTCTTGCTGCTGCTTCCTGCAGAGTCCGAGAACCCATTGCATGTCCGAAACGGTTGTTGACTTCCCTCAGGCCATCAAGGTCAAGAAAGATTAGCGAAAGAGGGCTGTTGTATCTTCTTGCTCTGTCTATTTCCTCCGCAAAGTAGTCTTCAAAAAATCTTCTATTGTAAGTCATAGTTAAATCATCTTTTGTAATAAGTTCTGTGAGCCTTTTAGCAGTTATTGCGTTTTTAATTGAGTAAGATATGTCTGTCATGAAATGGCTGAGAAACTCAAAGCCATTTCTATTAAGGAGTGTCTTTTCAAGGTTTTCTTCAGCAACTCCAAGGAGAAACAGTGCATCATAGTTGTAAATAAGTTGAAGAGGAAAACAGGCGAGAATTCCAATTGGTTTTCCTTCTATTATAGGGGCTCTTTTTTCTTTTTCTTCGGCGTATTTGTAGTACTTTGGAATCATATCCTTGACAAGTTTTTCTATATCAAGCTTTGTCATACCAAAACGTTCTGCCTGATGCCTGTCAGAGGGAATTCCCATCCTGAAGACTCTTTCTATATTTTGTCCTCTTTCACCTGTAATGAAAAGAGTGCCAAAATCAATCCTCAAGTTTTTCTGAAGCGAGCTAAAAATCTCTTCTGCAACAGTCTGAATGTCAAAAGACCTGAATGTTTTGTTTAAGTCTCTGGCGAGTTCAAGTTCAACTTTTATTGGCAATGCAGTTCCGCTCCTTATCATCTTGTCTAAATTCTTACTTGTCCTTTTTCTGGGTTAACAAGGAGAGAAGCTCCACCGGTACAGGGAATATAACGGTGCTATTGTTTTCTGAGGAGATCTGGGTAATTGTTTGCAAGTATCTTAACTGCATAGTATAAGGATTTTGGGCGAGAACATTTGCTGCTTCAGCAAGTTGTTTCGATGCCTGAAACTCTCCCTCAGCATGAATAATCTTTGCTCTTTTTTCTCTTTCTGCTTCTGCTTGAAGAGCCATAGCTCTTTGCATATCCTGAGGAAGGTCAACCTGTTTTATTTCAACAAGAGTGACTTTTACTCCCCACGGATCTGTGTGCTTATCCAGAACAGTTTGAAGTTCTTTGTTGAGTTTCTCTCTTTCTGCAAGTAAGTCATCCAGTTCAGCCTGTCCAAGAATTGATCTTAAAGTCGTCTGGGCAAGCTGGCTTGTAGCATAGATATAATTTTCAACCTGTATAACTGCGTTAAGTGGGTTGAATACTTTAAAATAGACCACAGCATTAACTTTAACTGAAACATTGTCTCTTGTAATTATATCCTGTGGAGGTACATCAAGCACTATAGTTCGCAAAGAAACCCTGACTATCTGGTCAAAGGGTTTAAAAACAAAAATCAAGCCAGGCCCTTTTGGCACCGGAAGTGCTCTTCCAAGTCTGAAAATTACACCTCTTTCATAATCTCTCAAAATGTTTATACAGGAAAAAAGCCAGAAAATAAAAATAGCACCAACAATGAAAAAAGTTGAAATACTCATCCCAAGTATTTTTTCCATTTTAACCTCCTACCGTTTTAACGGGCTCAACTTTTAGTAGCATACCTTCAATACCAACGATTTTAACTTTTTCTTCCGGCTCGATAACTTGAACAGCCTGAGCATTCCAGTACTCTCCAAAAACGAACACTTTGCCGTTTTTCGATGGCTCAATCTTTTCTTTAACCACCCCTATTTTTCCAATCAAGATTTCTGCTCCTGCCTGAACAGGATTTTTAAATGCCTTTATTGCAAGATAAACAAGAAAAGCCAAAATCGCAACAAAAGCTAAAACGATTGGCAGGACAAATGTTATGTGTAAACCCTGCCCCGTCAGGGGGTTTCCTTTGTAAAGCATCAACGAACCTGTAATCAATGCCACGGTACCTCCTATTCCAAGAATACCATAGGATACCACTTTTATCTCTAAAATGAAAAATACCATTCCAAGCAAGATAAGAAGAATACCAATTCCGTTTACTGGCAGAATGGGAAGCGAAAGTAAATAAAGGAGTATTGCTATTCCGCCAATAACTCCAGGAAAAATTAAACCTGGACTTTTAAACTCCACAAAAAGTCCCAGAACCCCAAGAAGAAGAAGAACGAACGCAATCTCCGGGCTTGCAATAAAAGAAAGAACTGTCTGTCTGAATGTCATTTTTATAAGCTTTGGCTCATTAAAGTAGAGAGGAAGTTTGGTCTCACTTCCATCAAATCTTTTAAGAGTTTTGCCTTTTAAGTTTTCAAAAAGTTCATCACTATCTTTAGCAATAAATTCAATTACTTTTTGTTCAAGAGCTTCTTTTTCTGTCAGTGAAATGCTTTCTTTTACCATCTTTTGTATAGGTTCAGGATTTCTTCCTCTAATTTCGGCAATAGATCTTAAATGTGCGTTCAGGTCGTTTACTATCTTGTCAAGCATAACAGAGTCTTCAGATTTTTGTTTTTCGGAAGGGTTTTGAGGGTTTGATGGTGAAATTGGTATTGGCAATCCTGAAACAGGGTGCGCTGAGCCAATTGTTGTCCCTGGAGCCATTGCAATAAAATCCGCTGCCACAGCGACAAATACGCCTCCTGAAGCTGCCCTTGCACCTGAAGGATAAACAAAAGCAACAACAGGAACTTTTGATTCAATTATTGCCCTCTGGATTTTTTCGACATTCTTGATGTATCCTCCGGGTGTGTCTATCACAAGAAGAATTAAATCGGTATTTTCACTGTTTGCGGTATCAATTCCCTCCACTATATATTCTTCTGCAATCTGGTGAATTGGTGTATTGAGTTCAATCTTTCTTACATTTTGAGAGTAAAGCGGTAGGGAAAAAAGCAAAATCAGCAATAACTTTAATTTATTGAATTTCAAAACAAGCTCCATATTTGCAAATAATAGATTATAAAATAAACCTCCCATATGTCAACTGTATTTAATGAATTTAAAATTAAAATCCAACGATTTTTGCTCTTCCTGCCTGCTTTGCCCTGTAAAGAGCTTCATCAGCGGATTTTATAAGAGATTCAAGATCTTTATGGCTTGACGCTTTTGAAGCAAGTCCACCACTTAAAGTTACCTTTTTTCCCTCTATGGATTCAATAGAAAGAGATTGGACACTTTCTTCAAGTCTTTCTGCAACTCTCATTGCCTGAGAAAGCTCTGTTTGCGGAAAAATAATTGTTAGTTCATCTCCCCCATACCTTCCAAAGATGTCGTAATCCCTTAAAGTACCTTCTATTGTTTTACAGACTTTGATAAGAACTTCGTCTCCAACCTGATGTCCATAAGTATCATTGATGTTCTTAAAGTAGTCAATATCAAGAATTAAAAATGCAAGTTGAAGTCCCATCCTTGTTGAACGTTCGAATTCCTTTCTTGCAAGTTCAAGGAAGTGTCTTCTGTTGTATATTTTCGTTAAACTGTCAGTTGTTGACAATTCCACAAGAAGAGCGTTTTTTTGCCTGAGTTCATCCTGAAGGTGTTTGATTTTTAAATGGACCTGTGCTCTTGCGACAAGTTCTCCTGGATGGAAAGGCTTTGTAATATAATCATTTGCCCCCATTGAAAGTACCTTGATTTTTTGTTCAACATCTCCAACCGCTGTCAGCATTATAACCGGTACTTCAATGAGAAAAGGCTTTGTTGACCGCATCTGGAGAAACTTTGCCCCATCAATCTGAGGCATAACAAGGTCGCAAAAAACAAGGTCAAATGGGTGTTCCAGAAGAAGTTTAAAGCCCTCGATGCCATTTGTGGCTTCAAAATATTCAGCTTCAAAACCAGCTTTCTCAAGAATTTCTTTTATTTCAAGTCTTAAAGAACGAGAATCGTCAATTATTAAGATTTTGTCTTTTTTCAAGTTAATCCTCTCTTAAACTTTCTGCTATCTTTGTTGTTTCTTCCTCACTGCTCACAACCATTGCTATATCGGCACCACTTTGAAGGGATTTTTTTGTCAGATCTTTCAAATTTCCGAAATTTCTTAGTGCACCCATACTTAAATCATCCGTTATAATTGTATCACAACTGCCAAACTCTCTTAAAAGGGAATAGGCATTTTTATTTATGGAGGCGGGAAGAGGGGATGAAAACATTTGATATTGCGCGTGGGCGACCATAACGAAATCTGCTTTCAACATTTTGTAGGGAAAAAGGTGGTTTTCTCTTTCCTGTAATGTTCCTTGAATAAGGGGAAGTTCTTTGTGGCTGTCAACAAACGAACCCCCTAAACCAGGAAAGTGTTTTAAACATCCTTTCATTTCAAAACTTTTTAACCCTTCAAGAAAGGCGTGGGCGCACTCAACAACTTTTTGGCTGTCTTCTGAGTAAATTCTTCCCTTGAGTCCCGTTCCATTAGCAACTTTTCCAACATCAACAACTGGAGCAAAATTTACATCAAACCTTAGTTCATTTAAAACTTCAGCCATCTGGCAACTGATTTTCCTCACTTTTTCAGGGTCTTCCCCGCAATCTCCCGCCCCGTCAAATTTATATCCTAAAGCGGAAAGCCTGCTCACTTTTCCGCCTTCCTGATCAATACCGATTAAAACAGATGGCTCAATCTGCTTTAAAAAAGTTAAAAGGTTTTTTACCTGTTCTTTATTTTTAAGGTGTCTTGAAAACAGTATTATGCCATAAGGCTTAATCCTCAATACAAATTCTTCAAGGGAACGAGATGGATTGATTGAATCAATTGTTATCCACAGTGGAAGGCTATTTTTTCTCATTGAGGAATTGCGACAATATTCAAAACCCATTCCAAATTTTCTTTAAGTGTATAATAGAAGGCTTTTGAATCAGAAGAGATAAGGGAAAAAATCTCACCCTCTTTAGGTTTGTGAATCCACAGTTCAGTTCCCTTTTTGGGATCAATCAAAACGAGGGAATTCCCTCCTTTTGTCCCGGTGAGAAGGCCTCTCTTAATTTTTATAAGGTTTAGCGGTACACCATCCAGTCTATACTGCCAAACCACGGTGCCTTTTCTATCAAAGAGTCTAATGAAATGGTCGCTCGATGCTACTGCAACTTTATCTTCATCAACAGAAAGAAGAGAAACAATATCTGCTTTAACTTTAAATTTTTTTATTGCTTTTCCATTCTTATTTAGAAAAAAAATCGTTTTTTCATCACAAACAGCAAAGCCTTTTCCAAGAAGGACAGCCCCTTTTATCTCACCTGACAAAAACGGGAAAATTTTTAAATCTTTGTCGCCCTTAAAAAAAGCAAATTCATTTTTTCCAGATAGGAAGATCGCCTTTTCAGTTGTAAAAGAGGAAGTTGCATTAAAAGGCAGCTCGATCTCAAACCCATCAAACTCTTTAACAGAGTTTTCGTAAATTATAAAAAGTTTTTCTTTAAATGTGTGAACACCGATAATTTTTTCGGTGAAACTTCCATCTGGTTTGATTTCTTCTTCAGATAAAAAATAGAAATTTCCATCTTTGTTTGCCACAAAGACTTTATTTTGAAGGCATAATGGCTGAACCAGAGGGTTTAAAGAAAAAAGATTGAAGTTTAATGAGTTATCTCCTAAGCTTAAAGTTTGGTAGCCGCCGTTTCTTGAAAAAATGTAAACTCTTTCATTGCAGAAACAGGGAGAAAAAATAACATCCACATTTAAAGGAAAAGTTTTCTCCTGTGCCCTTAATGGAAAAATGAAGATAAAGAGAAGGGCAAAAGTTAAACTAATTTTCTTGAGTGTCATACTGCTTTAAAATATCGTAATTTATCGAAATGCGCCTTTTTGCTTCAAGTTCCTGCTTTCTTTGAGCAACAAGTTCCTGAACATAATCTTCTGCCATTTCCCTCGTTTTCCTGTCAATAAAAGTACTTTTCTCTGTCTTAAATTTGTTCATATCGGCAGGCTTCTTTTCAAGAGGGATAGCAAGGACAAAGCCATCTTTTACTTGAAAAGGTTCGGTTATCTGATTGATTTCGGTAGAGAAGATTATTCTGGCAAACTCTTCATTCTTTCCAGCCAAAGGAATTGGGTCGGTTAATTTAATTTCCTGAGAATCTTGAACCTGATAATTTCTTTTCTTTGCTTCTTCTTCAAGTGTTTTTGGATCTTTAAAGAGAGATTTTAACTCATAAGCTTTTTTCTTTGTCATTTCAGAGAGTCTTTCATTCTTTATTTCTTCTTTAATCTCTTCTCTGACATCCTCATAAGTTGCTGGTCTTGGTTCTGTAATATCAACAACACAAAATCTTATATAAGCCATAGCATTTTCAAACGGTTCGCTCCATTTTCCTTTTTCTGCTTTGAAGAGAGCCTCCTTTGCTTTTGGATCTGAAATAAAAGGAGGTTCAGGGTTTTCAAATGACATTAATTGAGTAGTCTTTATGTCAAGTTTATAGTTTTTTGCGAATTCTTCAATCTCTTTTTCGCTATTGAGTTTTTTAAATTCTTCTACAGCCCTATCGTATAGTTCCTTTACTTTCTCCTGGTATTTTTTATCAGAGAAAAGCAGCATATTTCTTACCTGCATTTTAACCTGATCAAAAGGCTTTTCTCCAAATCTCGTTTTGTTCATTTCGTAGTAGTTTTTGAGTTCCTCATCAGGAATTTCAATGGACATTCTAATCATAGGGGCGGAAATCATCAAATATTTTGCTGACCTTTTTTCAGGAATCTGTAAAGTATCTTTTTCTTTCTCATAAATGGCTCTTATGTCGCTTTCATTCACTTCTCCCACTTCTTTTGCAAAAAGAGAGTTTCTTAAAAGAACTACCTTTGCCTTGAATTTTGTATTTTCGCTTTTATACATTTTTTCAGCTTCTTCATCGTTTATAAGATATCTCTGGGAAAAGAAACTGAGAAGTTTGTTCCTTGTAAGGTCAAGTTTTACCATTGACTCAAATTCGTCTGCAGTAACACCCCTGCTTTGAAGCATAAGGGGATATTGGGTTGCTGGGTCCTCAAATTTATAATTTTTCTGGATTATGTCAGCGATTTCCGAATCCTTGACTTCCATTCCAAGTTCTTCTGCTATATCTTCAAGAATGAGTAAATCAATAAAATTTGAAACTGCTCTTTTGTGAGCGTCCTTCATAAACTGTTCAACATACTGTTCACCCACAATATTTCTAACCATCTCCCTTTGGTTCTGCAAAGCAAGATTTAAAGTTCTTGGTGCAAGGCTTCTACTGCCTACCTTGACGATATAATTATTATTATAATTTCTGCCAGAAGTCTGCCCCCCGCCTCCGTATATCGCAAATATCCAGATAACAAAGGAAATAATAACAAGCCATAAAAGAAAATAAAGTAATTTTGAACTGCGCATAATTTTCATAATGTTCATCTTAAAACCTCCAAAAATAAAGAGAAATTTTATACCATTTTTCCCTTTTGAGCAAGTTTATGTAGAAGTCAACAACATTTGAGACTTTCTGGGAGGGAAAGGCAGCAAGACAAATTCATCTGAAACCTCTAAACTTTTGCACCGCTAAATTAACCTGTCATTGCGAGCGCTCACTAACCGTGTCATTGTGAGTGCTCCATCGCAGCCTCCTCAGGCGAAGCAATCTTCCTCTTTGCAATTTAATGCTGTCATTGCGAATTCTACTTCGAGGCATTCTCATGTGAAGCAATCTCCCTCTTTTCAAATAAAGGAAGATCACTTCGTCTGTAAAGGCTCCGAAGCAACCCTCGTGATGACAGTTAATTGCTATTAACGCAGTCATTGCGAGTCCTTCTTCGTAATCCCCACTTACGAAGCAATCTTCCTCATTGAACCTTCTTACATAACGGCAATTCACGAATAGTGTTATTTTAGAGAAATACGGCAGTTTCAGGCTTGACAATTCAAGATTCAAGCGCTGATGCCAGACCCCTACGGCTATAATAACCGTCGGCGGCAACTTTGCTGCAAAGGATACTGTCCTGACTTCACGATAATGTTCTCTCTTAAACTAATTAGAAATGTCCTTTAAAATGGAAGTGCGAAAGCCGTAGAAAGAATTAATAAGTCCTTAAACCCTTATTGAACCACCCCTCAATATCTTTCCGTTTGGCTCCGGGAACAAAAGGTTAAGGAGTGGAAAACAAAGAAGCAGGGCTGTGGAAGCATTTCCCACAGTCTCAAATAATTATTAGTTAATTGAGGGGACATTTCAAAATAGTCCTGACAGTTTAAAAAAAGCAATTAAAGCTTGAATGCTTTAAGGAAAGGGAGATTTCAGATATCAGTTACTTAACTTTTTAGACTTTAATCAATTAGCAGGAGTGAGAGTAAATCAAATTTTAGCCCCAGTTGTCTATCATCAATTTTGTTGCAAGGATAAGAGCTATAAATATCAATATTGGTTTTATTACTTTTGCCCCTTTTTTAAGAACAATCTTTGCACCCAAAAAGCCACCGATGAATTGCCCAATTGCCATAGCGATTCCAGGGATGAAAAAAACGCTTCCTTTGAAAAGGAAGAAAAGAAGGGGAATTATATTTGATGTAAAATTCATAAGTTTTGTGTTTATCGTTGCCTCTTTTAAATCCATACCGAGAAAATGTACAAAAGCAATTGCCCAGAATGTTCCGGTTCCGGGACCAAAAAAACCATCATAAAAACCTATTAAAAGCCCAAAGACCATGTAAAACAGTTTATCGTTCATTTTTGGTAATGTTTTTTCTATCCCATAATTTTTGTAGAAATAAAGAAAAATTGCAATAAAGTAAAGCATAAAAGGGACTGCTTTTCTTAAAATTAGAGCGGGAATTATTCCAACGCAGAATGCTCCCCAAAATGATCCGAAGGCGGTAAAGACAACGCCCCATAAGACACTTATCTTATATTTCTTTTCCCTGAAAAAACTAAAAGTGGCGGAAAAAGATCCAAAAGTCGATTGAAATTTGTTTGTTCCAAATACATTTAAGGGGGTTATTGGAAAAGAAAAGAGAACTGGAACAGTTATAATTCCACCGCCGCCAGCTATTGTATCCGTTGTTCCGGCGAGCAGGGCACTAACAAAAAGAAGAATCAGAGTAAAGGGTGAATCAAACATAAACCGCAATTTTAACACACATCAATATAAAACAGGTTTTTTCCTTAACAGCATTTTAACTTGATCGCAACCCCGGAATACTCCTAACATGATATTTTTAACCTTGCGACCATAGAAAACTTCATTATTTTGAGCAATCAGGAGCAGTTCCCTTCACGCTCAGCATTTTTACTCTTTCTTCCTGTTCTGGACAGCATATTTCGCCTTTCTAACCGATATACCCCAACCTCCTTTTCAAACCCACCTAAAACCCGTCCAAAATCCTCGCTTTTACTGAATTACTTTTCTGATTTTAAACTATCTTGGACAGCAGTGATTTTAACATAAAAAAGGGGCGGATATCCGCCCCTTTTAAGCAACCTTATAAAAGATATCAACAGGGATAATGAAAAGCCTCGTGGCAGGGAAAACTATAATCAACACTCCCGTCGGAATTTTCGTCAATACTTATTGTTCCATTTGAATTGAATGTAACTGTTGCGGTATTTCCTCCTGCTGTAACCTTAAGAACTCCATCCACAGGACAATCTGCGCCTTCCTCGTCGATTATTGGCTCAATTGTTTCTATAGAAATTGATCCATTGTAGCAGGGCGACTGAACATCCATCAGACCATTTATTGAATCTTCGATAACATTTCCATAACTATGGGTTGAATAATTAACATTATTGTAGGTGACCGTAACTGCCTTAGACTGGTCGCTCTCAAAGATGAAGGATGTGGTTCCAGCAATAGTCATTGATACTGTCATATCTTCCTGTGTTCCACTTATACCGACATCGTAATGAAGGTTATTAAATGTCATTGTGCAATTATTTTGAGATTCCGTTAAGATAATGGTTCCAGTTAAAGTCATTGCCATACCGGTTGGCATTCCTTGATCGTCATAATTAAATATGTTAATAGTCAGCGTGTAATCTGATGTCATTGAGTCGTGAAAGGTTCCATTTTCAAAAAAATCTATGGAATAATCTGGCAAAGTATCGGATGAAGGATTTCCGTCTCCAGTTTTAACAACAATGTTGCTTACAGTATGGAAATCCGGGCTATAAATATCGTCTGAAAGGTATGTAAGGTCAAGTGTCATTTGACCATTTATTCTTTCGTAAGAGTTTGTTGATTGATCATTCCATTCTTCACAATTGGAATAAACTAATTCCATTTTTATAGGGCGCATAAGGTCGTCAAGATATGAAGTGATGGTCATTGTCCCGCTTTTACTGCAATTGATAGTTTCTTCGGGGTTTTTTGCTAACCGGATAAGATTAAATATTTTTTCTGCTAACTTCACATTGCCGTTTCCTACTTTCCCTATACTGTCAAAAACTTCAGAAGAAGAATTCATTGTGAATGCTACGATACTTGTAGCAACTTTTCCCGGACCTCCCGCTGAACCTCCGCCAACATTCAAGTTTAAAGTAACCTTATTATTTCCTTCATTCGTTTCAGGAATTGCATTTGCTGGATCAACTTTTACAAGAAGGTTATATGTCCCTTCCTGAAGCACTCCGACATTGAAGGTGGTTTCATAATCTTCTTGAACTGCAATGGCAGGAATGGAGTTTTTCTGCTTGAAAATTTTATCCGTTCCTTTTGTTATCTTAAGTTTAACTACGCTTGCCTTTGAATTTTTAGTTCCGAGATTATGAATCTTAACTGTAACCGAAACAGTATCTCCTGCCTGTGGCTGAGCTGGTGAAATTGTTACATCTGATGAAGAAACGGCAAGGTCAATCTTTGCCGCATAAACACAACCTGTCACCAAAAACACCAAACATAAGAGAAAAACTTTTTTCATTTTTACCTCCTTTAGAGAAATTCAGTATAATTCAAAAGATTTTGAAAGTCAACAGGTTTTAAATCTTAATCAAAACTATTTAGAAATGTCCTCTTACTTAACTAACCAAAAATGTCCTGTTACAAGCTTAATTAGTAGAGACTGTGGGAAATGCTTCCACAGCCTTGTTTCTTTATTTTCCACTCCTTAACCTTTTGTTCCCGGAGCCAAA
>DYJZ01000047.1 GCA_020722885.1 Thermoanaerobaculum aquaticum
CTTGAGTTTATCAAGGCTCGTTTAGAATTCTACGGCTGCATTCCCCTTCGGCACCGAGGATGGTTTTACCTTCTTCCATAGCATTATCCGATATCTTTCTCTCAAGCGATTAACTCTTTTCCAACAAAAAAGGGGGCATACGCCCCCTCTTTACCAGGTAGGATTAAAAAAGATTCTTATTTTGTTTTGTCTATGATAAATGATTTTTGAACTACTTCACCATAGTATTTTCCAACAGCTCTCCAGTAGAAAGTAACCTGCGTTCCTGGTTGTTCTAAAGCGAATTTTAAGACCTTCTTCCATTTCTTTCCTGAAGGCTGCCATGAGAGCATCTTTTTGAAAGGATGGTCTTTTGTCCCGCTACTCGTAATTATATAATAAAAAGAGGTATCGGGAGCAATATTAACCTGAAACTTTGTGTCCTCAGTGTAGGGTAGCCACGAGAAAACGGGTGGAGAGGAGTGCAATCCATAAACTGGAACTGTAGTTTGAATATTAACATCGACATCTTCTACTGTGCTGTTGCCTGCATAATCAAGAGCGACAATGCTTACAGTATAAGTTCCATCCTGGAAGCAGGACACATCAGTATGCCAGTAAATAAAATCTCTTACACTTTTGTCCATAAGATTGTCATTAAGGTAAACTTCGATAGATTTCAAACCATAATCGTCTGCAGCAGATGCATCAACAAGTAGAGTGGATGAAATATTTTCATTTTGAACAGGGTGGGCTATTTGTAATAGCGGTGGCTCATCTCTTCTCTGTAAATGTGCTGGATTCCCCAGCCATTGAGAATAACTTCCTGCTGGGGGTGCCCAGTGGGTGATAGCCTGAATGGACCTTTTTCCCTGTCCGGTAGCTATGATAACCAGTCCTTCATTTTTTCTTGGTGTTAAAATTACATTTGTTCCAGCGTATCCTTCAACTGTTGGATGCCATCGAGTTTCGTGCCCGCAGGATACTTCAAAATATACAAGTTCCCCTGTTGCGTCACAGAACATTCCGTAACCCCACGAATCTATTGCTGGAACTCCAACAATGTCAGCTTGCCAGGTGTTGCTATAAGCGTCACAGGTTTCTGAGAATTTCCACAGGGTGTTTCCTGTGAAGATATCAAAAGAGATTATATCTGATTTCCCTTCAAGGAGAAATATTGCTGAATCGCCATATAAAACAGGAGGCAGTTTTTCCACAAGAATTAGATTCCCCTCTTCATCGTAAGCTTCCCAGATTAAATTGCCAAATTTGTCGTACATATCAAGAATTCCGCCTCTTATATAAAAGAGGTGATCGTAGGAATCAATAGCGATTGGTACTTCTGAGTAATTGAAGCAATTAACTCGCCACTTGATATTCCCGTTTTCGGTTATTGCATGGAGAAAATTTTCAGAGGCGACATAAATTGTTCCATCAGCACCGATTGTCGGAGGACCAACCGTAAATCCCAGTTTCTTTTTCCAGAGGACATTCCCTCCGTTGCCATCAACACAGTATAGATATCCATCCTTTGTTCCAAAAAATATTTTCTTTTGGCCATTAACTGCAAGGGGTGTGGTGGCGTTTTCTATCAATTTCAATGTCCATACCATATTTCCATCTGTTCCATAACCCCGTAAGTCGGCTGCTGAAGTGGCAAAAAAGAGCCGGTCTTCAAAAAGGGCTATAGGAGTGGTTAACACTCCTCCCACCTTTGTTTCCCAGAGCGGCTGACCGTTGCTGTCCAGTGCTCTTACCTTTGCATCATCCGTTGCGAAATAGACATTGCCATTTGGACCGACTGTGGGGTCAAAAATTAAAGGAGCAGGCGAACTATACTGCCAGAGAGTATTTTGTCCAGAAACATTAAAACAGATTAGGAGACTTACCAAAAAAATCAATTTTTTCAGACTATTAAAGCACATTTTCTCCTCCTCACCTTTACAATTTATAGCATAATATACTCATTTGTCAAGTGCCTTTTGTATAAACCTTTAAAAATGGTTAAAAAAATTATAAAATTAAAAATTGGAGGTAGCATATGGGAACATTAAAAAAAGAATCAGAACTCTACTATGATTCAGAATTGAAGAAACTTCTTCTAAAGTTGAAAGATGGACAAATTGAAGATTACGAAGAAATTGCTCAGGCGCTTAACTTGAGGGCAATGACCGGGTTTGCTGCAAAAATTTCCAGAGAAGGAATCGATAAATTGGGGGGAAGTTTAAAACTATTTAGAGAATTTATTCTGGCAAACACACTTATTGACGAGGAACTTCATAACTGTAAAGAGCTGCTTAAAAAATCCCGTCTGGACAGAGAGGACAAAATTAAAATTGAAATACTTATTAAATATTACCTTGGTGACCCTCTATGGTTTGATTTAGTTGAAAACTGGGATTTTAAAAACAAGGATGAAATATACTTCAAACTTCTTGCAAATCGCTTTATGGATGAGGGAGAATACAAAAAGGCTTCAGAGAAATACCAGAGGGCTTGGGAGATAGGAAAAAATGATCCGAGGTACCTTATTTATAAATGTGAGGCTCTAAAAGCAGCCGGAGAACACAAAGAAGCCTTTAAAGAAATTTTAAGTTTAACAGAAACTTATGAATATTTTGTTCAGGGATGGAACTGGCTTGCAAGGTATTATCTTGATTCAGGAAAATTGGATCTTGCATACCAGGCTATCGGGAAGGCACTCTCTATAAATCCAAACGATTGGGGTGCATTTCTCGCTCTTGCCGATTTCTACCTTTCCAGAGGAGAGTACGGAAGGGCAAGGGGAGTGCTCGAAATTTTATTAAGTCTCGAGCCTGCAAAGTATATAACTGCTGAAGTTTTGAATTACTTAGGGTATCTCTTTTCCCTCGACAACAGATATTCAGAGGGTCAATCCTGCCTTGAAAGGGCGCTTATGATAAATCCCAATCTGGCTGAGGCATGGTATAATCTTGGTAATATTGTTTTTCACCAGAAACATCTTGATGAAGCTCTTGCATGCTACGAAAGAGCGGCGGCTTCTGATCCAGAAATGGCTGCCGCCTTTACACAGATTGGACTGACGCTTCTTGAGATGGGAAAAATATGCAATGTTGATAAGCCTCTGCTCAGGGCACTTGAACTTGATCCTTCGGAATATTTCGCCCATCTCGGGCTTTCAGAATTTTACAGAAGGACAAAGAAGGGTGAAATGGCTCTTAAGCACGCTGAAATGGCAATAAAAATAGAGCCGCACGACCCAAACGGCTATAATGTTCTTGGCATAGCACACGAATTTAACAAAAAATACAAAGAAGCGGAAAAAGCTTACAAAAAAGCACTCGAGCTTGAGACAATGCATAGGTGGGCTGCCAATAACTTAGGCTACCTTTATGAAAAGTTGATGGAAAAAGACAAGAAATACAGAACGCTTGCTATAGAAGCGTGGAAAAAAAGACTTGAAATATGTCTTAAAACCAAAGTTTCTATAAAAGGCGCTCTCAACCATCTTTTAAAACTCAATGTGAAATTGCCTGAAATAAAAAAATGGATTGCTCAATTAAAGAATAGACAGGATTAAAAACGGCGTAAAATGATAGCAGGAGTTGGAACAGACATAGTCTCCGTTAAAAGAATAGAAAACGCCTTCGCAAAAAATGCTAAAATTGCAATGAGAATTCTTTCTGAAAAGGAGACGCTATATTTTTTTGAAAGAAACTCATCGCCTTCTTTTCTTGCTGGCAGGTTTGCGGCAAAAGAAGCAGTGATGAAAGCACTCGGTACGGGTTTATCCCAGGGAATTAAGTTTAAAGATATAGAAATAACCTATAAAAATAAATCTCCGCTTGTAGTATTAAAAGGGGAAGCACTGAAGCACTTTAATTCACTTTCAGGAAGAAAAATATTTATCTCAATATCACATGAAAAGGATTATGCAGTCGCCTTTGCGGTAATAGAGAGATAAATGACCAAAAAAAATCTTCTTCTTTTCTTTCTTGTTTTTGAAATTTCTATTCTCTTTTTCGGAAATTCTTTTCTTGGTCTTTTTGAATCCTCCGAAGCAAGATATGCTGAAGTGGCAAGAGAGATGCTTGAAACAAAAGATTTTATCTCTCCGCAAATGAATTATGTTTACCATTTTACAAAGCCTCCTTTTGCTTATTGGATGGCTTCTTTGGGTATGTCAATTTTTGGAGAGAATCCTTTTGGGGCAAGATTTTTTGTGGCTATTTTTGCAGTTTTGACTATGCTTATTGTTTACAAAATAGTGGAAGAAATGGGCGGAGATGGATTCACTGCTGCTCTATTATTGGGCTCTTTCCCCCTCTTTTTTATTATGGGAAAAATTCTGACAACAGATATGTTCCTGACTTTTTTTGTCACGCTTGGCTTTTATCTGTTTTTGAATTACAGCAGGGAAAAAATAAGCAGAACTAAATTTTCATTGCTTTTTGGAGTAACCTTTGCTTTTGCTGTTTTGACGAAAGGACAGGTTGCTCTTCTTTACTGGGCAATGATTTTCATTACCTATTGTTCTTTCAAAAAAGATCTTAAACTTCTTAAAGTGTTTCTGTCACCTCTTTTTATTTTGGTTGCACTTTCTCTTTGCCTCTGGTGGTTTATCTTGGTAGGTATTAAACATCCTGGACTTCTACAATATCTCTTTTTAAAGGAAGGAGTTGAAGCGGCTTACTCTTCACAAAGATTTCATCCTGGACCTTTTTATTACTATTTTCCTGTGCTTATTGCAGGGCTCTTTCCTCTAATATTTTTCTTTCCCTCTTTAAATAAATTAAAAGAAAAAGAGAGCAAACTTCTTTACGGTTACACATTCTTTCCTTTCTTTATTTTTACTCTTTTCCCGTCGAAGCTTCCGACATATCTTTTACCCTCGCTTCCCGGATGGGCAATTCTTTTTTCGATGAAAGGTATGAGCAAGACCAGAACGAAAATCTCTTTGATAGCATTACTTCTCTTTCAAGCAGTATTTTTGCTATTTGTTTTTTTGAATGGGGAAAATTATCTTGAAAGGGAAATTATTGACATAAGTGTGGTTCTTTTAATTTCCTGTCTTTTATCTCTATCTGGGTTGTTAATATTTAAGATGAAAGAAGAAAGGGCTGCTTTTGCAGTACTGTTTTTGTCTGTGGCTATTACATCGGTTTCTTTTCCATTAATTGTTTCAAAGAATCAGGAAAATTTCAAAATTGCTTATGAAGTCTCAAATGCTATAAAAGAGAGAATTAAGAAGGGTGATGAAGTTCTTGAATTGAGAACGACAATTTTTTCAATACCATTTTACCTTCAGAAAAAAGTTTACGCATTTGAAAACAATTTTTTTAAGAAAAAGTTCCTTGCAAAAAAGCCCGAGCACATAATTGTTGGTGAAGAGGAATTGAAGTCATTTATAGAAAAAACCCCGCGACTTTTTGTAATTGTTGATAGAAAGAGCGAACAATTCTTAAAAGAAAACTATCCGCAATTTAAACTCCTTAAAAGAGGTTCAAGATACATATTGTATGGGTCTGTCAAGACTATTTAGAAATGTCCCCTGAAACCAATTTGACATCCGTCGTTTACCAATTCACAGACGAGGATAACAATCCTTGTCCAAGCCGGGATATGTATCCCAGCCTACAAGCGGAGTTGATTTGTCTGCCATTGTTGTCAAATTGGTATTAGTTAAGAAAAAAGTAAATTTTTACTGCTCGCTATCTTTTTTTTGAATTACTTCTTCTTTGTAAATTCTTATGGATTCAACACAAAGAGAAAGGATAAGAGGACCGAGAATTATTCCCAGAAATCCCAGTGTTATTAAACCACCGATTACTCCTATTACTACAATTGGAAGAGAAATCTTTGATTTTCCACTAATATAAAGGGGTCTGATCAAATTGTCTACAAGCGAAACTATAATGAGACACCACAAAAGAAGAAAAATTGCCGAGCCGTAGTTTCCTATCACAAACAAATATATGACTGCCGGAACCCATATAAGAGAAGAGCCAATGATAGGTATAAAGGAAGTTAGTGTAATAATTGCCCCATAAAAAACAGGTAGAGGAATTCCCGCAATGGCGAAACCGATTCCTCCCAGAATACCTTGAACTATGCAGGCAAGAATGATGCCATATAAAACAGCGCCTATTATTCTTCTAAAAATATCTTCTATCTTTTTTACATCACTTTCCCTTAATGGAACGATCTCCCAGAATGTTTTTACAATAGTTTCTCCGTCTCTAAATGCAAAAAAAAGCAGAAGAATTGTCATAAAAAACTGGAAAATTGCAGAGAAAATATTTACTGCAAATTTCTTTGAAGTGAAAGCGAGGACATTCCATACACCTTTAAGAAAAGCAATTCCAATTGAATGAAAGTCTTCTTTCCCAAAATAGGGCTTTAATTTTTCAATCGCACTCTGGACTGAAGGATGCGACTGGATTTGCTGAAGAACAGGAATGTTACCCTTTTTAAGAGAGTCTTCAATATAAGAAAGCACTTCAAATGCCTGCCCAGTAAAAATTATAGAGAGAATAAAAAAAGGTATAGCAATTACAAAAAAAACAGTTGCAGTAGAAAAAAATGCGGCAATATTTTTTCTTCCATTAAATAGTTTGAGAAATTTTGAATGAAGAGGATAAGCTGACATTGAAAGGACAAGTGACCAAACTATTGCCCCTAAAAATGGTGAGAGAAGAAAAATGATGAGGTATGATACAAGAAGAATAGCTGAAAAAGTCAAAAGAGTGTAAAGAAGTTTCTTATCCATCAGGGAAGAGACTCGTAAATAGGCTCAATCGTTAAAGTTCTAGTTGTATAATCCCATGATGCTCTGGCTTTTTTAACCTTAAACTCGAAATGAACCCCTTTAACCTCAAGAAGCCCTATTTGCGGAGGAGAATCTTTCGCAAAGGCAACTCCTTTTTCGTCTATAGTTATATAAGGAATTTCATCTTTTGTGAAACCCACGGTAATGCTTTTGCGTATCTCAACAAAAATTGGTCTTGAGGATGCCAGAGATAGAAAATCGTTTGCAGAAAATTTAAAAAAACGAGAAAAAATTATTCTTGCCGGGTCAAGGTAAGTTAATCCTTCAGGTTCGTAACGGTTTGACCAGGTGAGTTTATTCTCTGTCGATTTGAGAATATCTTCTATTTTTATAACAAGAACAAGACCTTCAGCCTTCTGAATTGAAGATAGAGTTTGATCTAATTGGGCTTTTTTTTCTGTGGCAATAGTTGTCTCCATAGACTTAATTTCGTCATAGTTAATAAATGAAGAAGTATCCTTTGGAGGAACACCTTCTATGTAAGGTTTAAGAACAGATATGATACCGTTTTTAGGAGATTTTTCAATTGCGTTTTTGTAATCGAATTTTAATTTATCGAAAAGGTAGATCACAGCAAAGCCGGTATCTCTGAATCTTTTTTCAGCGTTACTTCCACCTTTATTGTACTCTGATAGTCTCTGCATTAGATCGCTTAAATATGAATTTTTTTGCTCTTCAGACATAGCCAGATATCCCGCAAATGAGGCAAGCCCGTCAATGAGTTCTCTTGAATCTTCCACAGTAGAAATTTCTTTAGAAATGGAGGCTTGCCGCTTTGTCCTGAATGAATAAAAAGAAGATAGAAGTGGTTTAATGTCCTGAATCTCGGAAGTCATTGCTTTAATGAGACATAAATTTTCGCACCTTGAAAGAGAGTTGGCTTCTGCGTCAAGAAAAGGATATGTTCCAGGAGAAAATGTTCCCTGATCTCCAAACCCTCTGTAAGCAAGAAAAAGCTTGAAAGCCTCCTCGATTATTTTTGCTGAGGCGTACTTATTGAGTGTTTTTGAATCTATAAAAGCTACAAGTCTGTTAGAATATGCACGAAGCCCATTGGCCATAAACTCTGTCTCTGGAATTTTTCCATAGGAAATGGAGGTACCTTCAATTGGTTTGAAATTGGGTGGTAGGGGGGAAAAGTTGATTGCGAGGGCATTTCTTTCTTTTGTTTCAAAAATAATTACTGGATACTCTTTAAACCTGAATCCCATCCAGACCTTATCATCAATAGATTCTGATGCTTTTGTTGCATCAATCGAAGCCTTATAAGCCTGAGTAAGAGATTCTGGAACCTGAGCGTAAAAAGAATAAAAACCAAGCGTCAGAGCCACTAAAAGCCAGAATTGAAAAATCTTTTTCATCTCTTCAACCTCCAAAAACATTATTTTGAAATAAATGTGGCAATAATTCAAGTCATTTTAGAAGTCCACAACATTTGAGACTTTTTGGGGAGGAAAGGCAACAAGACAAATTCATCTGAAACCTCCATAAAAATGGGTGAAAGTTTCAAGTTCTTTCGGAATGTCCCTGCGCCTTTTGTTCTTCGGCGTGCGTTAGCCTCAAATCAAAGCCGAAAGCGATCCTCAGCTTTTTATTATAACACTTGATGCTGCCAAAAGCACTAAAAAGCAGCGTGCTCGTTACCATTCTTCCTTTCAACGAAAATTCCCCCTTTCCGGAAAAGACGCAAAGGCTGAGGAAATTGACGAATTGTCCACAATTCCACAGCCTCTACTAATTATTCGTTTATCGATATCGTTAAAAAGCTTTTTTCGCTCTTTTTTCACCCTCAGAAAAGTCCTATGTGTTTTTGAACTTTTGCATAAAATTTAACTCTTTTTCAAAAAAAGTTGAGCAAAAATGCTGGCAGGTAACTCCTTAGCCCTTGAGTCTAAAATTGATCTGTCAAAATCAACCAATTTATTGTTGATGCCAAATTTTTCGAAAAGAGTTTTTATTTTCTTTCGTGGGTGCTGAAATAGTTTTTCGACAAACAAAAAGAAACTCAGAGAATCAAATTCAGTTATACATGGCTGTTTTTCTGGTATAAAAGTTATAAATGAAGAAAGCACTTTGGGAGGTGGAGAAAAGGCGCCCCTTTTAATTTCAAACTCAATTAAAGTGTTGTAAAAAATCTCTGCCCAGACGCTGTATTTTGAATAATATTTTTCTCCTGCAGGAGATGAAAATTTAAGCGCAACCTCTTTCTGGATAGTGAAGTGGGCTGAAGATATTTTTGAATGATTTGAAAGGAGGTTAAGGATAATATCAGTTGAAGCATAGTATGGGAGATTTCCAATAAGAAGCACAGGAAGGAAATTGCTTCCAATTTTAGACATTTCAAAACTTCTTGCATCGCACTCAAACAAATTTAAGTTAGAGTATTTCTTTTTAAGAAGTAAAGAGAGATTTTTATCTTTTTCCACCGCAAAAACTGGTTTATTTAGGCAAAGCAATTCTTCGGTAATTGCGCCATCACCCGGGCCAATTTCAAGTATGGAATTACAGTACCTCTCATATTTTTTAACAGTATCCAAAATTTTATACTTAATTTTCTCAGAATTTAAGAAGTGCTGTCCAAGAAACCTTTTATTTTTCATTTATTCAGTTTACAATACTATTTTAAAAGATAGAAGAGAAGCTCAAAAACTGAAAAAGGTTTTTTTCGGGAGGAATTATGACAGAATTTATAGGAACCACGGTCTTATGCGTGAAGCGAGGTCAAGAAGTCTCTATGGGGGCAGACGGACAGGTTACCTTTTCAAATACAATTCTTAAAGCCACATCAAAGAAAGTTAGAAGGCTTTATGGGAATAAAATCCTTGCTGGTTTCGCCGGAGGTGTGGCTGATGCGCTTACTCTTTTTAACAGGTTTGAAGCAAAACTCGAAGAATACAGGGGAAACCTCGAAAGATCATCTGTAGAACTTGTAAAGGAGTGGAGAACTGACAGGGCTTTGAGAAGGCTTGAGGCTATGCTTGTTGTTGCTGATAAAAATACTCAGCTTCTTCTTTCGGGTAGCGGGGAACTTATATCTCCTGATGACGGAATTATAGCGATAGGTTCTGGTGGACCCTACGCTTTAGCTTCAGCCCGGTCATTGATTTTACACACCAATTTGTCAGCGGAGGAAATCGTAAAAGAGAGTCTTTTAATAGCGGCAAACATATGCATTTACACAAACAAAGAGATAATTGTAGAAACTCTTTAGGAGAAAGATAGGATGATTAAGACATCACCTGGAAATTTTGCACAGAAACTAAATGACCCCCTTATTCCTAAAAAAATAGTTGAGGAGCTCGATAAATACATTGTCAAGCAGGATGAGGCAAAAAAGGCGGTTTCGATTGCTTTAAGAAACAGAGTGAGAAGGCAGGCTCTGGAAGAAAACTTGAGAGAAGAGGTTGCGCCCAAAAACATTATAATGATTGGGCCGACAGGGGTTGGCAAAACTGAAATTGCAAGACGTCTCGCAAAACTTACAAAATCGCCTTTCCTGAAAGTGGAAGCAAGCAAATTTACAGAAGTTGGTTATGTTGGAAAAGATGTCGAATCAATGATAAGAGATTTGACAGAAATTTCTTTCAATCTCGTAAAACAGGAAATGATAGAAAAAGTCAAAGAGAAGGCAGAAAATCTGGCAGAAGAAAAACTTCTCGATCTTCTTCTTCCAAAGGTTCCAATTTCAAAAGACATTGATGGGGAAGTGAAGCCAAAAGATGAGGAATCTGCAACCAGAGAAAAGTTGAGAAAGTTATTCAAAGAGGGAAAGCTTGACGAAAGAGTTGTTGAAGTTGAAGTTGTCTCTGCTTCTTCTCCTGCAATGAAAATATTTTCGGCACAGGGAGTTGAAGAGATGGGTTTTAATATTAGAGAACTTCTGCCAGATATGTTCGGGGGTTCAAAGAAAAAACGTAAAATGAAAGTAAAAGATGCTTTTAAACAACTTGTGAGAGAGGAAGAGGAAAAACTGATTGATCAGGATGAGATAGGAAGAGTGGCTCTCGAAAGAGCAGAGCAATCTGGAATAATTTTTATAGACGAAATAGACAAAATAGCAGGAAGATCAACAGGGGGACACGGACCAGATGTAAGTAGAGAGGGAGTTCAGAGGGACCTTCTTCCTATAGTCGAAGGAACGAGAGTTATGACGAGGTATGGGCTTGTACGGACAGACCATATTCTCTTTATAGCAGCTGGTGCTTTTCATATGACCAAGCCATCAGACCTTCTTCCTGAACTTCAGGGAAGGTTCCCGATAAGAGTAGAATTAGCGCCGCTTTCTGAAGAGGATTTTTTGAGAATCCTGAAAGAGCCTGAAAATGCTCTTATAAAACAGTATATCGCTTTACTTGCTACAGAAGGCGTTGAAGTGGAATTTTCTCCTGAGGCAATAGAAGCAATAGCCCATTTTGCCCAGATAATAAACGAACGACTCGAAAATATTGGGGCAAGGAGACTTCACACAGTTATGGAAAAGGTGATGGAAGAGATTTCATTCAATGCTCCTGAACTTTCGGGAATGAAAGTTACAATTGATAGAGGATATGTTGAAAGAATACTTTCTCCACTTGTAGAAAATCAGGATCTGTCAAAATATATCCTGTAAACCAAAAGTGAGAGAGGTTGTTGTATGAAAATGAAGTCTTTTTTGATATTATATTTCAGGGAGGATTTTTATGCTTGCAAAAATTCGTGAAAAAACAGAAAAAATAATAATAGGTATCAATTCTGGCACAAGTGCAGATGGGATTGACGCGGCGATTATAAAAATAAGAAAAAGCGGGCTTGAAACTGAATTTGATGTAATCGGTTATGAAACTTATCCATATTCACCGTCTTTGAGCCAGCGTCTTAATAGAGATATGGGTCAGAATGCTGCGGGAGCGGCCGAATTGTGTCTTATGTCTTCTTATCTGGGCGAACTTTTTGCCTATTCTGCCAAAAGTATTGCCAAAAAATTTTCAGTACCTTTTGAAGAAGTAGATTTAATAGGGATGCATGGCCAGACAATTTATCACCATCCCGAACCAATTGCTTTTCCTGGATACAAGATAAGCGGAACCATGCAAATAGGAAATCCTGCAATTGTGGCTGAAAGAACAGGTAAGATAGTTGTTTCGGATTTCAGGTCAAGAGATATGGCAGTAGGTGGACAGGGGGCTCCACTTGTTGCCTACCTAGATTTTGTCCTTTTCAGTCACAGGGCAAGGGGAAGAGTTCTTATTAACATTGGGGGAGTAGCGAATGTTACTGGAATTCCTGCTTCTTCACCTCTAAATGGCATAATTGCTTTTGATACAGGCCCCGGAAATGCTCTGATTGATGCTGCAGTTTTTCATTTTTCTGAAGGAAAGAAGTCTTTTGACGAAAATGGTGTTATTGCAAAACAGGGTACTGTCATCCCTGAACTTTTGACAAAACTTCTGGCACATCCCTACTTTAAGAAAGAGCCGCCTAAATCTCTCGACAAGGAGACTTTTGGAAGACTTTATTTCCAGAAGATTCTTAAAGAAAATCCGGGTATCTCACCAGCCAATATGATTGCTACATTAACAGAATTTACAATAAAAACAATAACTCTTCAAATAAGCGAGCACATGTTACAAAAAAGTCATTCTTACGAAGAAATAATAGTTTCGGGAGGAGGGGCTGAGAACAAAACAATTTTTGAAGGGTTGAAACGCAGTTTTCCCAAACTTGCTGTAAATACGATAAATGATTACCCGATACTCGGAAAAGCTAAAGAAGCTGTTTTGTATGCATTTCTTGCAAACGAGACAATTATGAATAGCAGGGGCAATGTTCCCTCAGCAACCGGCGCAAAAAAACCAGTTATTCTCGGAAGTATAACCCCAGGAGAAGAGGGAATTTAATTTTATTTTTCTTGTAGCTAAAGGTAAATTTTTCTTGAAAAGAATTGCTTTAGCCATTCTTATTTTTCTGTCTTTATTAATTTTCTTAAACTGCTCAAAGAAGGAGGATAAAGAAACTCTTTCTGTATGCCTTGAGTCTTTTCCATCTTCACTTGATCCAAGATATTCCATGGATCAATCTTCGGAAAGGGTTCTGACTTTAACGCACAGAGGGCTTTTTAATTCAGATCAAAAAATGGAGCCAGCAGGAGATATCGCTTTATCCTATAAATATATAACTCCTTTAAGAATAGAAATTCAGTTAAAAAAGGGTATCCATTTTTCAAATGGCAAAGAAGTGGTCAGCGATGATGTTATATTTACTATCAATTCAATTTTACAGGATGAACCAATATCCCCGAAGAGAAGTGAACTTGAGGTCATAAAGAAAATTAAAAAACTTGATGTTTACAGTTTTGAAATAGAGCTAAAGGCACCCTTTGCGCCATTGTTGTCATTGCTAAATTTTGGAATTGTTCCAGAAGGTTTTCATTTTGATCCTGAAAAAATTCCCCCCGGATGCGGATACTATAAAATTTTTTCGGTAAAGAGAGGAAAAGAAATCAAATTGGTTGAAAATCCTTTTTCAAAAGATAAACCAAAAATAAAAAAGGTGTTGATGAAGGTAATTGAAGACCCTACCATTCGCTCTCTCGAATTACTAAGAGGTAGTCTCGACATAGTGGTTAACGACATCCCCTACGATTCGGTGAAAAGTTTTAAAGAGAGAGGGTTCAATGTTTTTACTGAAAACGGAACGAACTATTCCTATATTGGATTAAACTGCGCAAAATACCCTTTAAACAAAAAAGAAGTGAGAATTGCTATCTCAATGGCGATACAGAAGAAGGAGATTCTTGAAAACATTATCAGGGGATTTGGCAGAGAGGCGACAGGTCTTATTCCCCCGGAAAACTGGGCTTATTGCCAAACCCCCAATCACCCATTCGATCCAGAGGCCGCCGAAGAGATTCTTGACAGAATTGGACTTTTGAGGGATAGAAAAGGGGTAAGGTTCAAGCTTTCATACAAAACTTCAATGAACAAGGTATCCCGTTTTATTGCTGAAGCCGTATCCGAGAATTTAAAAAAGATAGGAGTTGAATTAGAAATTCAAACTCTTGAATGGGGAACCTTTTATGAAGATATTAAGAGAGGTAACTTTGATATGTTTTCTCTCAATTGGATTGGCATAAAAGACCCGGATGCATACAGATACAGATTCCATTCAATGATGATTCCTCCAAAAGGCTTTAACAGGGGAGGATATAAAAACTTTGCTTTAGATTTATTACTCAATGAGGGTGCTGAGCAAATTGATTATAAGAAGAGAAAAGAAATTTATAAAAAAGTTCAGGAGATCATTTCTGACGAAACTCCCTATATTAACCTGTGGTGGCCCGATATAGTGGTTGTGACAAACAAAAGAGTAAAACCTTTCAAAGTTCCTTTAGACGGTAATTTTCTTTTCATTAAGGACATTGAGATAGAAAATTAATTCTGGCTATCCCCATCTTCCTTTTTTTCATCCTCGCCATCCAGGTTTTTTATCTGCTCATCTTTTTCTTGAGCAGCCTTTTTTAATTTTTGTTCTATTTTTGGAAGGTTCTGGATAGTTTTTTCTGTACTCTTAACAGCTATGAATTCGTTAAAGAGATGAATAAAGAAAAAAATAAGAAAAATCAAAATTCCGAGAATAATAATTGCTTTTAAGATTTTCATTCAGTTGCCTCCTTTAAGGTAGTTTTTGAGAATCCCTTCTCGAACTAATGCAAAATCATATTTTAAAGGGTCTTTATAGCAAACACACCTGAGTTTGTCAGTAACCTCTTTAGCGAACTCAAGGTCTTTAATTTTTCTTTTTGTTAAGCCGAGTGAAATTGCTGTTTTTGCAATGTGAGTATCGAGAGGAATAATTAGTTCGGAGGGTTCTATGGCTTTCCATAAACCTAAATCCAATCCATCATCTTCCCTTACAACCCATCTCAAGAAAAGTCTCCATCTTTTTGCTGGCGATCTGGATGATGGAAGGGAGAGAAGATGGTGAAGACCAGAAGTGTTAACATTTACTTCTTGGCGGATTGATTGAACAAATTTTAGTAATTTTTCCTCTGAGTTTCCTTTAAAAGAAGAGTAAAGGTTTTCAAGAGAGCTATATTTTTTTAATATTCTGGAGAGAGCAATGAGAAATTTTCTCACATCATTTTCACTCTGAAATCTATAACCGCCCTGATTCCAGATTCGTTCTTTAAGAATTCCTTTATACGGCGAATCGCCCAAAAAGGAATGGATTTTTGTAAGAAAATTTTCTATGCTTAAAACTCTTCCGTAGGCAAAAAGAGCAGAAATTAAGGCACTGATTTCTCTATCCTCAAAAGATCTGTACCTTCTTGGAAATTTAAGAGGGTCTGAAAATAGAAGGTCTTTAGAATATTCCCTTCTTAATTTTTCGAGATGGGTTCGAAGGGCTTTCAAATCAGGTGAATTTTTTGACGAAAAGATTGATAATGTCAAGTCCAAATTGTTCCATGTAGGTACCAAATGCTTTTATTTTTCTTCCAAGAAGATTGTACCCTATAAGCGCGGGAATTGCCGCAAATAGCCCCGCAGCAGTGGTTATGAGTGCTTCCGATATGCCGGGAGCAACGGAAGCGAGAGTGGCACTTCCTGTTTCTCCAATTGCTCTGAATGCCTCCATAATTCCCCATACTGTTCCGAAAAGACCTATAAAAGGAGTTGCAGATGCAGTTGTGGCAAGAAATGCCAAACCAGATTCGAGATGCATCGTCTGTCCCCGCATCACTCTTTGAAGAGTCCTTTCAAGATTCTCCGTGTTTTTGATGATAGGGTTGGAACTTGCCTGTGGTGTTTCTGAAATTTGTTCATGAAACTCACGGTAAGTTTCAAGAAACATTTCCTTAAAGGGGTTTTCCGGGAAATTTCTCGAAAAGTTTACTATCTCACCAATATTTTTTGTGTTTTTCATTTTTTCATAAAAAGTTGTCGCTCTCTTTAAATATCTTCTGTAATTTAAGAATCTATCCAGAATGACACTCCATGAAAGAAGCGAGAAAATTAGCAAAATGATTAATACGCCTTTAGCAACATATCCTGAGTGTCTGATCAGGTCTGACACATTCATAGCAAGAAGATAGAAAGTCATCTCAGCCTCCAAACAAGAGATTATAGGAATTTATTTTTAAAAGGTCAAATGGAGTCTTTCTGTCTAACTTTCTATCCAATTTTCTGTCA
>DYJZ01000048.1 GCA_020722885.1 Thermoanaerobaculum aquaticum
CCGTTTGGCTCCGGGAACAAAAGGTTAAGGAGTGGAAAATAAAGAAACAAGGCTGCGGAAGCAATTCCCACAGCCTCTACTAATTATTCTTTCATCGATATTATAAATAAGTCTTTTCGCTCCTTTTTCACCCTCAGAAAAGTTTTATGTGTTTCTGAACTTTTGCAAGACATTTTTTTCAAAAAATGGTATAATAAAAACTATGGGTAAGAAGAGTTCTTCAGAATTTCTTGTAGGAGAAAAGATTGTTTATCCCGGATACGGAGTGGGAGAAATTGTCCGGACTGAATTAAGGGAAGTAAACGGGAATAAACAACTTTATTACATAGTTTCTTTCAACGATTCGGAAAATGTATCAACAGTTATGATTCCCGAATCGAGTTTTACCGAAATAAGAATCAGGCGTCCTTCATCAAGTAGTGTTGTAAATAAAGCTCTTGATTTTTTAAAAAATGGCATTCCTGAAGAGTTTCCGACATGGAAGGACCGATTTACGACACATAGCGGAATGGTTCAACAGGGCGACATTATTTCAATAGCAAAAGTTCTTAAATCTCTGCACATACAGAACCTGAAAAAACCTCTTTCTTTCAGAGAGAAAAAACTTTATCAGAAATGCTTCAGTCTTGTAAGTTCTGAGGTGGCTCTTGTAAAAAATAAGCCGAGAAATAAAATAGAAGAATCAATAGAAAAATTGCTGGGTAAGAAAGAAGATGGCTCACAATCATCAAAAAAAAGCAGAAAAGATTCTTGATAAAGAATTTAAGGTTCTTGACAAAGGCTTTGTAAGACTGGTTGATTATATGGGCAACGACGGCAGGGTCGTTGCTGCCGCGAGGGTTTCTTACGGTGCGGGGACAAAAACTTTTCGGGAAGACAAAGCTCTTATTGAATACCTTATGAAAAACGAACATACAAGTCCATTTGAACAGGTGGTTCTAACATTCCATATCAAACTTCCAATTTTTGTGGCAAGGCAGTGGATAAGGCACAGAACCGCAAGGGTCAATGAAATATCTGGAAGATACTCCATAATGAAAGAAGAATTTTATCTGCCAGACCTAAATAACATATGCCCACAAAGTCTGTCAAACAAACAGGGAAGGGCTGATAAACCTTTTGATAAAAAAGAAGCAGAAGAAATACAGGAAATTATGAAAGAGGTGTTTACAGTTTCGGGTAGGGCATATAAAAAACTAATCGAAAAAAATCTTGCCAAAGAACTTTCAAGAATAGTTCTGCCTCTTTCACTTTATACCGAATGGTACTGGCAAATAGACCTTCACAACCTTTTTCATTTTCTTAAATTGAGGCTTCATCCTCATGCTCAATATGAGATAAGAGAATATGCCAGAATAATCCTAAAAATAACAAGACAGGTTGCACCTGTTTCCGTCGAAGCATTTGAAACTTATTTTCTTCAAAAAATTAAGGAAAAAACCCCCTGAATTTTTATTACCTGGAGCCTGGGAGCAAAGTTCTCAAAGTTGTATTCTCCTTTCTTGTTGAACTGCCCCCGGCCTGAACAGGGTTGAACCACTCTTATTTGATGATATAGTTGTTTGTGCCTCTTAAAACCTCAGCTTCAGCCCCACATAGACTAATCGCCCGGTCAGGGGGGCATAGATAAAGGCTGCGTCGTCAGGGTGTCTCTCCTTTTGAACATAATCAAAAAGGTTCTTAGCGCCTGCAAATAGAGTGAGTCCATTGCTGAAATTTTTGGTTATCTTGGCGTTGACAATCCAGAAATTGGGAGTGTGCACTATTTTGCTTCCCGGCATTTCAATGTCCTCTTCCTCGTAGTAATCAATATACATTTTGCCGGTATAGTAAGCACCGAGCATCACCTCCCAGCCAGTTGGGGTGAAGTTCAGCTCCACACCGGCAGTAGTTTCAGGAACGCGGGGGATGTATTTGCTGTCATTCGCATATTGAGGATGCTTTTCCACCCAACTCTGACGGTTATTGTTGTATTGGGCGTCGGTGTAGGTAAGATAACAATTAAGGACAAGATTGTTTGCGAGAAGCAGTCTTGTACCAAACTCTATTCCTTGCGTATAGGCGTCTCCGAGGTTTTCCCATTCATAGGTGTAGCCCTGCCTTCTTGCGTATTCGCTTGCATCCGCGAAGCCAATTTTGTCTTGCAGGTCTGTTCTAAAGGCGTTGACGTTCAGGTTGAACCTGCAACTCAAATAGTCCACACCGAGGCTGTAACTTTGTGATTTTTCTGCCTTCAGCCCAGAAGGCTTGTAGACTCTCGGTGAACCGCTGCAAAGATGCAAATCCTCGCTGAAGCCGTAGGGGACCCTGAATCCTGTCCCGACGCTGGCCCTGAAGGTGAGGTTCGGTGTTGCCTTGAACATCGCCGCCACTCTCGGGCTGAAAGCTTCTTCGTCGTAGGAGAGACCGACTATTTTTATGGGGGCGACATCGCCGGAACCTCCAAAGTTGTCTTCAGAACTATGAGTGTCATATCTTGCTCCAAGGACAAACTGCCACCTATCGTTTGCAGAGAATTCATCCTGAAAATAGATTCCTGTTTCGTCAGCGTGTTTTTCGCTTTCCGAGATGTATGTGCTGCCATAATTGGGGTCTAAATCGTCAACTATGACATATTTGCCGCTCTCTTCCAGCCTGTTGTGAGAATACTGAACGCCTAAAAGCAAATTGTGTTTTTTTAGAGGATGCGAATAACTGAAATCAGCAACAAACAACTTTTCGTCGGCAAGGTATGGCTCCATTTCCGTTACCGGGGGTGGCACGCCGTGAATACTTTCATAGTCACTAAGAAAAGTGTCATTTGTAGCGCTACGGTGATGGAAGGTGTAAGCGAGGTTAAAATTTATCCCGTTGCCTTTGTTGAATTTCTTGCTATACCCAATTGCTGCCTCGTAACGGTCAGTATCAATGTTCTCGGTGCCCGCAGCGAAAGGATTTTGCCAGGTAGCAAGCTCCCCTCCCCGTCGTTCTTCGTTTATGGACCTGCCGCTGAAAGTGAACCTGTCGTTTCCTAAAAGCTCTTTGACATTGATTCTAATTCCCAGCCCGAGGTTGTCGCTCTTGACGCGGTCGGTTATTCCGTCCCCGTTTTCGTCAATCTCGTCACCGCTGTTTTCCTGTGCTGTTATAAGGGCATCCATGTTGTCTTTTTTCACGGTTGCGAGGAGCGAGTAATCCTTTGTGCTGTCAGTCCCGAAACTTGAAAAGAATTCTAAAGACGGCTTGTTAGACGGTTCTTTGGTAATTATGTTGATAATACCACCGATCGCAGAGCTGCCGTAAAGGGCTGAACCCGACCCTTTAACAATTTCTATGCTTTCTATGTTCGAAGTGGGGATTTGCTGAAGGCCGTAAACCCCCGCCAGGCCTGAATAAACAGGCTGACCATCAATCAGTACCAGAGTATGACCGCTTTCAAGCCCCTGAACCCTTACCATGGAAAAGTTACAATAGGAACATTGCTCTTCGACCCTTACTCCGGGAACGCCTTCAAGCGCTTCGTAAAGAGTTGCCGCGTTTTTTTCCTCTATGTCCTGTGAAGTAATAACTTCCGTCCGCACTGGAACATCTTTAATATGCAATGGAGTCTTTGTTCCGGTGACCACCATTTCATCGCCTTCAAAACGAAGCCTCTCTAACTCATAATTGACGATTACCGCTTTCCCTTCTGAAACAACCGCCTTTTTTGTAAAAGGCTTATAACCTGATTTTGAAGCAACCACCAGGTGTTCGCCAACCGAAATATCCGCAATAACGTAACTGCCATCATCGGCGGTTAATGTCCACTTGTCCGTTCCCTCGAGCAAAACTCTCGCGTCGGCAAGAGGTTCCCTGGTCTCAGTGTCAACCACTTTACCGGTGATCTTGCCTGCCTGAGCAAAAACGGTTTGGCAGAGCAAAAGAGCGGTAAGCAAACAAGCTATAAGACTGAACTTTCCCAAAAGAGTTTTTGTGAGCATACTCATCTTTGGCCTCCATTTCTGTTAGTTTTAAATCCTGATTTATTCAAAAAGGCTTCATTGAAGAATACCTGTTGTTGTTTAAATCGCAGTTTCAAAAAGTATATCTTTTTCCCCCCTTTTTACAGGCTGAATTTAAATGGCATTTGTCGCAAAGGGAGGAATGTGACTCCGAGCTTTGAATTAACCCTCTCTTTTCAAGCTCTTCAAGCAGGAGGGCAACCATCTCTTTATTTACTCCCATTGAAAGAGATATCTCTCGAGCTGACAGAGCATTCCCTTCCTTCAAAATTTCAAGCAATTTTCTAAGCATAGAACAAACCTATAATTTGAAAGGTAAAAATTCCCGCTGCGACCGATACGAAGAGCGACAAAATGATGGAGAGGAAGGTCCATCTCCAGCCGGCTTCCTGCCTTATTACCGCCACCGAAGCTACACAGGGGATGAAAAGCATCTGGACAATTAGAAACGAAAGCGCTGCCGGGAACGACAGGACGGAAGAGACGCGTTCTGAAAGCCCCGTTTCCGGAGAAACGCCATAAAGTATTCCGAGCGTTGCCACCGTATTCTCTTTCGCCACGAAACTTGTCAGGAGGGCAACGGAGAGCCTCCAGTCAGGAAACCCCATCAAGGTTCCCAGCGGCTCGAGCGTTTTTCCGAAAGAGGCAAGTATACTTTCCTCAATATTTCCCGAAGGGTAATTGGCGAGGACCCACACGATTCCTGCCACAAGGATTATTATGGTCGCCGCCTTTGCGATGAAACTCTTGATGTTTTCATATACATATATGGAGATCGTCTTGAAATCCGGCATGTGATAAAGCGGTAATTCCATAATAAAAGCGCTTTTTTCCCCCTTAAAAAGGGTTTTGCTCAGAAATTTTCCAATAAGAAAGACAGCGAAGAGATTTACCATAATTAAAGCAAGCATAACTAAAAAAGAGTATCTGCCAAAGAAAGCAGGAGCAAGAAATGTAAGAACTGCAAGTCTTGCAGTGCAGGGAATAAAAGGACTTAAGACAATTGTAAGCATTCTTGCTTTTTTCTCTTCAATAATTCTTGTTCCTAATATTGCCGGAACATTACACCCAAAACCGAGAAAAAATGGAAGAAAGGATTTTCCATGCAGCCCGATTCTGTGCATAAAATTGTCCATTATGTAAGCTATTCGTGAAAGGTATCCGACATCCTCCAGAATGCCTGTGAAGAAAAAGAAAAAGACAAGGGTGGGAAAAAAAGCAATGACCATTCCCGCTCCTCCAAATACCCCGTCAAACAGAAGTCCCGAGAAAAATGGAGAAAGATATGACTGAAAGGTATCTTTTAAGAAACTTTGCAATAATGAGATACCGCTGCTCAATAAATTTACAATTGGAATGGCGACAAGATAAGTCAGAGAGAAAATTGTTGCAGCAATCACCAAAAGCAAAGCCATTCCCCAATAAGGATGTGTTGCATACCTATCTATTCTGTCAGTAATTAAAATCTCCTGAGGGCGCTGATTTTTTACTGTTAAGGAGATAATTTCAGAAATCCATTCATACCTTGAGCCCACTATATCAAGATAAGCATCTTCGTGTCTTTCAAGTATCTTATGGGCTTCATTCCATTTATCTTTCAACCACTTTTTTGAGAGTTCTGTTATTTCTTTGTCGCCTTCAAGAAGTTTAACTGAAAACCATTTGAGAGGATAGGGTTTGGGTATTCTTCCATTCAGTATTTCACTCAGTTCGTCAAGTTCCCTCTTGTGTGTGCTTTTAATTGCGGAAAAAGGAAGAACTGATTTTTGCTTTTTCTCATAAACTTCAATTGTTTTTTCAACAAGTTCGTAAAGCCCAAGATTTTTTGAAGCAACAAGTTCGACAGCAGGAATTTTGAGTTTTTCTTCAAGCATAGAGTAATTTATCTCTATTCCGTTTGCTTTTGCTATGTCAGCCATATTTATTCCCAGAATTGTGGGAACTTCTAATAGAAGGACTTCGGATAAAAGATAAAAACTTCTTTCAAGAGACGTGGCGTTTAAAAGAACTATGACGATTTCTGGTTTTTCTTTTATTATAAAATCTCTCGAAATTCTTTCCTCTTCAGAATTTGAAGTGAGGGAGTATGTTCCGGGAAGGTCGCATATTTCAATAACATAATCTTTATAATTTATTTTACCTGTTTTTTGTTCTATTGTCTTTCCCGGCCAGTTCCCAACATGTTGATTTAAACCGGTTAAATGGTTAAAAACCGTCGATTTACCAACATTTGGCTGGCCTATAAGTGCTACTTTGAAATGCTTTTGCTGCATTTTGAGATTTCTTCAACAATAATTTTTTGAGCTTCGCCTCTTCCGAGAGCGATTCTTGTGTTTTTAGCAAGAATTATAATGGGTCCTTTACCGTAATTCTGCAGAACCGTAATTTCACTTCCTATTGTCAATCCCATCGAAGCCATTCTTGCGACAAACCCTCTTCCTCCTTCAAATCCAACAATGTGTGAAGATTCGTTGTTTTTAAGTTTAAGTAAGTCAATCATTATTTTTTCCTTTCTTTTCTAAGGACAGGGTAAGTTTGCAGATGCCTTCAATAACTTCATTTTCAAGAAAGTGCTCCATCCGACACGCCTGGGCTTCAGCCCGTTTCGGTTCTATATGAAGTATCTTTATAAGAAAATTACAAAGCGTATCGTGTTTATGCTTGATTTTTTTTGCCAGACTTTTTCCTTTAGGTGTAAGTCTAATAGGTTTATAAGGCGAATAAACGATTATTTCCTTTTCTTTTAAAATGTTAAGTGCCTCGCTAACTGATGATTTTGAAACGGACAGTTTTTCTGCAAGGTCGGTGACTCTTGCCACCCCGTTCAATTTTTCAAGTTCAAATATTGCTTCTGCGTAATCTTCAAGACTTTCACCAATAGAACCAACATTCTTTTTCAAATCATCCTCCTGTTAGGATTACCTATTATAGTTAGGATAACCTAATTTGTCAAGTATGGAGAAATAAAAAAAATATTCTTGAAAAAATTGTGTAAAAACTTTATAGTGTTCTTGAGGTGGACAATGGAAAGAATTTCTGAATTTGAAGTTTTTTTAAAGAAAAACGAAGAGATGAAAGTGGACGCTTCTATCTTTATTTCTGAAAAAATCAGGCTTGAAGAGGATGCGATAAGGCAATTAAGGGACGCCTGCAAAATACCTTCCGTAAAAAAGGTTCTTGGGACACCGGATATTCATATAGGCTATGGAGTTCCGATTGGTTCTGTGGTCGCAACGGAAGAAGTCATTATTCCTGCCGCAGTTGGGTATGACATCAATTGTGGAATGAGGGTGCTTAAAACAAATCTCAACGCAAAGGATTTTGATTCTGCATTGCTGGCAAAATCAATTAGAAGGGACATTCCTCTGGGGGAGGGAAAAGAAAATATAAAATTGACAAGAAACGATTTCGCCTGTGTTTTAGAAGAGGGCATCAAAGGGCTTTACAAAATAAAGAGTAAAGACCACTTTGTCTGGGATTTTCTTGAGAAGGAAGAACTAAAAGACATTCTACCATTGATAGAAGATTCAGGGTCAATGAAGGGAGACGCTTCTGCTGTTTCAGAGAGGGCAAAACAGAGGGGCCAAAACCAGCTTGGAACACTTGGAGGAGGAAACCATTTTATTGAAATACAGGAAGTGGTCTACGTAAAAGACAAAAAAATTGCGGAAGAATGGGGGATATTTGAAAATCAAATTGTGATAATGATACATTCCGGCAGCAGGGGGCTGGGGCACCAGATTGGCGAGGATTATATGTCTCTTGCAAAATCAAAGAATTACGGGGAACCCCATCCGTCGAGAGAGTTATGTTATATTCCTCTCGATACAAAAGAGGGAGGGAATTATGTTAAAGCGATGCATTGTGCGGCAAATTCTGCCTTTGCCAACAGGCATATTATGTCTCTTTTGATAAAGAAGAATCTTTTGTATCACTACCCCAATGCTGAACTAAAACTTCTTTACGATGTGCCTCACAACATAGCCAAACTGGAGGAACATTTTGGAAAAAAAGTCTGGGTTCACAGAAAGGGAGCTACAAGGGCTTTTCCCGGTTCAAGGATGGAAAATGAGATTTTCAGAAAAACGGGACATCCAGTTCTTATCCCTGGTTCAATGGGTTCTTTTTCATATCTTCTTGTTGGGACAGAGAGAAACGAAAAATCTCTCTGTTCGGCAAACCACGGTGCTGGAAGGCAAATGAGCAGGACTCAGGCGGCAGGAAAAATCAGATATCGTGACGGAAAAGTTTTAAAAGAAGGAGCGATATCCGACGAAGAATTTAAAAAATCTATGGAGGGAATTACCCTCATCTGTGAAAACAAAAATACAATAAAGGAGGAGGCACCTCAGGCTTACAAGGATATTGACGAGGTTATTAGAGTGGTTGAAGGGGCTGACCTTGCAAAAGTTGTTGCAAAAATGAGGCCTCTTGCAGTTTTGAAAGGTTGAACTACCTTGTAAAGTAAAATGGCTGAGAAGTATTCATATCTGAGGAGTTGTAAACCGTTACAGAGACAGTCTCTCCTTTTGGAACCATCGCCTTTAATTTATTCCCTTTTTTTGCAACAAGTTTTGCTGAATTTTTGAAAGTCGTTTCGGGGACAAAATTATCGTTGATTAAAATTTCTGAATCCTTTATAAAGTTCTCACCAATGATTTGAAGTTTGAAAGGATTGGTCAAAACCTTTATGTCCTTAATTATTGGAGCGGGATAACACATTTTTGTCGTGAATGATTTTATCTCTGACTGATAAAGATTCTTAGAATAATCTTCAATCGTTATCGAGTAAAAATAGGTTGTGCAGGGTGATAAAGAAGAAAGTTTTATTCTATGGGAGGTTGATAGACTATCGTCGGTGATTGTCTTTGGGAGATCTTCAGTTTCGCCATATTTTATTAAAGCAGTGGTTGGTTCACTCGTTTCAAAGTAAATTTCAACTTCTAAATTTGAAAAACCGAGCGATAAGAGAGTGATTTGAGGAGAAATGCAGTCAATTAGTGAAGAAGTTGTAAAAGATTGAGATGCGCATTCAACAGATGCAGAAATGGTATCTCCGTTTTTAACTCCGATTTTTCCATCGCCACTGGTGATTTCATCAACAGTAGATACTGATGAAGAAAAAATGCCAGAGTTTGAAGGATTCTCATAAAGCACTATTGTTTCAGGAATTACTTCGGTATCACTGCTAAAAAGGCAATTGATTATTTTGGTGCCTTTCTTCTCAAAGCACCGAGCGGTTATTAAAGCTACATCATTACAACCGTACTGGCTTTTGTCAAAACTCACTGAAGGAGTAGAACTTATGCAGGGTTTGTGAACATAAACATTCTTAAATTCAATGTCGTCCAGGAAAAACCCCTCATACTCCGAGGCAGGGTCTGAACTGAATCTCCACCTTACCACTATCTCCTTTCCTTCGTAGGGTGAAAGACTATGGGTATATTTTTGCCATTCCGTCAATGTATCATTTGTCTGTGGACCATTGAAACAACCCTGAGTTGAAGGAAACTGGCAACTGTTTATAGGATGTTCGCCCGTCAGGAAAAAAGAAGAAGGATAATTTTCATCCGGAGTTACGGGAAAAAAAGTTACTCCATCATCCTCTGATATTTCTACAACTACTCCGTCCCAGCCGTATTCAAGATTGTATTTTACATAGTAGGAAAGTTCAGAATCTTGAGAAGCCACCCTGATTTTTGGCGAATATAAAGATGCGCAAGTGCTGTTTGGATATTGCTCTCCCTCTTTTGAAAGAGAATAGGAGTAATTTCCGTTTGGCGTATGATTTGAAAGGGTCGAAATCGTAAAAGGTTCCTCCATTTTGAAGAAAGCAAGCGTATCACCTCCATTGTCAATGAGGTTCCCGACAAATTCTTCTTCACCCTGCGGAGTTGCATTTATTGTGACAAGATTTCTGTCTTCATTTCCCCCGTTTGCTGGACCGCCGTTTAGTGTTGTCGAATCTTCGCTTCTAACAATGTAATAGGAAGTGATGTCACCTGGTGCATTTAAGTCAGTGTATGAAATGCCCTTTACTCCCGTCGCTATCCTGTTGCTATAAGAAGGGATAAAATTGGGGAAACTCTCCCTGTAAATATTGTAACTTAGATCGCTTGCGAGCGGACACCCTGAAATGGCTTCATCCCAGAAAAGCGTAATATCGCAGGAAGAAGTTGAATACACATTCTGCCACTCTTTTACGCCTTTAAATTGCGGAAGTAAAGTACAGTTTCCATTATATGTAATTGTTTGCTTTTCAGAAGATTTGCCTTCAAATCCATTTGCTACAGGCCGAATGTAATAGGAGTATAAATAACCTCCTTGAACTTTTCTGTCAAAAAAATAGTTTTCGGATGTTTCTCCGATGAAGGTCTCTTTTCCCTGATATTCGCCACTTTCATCAATTCTATAGACTGAATAGGAGCTTGCTCCTTCAACTAAATTCCATTCTATTTTTATCCCTTCATTTGAAGAATCTAAAATTGAGGTAATCTGGGGAGTACCTGTTGGAGCATCCTCATATTCTTTTAAAATTACAAGAGCAAAACCCTGAACATTGGAATAGGGATAATCAGGAGAACCTTTTATATCTTTTCCAACAACTTTCACCTGCCATAATCCCTCTTCACCATTTTCAAGAAGAAACATTTCAATATTATTTTGTGTATCAGGACTTCCCTGTGGAACAGATATACCGTTCTGGAGATTGTTCCCGAAATAAACATTTCCAGAAGGAGATACCACTTTTAAATCAAGGTCGTTTATAAGACTTTTTAAAGCAATGAGTGAAGGAGGCGGGTCTGTCCATGTGAGAACAATCTTGATATAACCCTTTGCATTAAAAGAGAGAGTCATTTCTTCTCCCTCTTTTAGCCCTGCGTAATTTCTTACATCGCAGATTCTTGCTCTTAAATTGTCTTTCTCGTTTTGTTTGAAGTAGCAAAATCTGTCGAGGTTTATCCTTCCAAAACCTTCATTGAAATTTGGGAAGTCCTTGATGCCCACATCCATTGCTCCAGCTGCCAGAGCACATTTTATTAAGGCTGATGATGGGTTAAAACTATCTGAAACATTTTTCTCCCCTGAAGGATAAAAACCCTTTATAAAGTAATCTCTTAAAAGTAGTGCACCGCCTGCAAGAGTGGGTGTGGCCATTGAAGTTCCGCTTAAAGGTTTAAAATCACAGTTCCTGTCTGAGGAAGAAGATGTTCCTGATGCTGACAAAATATATTCTCCAGGAGCACAGAGGTCTGGTTTTATTCTTCCATCTTTTGTTGGGCCCTTTGAAGAAAAATCGGAAACCTGATTACTTCCCACAGAACCATTCGTCAAACTTCCTGCAGTTATGCAGTTTTTGGCAGTTGCAGGAGAATTGATAGACTGTGCCAAATAACCGCTATTTCCTGCCGCAAAACAGATAACAAAGTCATCATACCTGTAACAGAAATCATCTACTGAAAAAGCGTCGGTTGTGTATTCGCCCCCTGAATCAGCACCCCACGAATTTGAATGAATCCTTGCTCCTGCATCATAACTTTGCCTGAAAAGAAGGGAATAGTCAATCGAAAGCCCTGAAAGACATCCCGAAACATCGTCTCCAGCATCCTGAAAATAGAGCTTTGCCATCGGAGCCATACCGTCTGCAAAGTCGTGGCCAATGTTGGTTACTGAAGAGGGGTTAGAGTAATTGTCTCCCAAAAGTGTTCCGCTTGTGTGGGTTCCGTGATATTGATTAAAGGCTCCGCAATTTGCGTCATTGTCATATGCGGTTGCGCCGGGAAGAACAGAATAACCGATAACCTTTTTACTTAAGTCAATGTCTCCTGTTGAGGGAGGAGTCGGGTATTGCGCTGTAGCAAAGTCGGAGCTATTGTAAGAAAAATAACACATATCATTGTCAAGTCCGGTATCGCATACAGTGGCTATTTCATCTTCTCCGAGAATTCCGTGATTGAACATAACTGCAGAAAGAGAATAATTTCTTTTATTTTCAGTATCATAACTTTGAATTATCCATATTGAATCGTCATTAAGAGGAGAGGGAAGGAACCAGGGATAGACAAGAGCAACCTCTTTATGCTTTGAAAGTTCCTTTGCAAATTCCTGAACCTCTTTCCCTTCAACAAGCCATCGCAGACGAAAACCTTTTTTTTCATCTCCAAGAAGTGTTAGGAAAAAATGTTTCCTTGTTTCAGTAAAAAGCGATTCTGGTTTTTCTCTTTTGTGCAAAAGTGCTTCAATTATGACCGGCTCTTTCCAGGTTGCCATATAAAGGGATGGATGAATCTTGTATTGTGCTTTGTATTCAAAAACCAAAAAGGAATCAGAAAACTTTTTTAAATTTTCAATTCCCTCAAAATCTGATTTAAAAAGAAATAGATTACTCTGTATTCTCTCTGCATTATTTAAACTCACCTTCTCAAATTTTTCCAGAAAATCTTCTTCTGACGAAGTTAATAGAAAGTATTTTTCACCTTCAAATCTTTCTATTCTCTCGCCCTTTATTTTTTCTATGTCAAGAGAGAGAAACTTCAAATTAATTGCATTTTCTTTAGAGGTTATTTCAGTTTGATTTTTATAATCTAAGGGAAAACTTCTAACGGCTTCACCATAGGGGCTTATGCATAAAATCGGAATGCAAAAGGTCAAAAATAAAACCAGAAAGAGATTTTTTTTCATTTTTCCTCACTTTAAAGAAGCAAAATAGTCAAGAATCTCTCTTACCGTTCCTTTACAGTTGGTAAATACTTCTATGTTTGAGTTTTGTAATATTTCGAGAGCATTTTTTCCTATTTCACTTGTTGAAACCTTTTTAACCTTTAATTTCACCACCAATTCTGCGGTTCTTATTCCGCTACCGTTTGGAAGATTGGCAATTTTTGAATTGTCGATAATTTTAACCACTCTTGTTTCAGTGTCAGCGACAAAGAGATATTTTGATTTTCCAAAACATCCTTCCGCTTTCGAATCAATGGATTTGTTATTTGAAACAACAGCAACTATCATTTTTACTACTCCACAGTAACGCTTTTTGCCAGATTTCTTGGTTGATCAACATCGCACCCTCTTAAAATTGCTATATGGTAAGCAAGAAGCTGAAGAGGAATAACGCTCAGTATCCCCTGAAAAATCGGCGCGGTTTCCGGAATTTCAATCACCACATCGGAAACCTTTTGAAGTTTTTCCTCGCTTTTTTGTGTCAAACTGATCACTTTTCCATCTCTTGCTTTGACTTCTTCAAGGTTTGAAACCACTTTGTCATATACCCTGTCCTTCATAGCAAGGGCAACAATGGGAAGATTTTCATCAATGAGCGCTATTGGACCATGCTTCATTTCTCCAGCAGGATAAGCTTCTGCATGAATGTATGAAATTTCCTTAAGTTTAAGAGCACCTTCGAGGGCTATAGGGTAATGAATTCCTCTTCCGAGATATAGAAAATTGTTGAACCTCGAATAACTTTTTGCAATTTTTTCAATCTCTTTTTCAAGTTTGAGAGTTTCTTCAGCAAGTTTTGGGATCTGCATCAGTGACTCAATGTATTCTTCCCTTTTTTCCCTTGTCGAACTCTTTTTTATCTCCGATAATTTTAAGGCAAGCAGGATAATAGCAACAAGTTGAGTGGTAAATGCTTTTGTTGAAGCCACACCTATTTCTGGTCCGGCATGGGTAAAAATAGTTCCATCTGCTTCTCTTGTAAGCATAGAACCGACAACATTGCAGATTGCAAGTGTTCTGGCTTTTTTCTCTTTTGCTTCTCGCAAAGCGGCAAGAGTATCAGCCGTTTCACCGGACTGACTTACAAAAACAGTGAGATCTTTTTCGGAGACCAGAGGATCCCTGTATCTGAATTCTGAAGCATAATCGGCATAACACGGGACTTTTGCTACTTCTTCAACAATATATTTGCCACATAAAGAGGCGTGAAGCGATGTTCCGCAGGCGACAAAATGAACAGAATCGCAATCTTTTAATTTCCCTTCGAGTTCTTTTAATTCTTCGAGATAGATGCTTCCTTTTTCCAGAGAGAGCCTTCCTAAAAGAGTGTCTCTCAAAGCCCTCGGCTGTTCAAAAATCTCCTTTTCCATAAAGTGCTTAAAACCTGCCTTTTCAGCCTGAATTGGATTCCAGGTTATTCTCTGTGGAAATTTTGTCTTAATATTTCCTTCGAAATCAGTCACAAAAACCTTCTTGTCTGAAACTTCTGCTGCTTCACCATCCTCAAGATAGATTATGTTTCTTGTATGGTGAAGGATGGCAGGTATGTCAGAGGCGACAAAGTTTTCATTTTCTCCAAGCCCTATTACAATAGGTGGACCCATCCTTGCAACGACTATTTTTCCTGTGTCTCTTAATGACGCTGCAGCAAAAGCGTAAATTCCTTTTAATTTTTTGCACACATTTCTCATTGCCTGCAAAAGGTCGTCATTTTCCTCCTCAAGCAGGTGTGCCATTACTTCAGTGTCTGTTTCGGTTTTGAAGAGATGCCCCCTTTTTTCCAGTTGCAGCTTGAGTTCAGTATAATTTTCAAGAATACCATTATGAACCACTACTATCTCTTTTTTGCAATCTGTGTGAGGATGAGCGTTCTCTTCTGTTGGCCTTCCGTGAGTTGCCCACCTTGTATGTCCAATTCCGTATTCTCCTGATATTTTCTTTACCGCCAGTTTTTCTTCAAGATTTGTAATTTTTCCGGCAGACCTTTCCGTAAAAAGTGTGTTACCAGAGATTATTGCTATTCCAGCGCTATCGTAGCCACGGTATTCAAGTTTCTTTAAGCCTTCAAGTAGTATTTCGAGTGGTGATTTGGGCCCTATGTAACCGACAATTCCGCACATATTTTACTCTCCTAATCAATCTCCATTAAATCTTCTCTTTTTAACTTTTGCACAATTTGAATCTTTTCAGTTATAGGTTCTTTAAAAAGAGAGTAGAGTCCAGCGTGTCTTAAGAAATAGTACCTGTTTTCCTTTCTTATAAGAGAAGCTTCTTCCATCCATCTCAGATAGGATGCAACTGCTCCGAGAGAGATTCCCATTTTCTGCGAAATTAAAGAAGGAGTCAGAGGAGTTTTGCTTTCAGCGATTATTTTTGCAACCTCTATAAGTGCTGAACTTCCTCTTGCTGTTTTAAGCCCGCTTTCCCATTCACAAAAAAGATTTTTCATAAACAGTTCCCTGTTTAAATGGAATGATGAATAAAGAGGAGGAAGAGAGCCGTCAGAAAAAATATTCAACTTTGTAAATTTTACCTTTTCATTTTCAAAAAGAAGACAGAGGATTTTGAAAAACTTTAAAAATCTCGTTTCAAAAACAACAGGAGTATCTTTAACCCTGTTGATAAGGTTTTGCAGGGGGCTCTCTTTTCTTCTTAAAGACAAGAGGTAATGAGAATTAAAGATAACAGAAGGAGAGCTGTTTTTATTGTTTTCATAGAAAGATCTTATTTCAGAAATGGGATCAAACAGTGCGTTGAATGTATGCGCAAATCTGAGTGGGATAGGATAGCCGTAATCGATCTTTACAACAAGTGGCTCTTTCCTGTTCCATTTTTCAAATTCCTTGAAATACTCATTCATCAAGAGATATTTAACTATTTATTGCCGCTCTTTGTCAAGGTTCTGGCTGCTTAAAATAAGAAGAGATAAAAAGTTTTTCTTGAGAGTTATCATAAAGCAATATAAGAGTTTAATTAAAAAAATTTTAATATAATTATCTGAAATTTTATGATTTAAAGTCAGGTTAGACACAGAAAATAAAGAGTCTTAAACTCTGCAAGAATTTTCCATAGTTCGTCAATTTCCACAGCCTCTTTTCTTTCATTGCCTTAACCTTTTGTTCCCGGAGCCAAACGGAAAGATATTGAGGGGTGGTTCAATG
>DYJZ01000049.1 GCA_020722885.1 Thermoanaerobaculum aquaticum
TCGTCCTGACGAAAGCAAATCAATTTGCTTTCTCCGGTCGCTTTTGGGGAAATAGCCGTGGGACTGGCGCGCCCTTAAGGACTCTCCTACAAGTAAATTCCCTGACGGGAATTTCTCGCAGGCCGCCCCTCACGGCGCTCGCCTTTGCTTCGCAAAACTCGCGCATCGTTGCGGGCTTCTCGTCCTGACGAAAGCAAATCAATTTGCTTTCTCCGGTCGCTTTTGGGGAAATAGCCGTGGGACTGGCGCGCCCGGCAGGACTCGAACCTGCAGCCGCCGGCTCCGTAGGCCGATGCTCTATCCAATTGAGCTACGGGCGCAGAAATTTAATTATATGATATCAGAAGAGCCATTTCAATTTTTGAATGTTTTACATAAATTTTTGCAAAAGTTCAGAAACACATAGGACTTTTCTAAGGGTGAAAAAAGAGCGAAAAAAGCTTTTTAATGATATTGATGAAAATTAGTAGAGGCTGTGGAAATTGCTTCCAAAGCCTCGTTTCTTTATTTTTTATTGTCTTAATCTTATGTTTCCAGAGACAAACGGAAAGGTATTGAGGGGTGGTTTAATGGGAGATTCTAAAAATTATTGTTTCTTTTTGTGGCTTTCGCACTTCCATTTTAGAGGACATTTTTAAATAGTTCTGACATCAATTTGACATCCATCGTTTACCAATTCGTAGCCGAGTATACCAATCCTCGTCCAGGCTGGAATATGTATCCAAGCCTACAGGCGGAATTTATTTGCCTACCATTGTTGTCAATTTGTTTTTAATAACAATTGATTGTCATCACGAGGTTCACTTCGAGGCATTTACAAACGAAGTGATCTTCCTTTGTTTTAAAAGAGGAGGATTGCTTCGTTTGACATTGCTCCGAAGAAGGGCTCGCAATGACAGGTTACCTCTGCTCGCAATGACTGCTAAAAACTTAAAAATGAATTTGTCCTGCTGCCTTTCCTTACCAAAAAGTCTCAAATGTTGTGGACTTCTACAATTTTTGACTGTTTTGTAAAGTTGTGGTAAATTTAACAACTTAGAAGTTATCGCTTAGTTTAAGCGAAACTTTTAAAGAGATTTTGGGAAGAAATTGGTGAGATGTTTCAGGGATCTCTAAAAGAACTTCATTTGCCGGATGTGATTCAGCTTGTCTCTGTTTCAAGCAAAACGGGGGCTTTTCATCTTCAGAAAAACAGTGATGAAGGAATTATTTATCTTGAGCAGGGAAGGATAGTTCACGCCGTACTTGGAAGCACGGAAGGGGATGAGGCGGTTTACGCTATGGCAACGTGGACTGAAGGCACTTTCAGGTTTGTTCCGGATGAGGCTTCATCTCGACATTCAATAACAAAAAACAATACCAACCTTCTTATGGAGGCTGCAAGAAGACTCGATGAATGGAAAGTCCTTTCCAAGAAAATACCTTCGCTGGATATGGTTCCGCGCTTTGAAGTTCCTCAAGGAAAACAGGGAAAAATAAACCTCAACACTCAGGAATGGTTAATTATGAGCAAAGTGAACGGTACTTCATCGATTGCTGAAATCGCCGTTTCTTCTGGACTTTCCCCTTTTGATGTTGCAAAAATGCTTTATGGTTTGATAACGATGGGCCTTGTGAAACTTGAGCCGCCTAAGCAAAAACCTGCTCCTTCGGCTGTTCCTTTAGTTCAGTCAGTTTCTGTTGATTCGGATCCCGTTATAAAAGGCTTAAAAGAATTGCTGGAAAAACTTGCCGACACGACTGTTGAAACTCTTGGAAACTCTGCAATTATGGGGATCAGAAGAGCTCATGAACAGGCAGTTAAAGAGTTAAAAGAAGGGAAAGGGGCAGAAGCGGTTCAGTTTATGTGTCAGGAACTTTTGAAACAGGCTAATATTTTAAAGGGTGCAGATATTCAAAAACTTCTTGCGGACAAGTTTAGAGAGGTTTTGACCTCCTGGAATTCCGAACAGGGTTAAACAAAAAAAACGATGAAAAGACTCTATCTTGTCAGGCACGGCGAGACCGAATGGAACGCTGACAATAGAGTGCAGGGTTCTGTTGATATTCCACTTTCAGAAAAAGGAAAGTTACAGGCAGAGTTTCTTGGCAGGTATTTGAGCACTTCTCCCAGACCACAAAAAATATTTTGTTCAGATTTAATAAGAGCAGTTCAAACTGCCGAAATAATAAAAGAAACCATTAAGGTTGATTCTCTCGAAAAAAACCCTCTTTTAAAAGAGATAAATTGTGGTACGTGGGAGGGGAAATTTATTGATGAACTTAAAAGATATTATCCAGATGAATATGCCAACTGGAGAATGAATTCTTCTTACAGGTGTCCTCAGGGTGAATCTGTAGAAGATGTGAGAGAAAGAGTTGAAAAATTCTTTATTGAAAAAGGAGATGAGTTAAAAACTTTCGAAACTATTTTAATTGTTGCTCATGGTATTTTTAACAGAGTGGTTCTCTCTTTTTTGATGGATCTTCCTCTTCAAAATTGCAGATATTTTGAGCAGGACAACGGGGCACTTAATGTTTTTGTGTGGGGGGAAGTTATGCCTCATCTTGCTCTCTGGAATTATTCGTGTGACTGCGGGAAAGATTGATGAAAGAATTATTAAGTGAATGGCAAAAAAAATTTTCAGAAAAAATCAAAGAGTCTTTTGGAATTGAAATTTTAAAAGAGAAAATTCTGATAGATTTTCCCCAGAAGGTTGAATTTGGCGATGCGACAACAAATGTTGCTTTTGCAGTGGCAAAGGCTCTTTCTAAAAATCCAGTAGAAGTTGCGAAAAGTCTTTCTACTATAAAACTTAAAAATGTAAGGAAAATTGAAGCAAAAGGTCCTTACATTAACCTTTTTTTAGACAGAAAAAGGGCTTTTAACTATATTTTTTCTCAGGGAAATTTTGCCGAGCGGTCTGAGAAAATTATTGTTGAGCACACAAATATTAACCCAAATAAAGCGGCTCATATAGGGCACCTAAGAAACGCCATTTTAGGAGATACTCTTGTAAGAAGTTTGAGATTTCTTGGCAATAGGGTAGAAGTTCAAAATTACATTGACGATACGGGCGTTCAGGTTGCTGATGTAACTGTTGGATTTGAAAGAATGCTCAACTCTGATTTTGAAAGAGTTAAAGAGGAGGCTGAAAAGGAAACTCCTTTTGATGTCATATGCTGGAATGTTTACGCAAAAACTCAGAATTGGTATGAAGAGAACCCGGAGAATCTTAGATTCAGGTATGAGACTTTAAATCTGATAGAGAAAGGAAACAGTCAAACTGCAGCCATAGCGGAGTTTATAGCAAATAAAATGGTGATATGTCATCTTCGGACAATGCTAAAACTTAACATTAAGTATGACCTGCTTCCATTTGAAAGCGATGTCCTTAATAGGGGCTTTTTTGAAGAGTGTTTTTCCCTTTTAAAGGAGAAAAACTGCATCGAGAAGGTTCCCTTTGAGTGCGAAGATAAACTTAAGGGTTGCTGGGTGATGAGACTCAAAGAAAACAAAGAATTTGAAGGGCTTACGGAAGCCGACAAAGTTATTGTAAGGTCCAACGGCACAGTAACATACCTCGGGAAAGACCTTGCCTATCAAATGTGGAAACTTGGAATTTTAAATAAGAATTTTTCATACAAAATCTTTGAAAATGCCCCTTATAAAATTTTTAGAACATCTTCTGAAAATGGAGAGAATATTAAAGCAGGTTTTGGAGGAGCCTCCAGAGTTTATAATGTAATTGATGTAAGACAGAGCTATCTTCAAAAAGTTATAAAAGAAGCGTTAAAACTTCTTGGTTTTGAAAAGGAATCTGCATCCTCAATCCATTTTTCTTACGAAATGGTCGCTCTTTCGACAAATTTCGTTAAAGAGGAGATTGAAAAAGGGAAAATTCCAGCCATTGACGAAAATGATCTTAAAAAGCCTTTTGTCGAAATGTCTGGAAGAAAGGGACTGGGCTTTATTGCAGACGATCTCATCATTGCTCTTATTGAGTGTGCCAAAAAAGAGATACTGGAAAGAGAAAAAGAACTTTCCTCTCAAGAATTAAATGAAAGGGCAGAACAAATAGCCTCTGCAGCCTTAAAATATTACATTTTAAAATTTGGCAGAAATCAGGTAGTTGCTTTTGATTTGAACAAAGCGGTTTCATTTGAAGGCGAAACAGGTCCTTACATACAGTATGCAGTTGTAAGAGCAGAAAACATATTAAGAAAGGCAAAGGAGAGGGGAGAGGGAATTCCTGAAATTTCTGAAGAAAACATTGAAAGATATTTTGATTTTCTCGACCAGGAGGGATGGGGGATAATAAGTTTTCTTATAAGGTTTCCTTTTATTGTGGAAAAGGCTGTTTCAAGCCTCGAACTCAATATTATTGCCAAATATCTTTTTGAGATGGCTCAAATGTTTCAAAACTACTACCACATTTCTCCTGTCCTTCAGGAAGGTGACGAAAACAAGAGGAAAGCGAAGCTTCTATTTGTTTCGATCTTTTCGCAAAGATTTAAGAAGATATTAAATGATATTGTTGGAATTGATGTTCCTCAAAGGATGTGAGCAGTGAAGTTTATTGCCACAACGCCAATTCTTGTTGAAGAGATCGTTAAAGATGAACTTGTTGAACTTGGGGCGGGGAAAACTTCTGCGAAGAGAGGCAAAGTTTTTTTTGAATCCTCATTAAAAAAAGCGTGTGAAATAGGATTCAATTTAAGATGTGGAAAAAGAATTTTGATGCCCATTTCTGAATGGGATTACTCTTCAAAAGAATCATTTTATGAAGCATCGAGAAAAATTGAGTGGGAAAATTACATCCCCTACAACAAAACATTTGCAGTAAGAATAAAAGGTGGGGATTCTGTTTTAAGAAACACTGCTTATGCAGCTCTTCTTATTAAAGATGCAATTGTTGACAGAATAAGGGACAAAAAGGGGGGAAGACCTTCAGTTAACAAAGAAAATCCTTTAATATCGGTTTTGGGTCTTGTTCAGGACAACCACGCGGAAATAAGTATTGACCTATGCGGTCCTCTTCACAAAAGAGGATACAGAAAATTTGCCACACCTGGTGCGTTAAATGAAACTCTTGCCGCTGTAATTTTAAGAATTTGTGAATATAAAGGAGAAGAATTGTTTTTAGACCCCATGGCAGGAAGCGGAACATTTGGAATTGAGGCGGCTATGATTTCCTCGCAAATGGCTCCGGGCCTTTTATGGAACAGGAATAGGGGCTTTTTTGCTACCGATTTTATTTCTGCAAAGGAAAAAAGAGAGATCGTTAATGAGGCAAAAAACAAAATTTCCATTCCTAAAGAAAAAATAATTGTTTCTGATATAAGTGCCGAAAATATAAAAATCTGCGCTAACAATGTAAAAATGGCAAAGCTGGATAAGTTTATCACATTTATGATTTCAGATTTTTTTGATTTGAAATTTGATTTTAAAAAAGGAATAATTGTTACGAACATGCCGTATGGAGACCATGCAGAAATAATGGGAGAAGAAAAAGATTTTTTCAACAAAGTGGGAGACAAACTTAAAAAAGACTTTTGTGGATACAGGGCTTATCTTCTTCTTGGAAGCAATCTGGCGGCAAAGTCAATTGGTCTTAAGGCATCAAAAAAAATTTCGTTGTACAATGGAAGTAAGGAGGTTAAGTTATGCTGTTACGAACTTTATTCTGGGTCAAGGAAAAAAGGAAATTTGGATTAGTTGCTCTTACGCTTATCATTTCTTTTACTGCTTTTTTAGCTTCATCTCATGGTGAATTTTGGGCTGAAGGAAAAAGAGGATGGGTAAAGTTTTTTGCCCAGAAAGGATTTGTTGAAGTTGAAGGAAAAGGTAAACTATGGCTCAAAACTGGAGTAGATGCAAAGGAAGAAATTGAAGGTAATTACCAGACTGTCGAAAAAGAGGGAGAAGTAGTTTTGTACAAAGGTTTTCAGGGAAAAGTGAAAGTTACAGGAATGAACTTCAGGGTAGAATTCAGAGGAGAAGATATAAAATTCCATGCTGTTGGAAAGGGGAAGGCGGCGCTTAAAGGCGAAGGAACTTTTAAGACAGATAAAGAACAGGAAAGAAAATGGGGAATAGATTACAAATGGGCACATTGCAGGTTTTGAGGTCTCGGAATGGCTGAAAAGAGTATGATGGGCGAACTCCTCATAGAAGAGGGTTTGCTGACCAAAGAACAACTTGAACAGGCACTTGAAGCGCAGAAGAAAATGGGAGGTAGGCTTGGTTACCACCTTATCAGGCTTGGCTTTATAAATGTGAGCAGATTAAGCCAGTTTCTGGTGGAATACATGGGGTTAATTCCTTTCAATGTCAGTGAGAGTGCTGAATCCTTAGAAGCCATTGATTTAATACCCTCTTCTCTTGCACGATTTTACAATGTTGTTCCTATTGAAAAAAAGAAAAATGTTCTGACTGTAGCGCTTGCCGATCTGGATAATCCCAAACTTATTCCAGCGCTTGAAGAGTACACAGGACTAAAAATTGATCCGTTGATTTGTCCGAGAGAGTCAATTGTGCAGGCGCTTGAAAAATTTTATGGTTTTCAAAAAGATCCCTCAATTCATTTTTTTGAGGGAAGTGACAATCTCTTTATTCTTTCCAGCAGGGATATGCACATAAGGTCCATTCACTGGTCAAGCCTCAAACCTGATTCTTCCTCTGTTGACTGGCTCAAGGCATCACTTGTAGAGGCGATAAGAATAGGTTGTAGAAAAATTGTTATCAAACCAGAAGAGGATTCGCTGAGAATAGCCTTTCAAACGGGAGACATTCTTGAGGACAGATTCCTTTTGCACCAGAGAAAGGAAGAGGAAATGAGTGCCCTCATTGAAGAGCTTTCAAAATTGAAAGAAAGAAAGAAAAGAGCCGAAATGGAAGGAAGATTCAGGCTTCAGGTAGAAAGCAGATTTTTGTCAGTTCATGTTTCAAAACTTCAGACCCTGCAGGGCAGAAGATACAGACTGACAATTTATGATGAAAAAATTCTTGAGAAGGAATGGGACAAAATTAAATCAGGGCTTTCTCCTCTTGAGATAGATTCTCTTGAAAAGGCGCTTTTTGACAGTAAGGGAGTGGTTATAATTACAGGACCAATGGGCCCCGCTGTTTCGAGTGTTTATTATGCTCTTCTTGAACTTATGAAGAAAAAATTCAAAACACCATTTTCAATTGAAATGAACTCTCTTCTGAAAATGACTGGAGTAATCCAGATAGAACTCTCGAAACTTGAAGAGAGCTCTCTCAGCGAACAGATAACTTTATGTCTAAAAGATTCAGCGGATTTTGTGGGAGTTTTTCCCCTCAAAGACAGGAGCAGCACAGAACTAATTTTTCTTTCCTCCACAAGAAACGCTTCACTTGTGGTTATGCATCAGGAAAGTGCAACAGCGGCTTTAAGATGGCTTTTGCGAAACGGCTTCAAATCACCCATCAGAGCAGGGCTTTTAAAAGGAATTCTCTGGGTGGTTCCTGTAACAAAACTTTGCAAGAACTGCCAGATTCCTATGGAATCGGGAGGATTGAAGATCCAGATGTTTACAAGGCAGGGGTGCGACAAATGTCTTTCAATGGATTCGCTTCCCTACAAAGTCTTTCTTGAATGGTTTCCTCTGACAGGGGATTTTGCCCCTCTTGATGAATCTGAAATAGAAAAAACATTTGAAAAATCGAAATTATTTCTCAATTCTCCACCAACCATCAGAGAGAAAATCCTTGATGATGCAAAAAATGGAGAAATTGACGGAAGTGAGGTCAGAAGAATTGTTAAAATTTAAAATGTTCCTTCTTTTTATGATGCTGATTTCTCTGGGAATCAGTCTTTTTTCTCAGAATCTAAAAGAAGAGATTGTTTTCCAGTTATCATGGGATAAGGATTTTGAACTGATTCTTGAACTTAACAATGTTCCCACAAGGGGTGAAGTAGCCAGAAAAAAGGAAAAGCAATCTCTTGAGAAAGAGAAAAACGAACTTATAAAAAAGAAGGAAATTCTGGAAAAAAGGCTTGAAAAGCTCAATAATCCTGTTTTTACGGATGAACTTTACGATGAGATGCTTCTTGAAGAAACAAATGATATTTCGTCAACAAAGGAAAGTATTCAGAAAAAACTTGATGATGTAAACGAAAGAATTAACGAGATAAACAGCAGACTCAGGAAGCTCGGTGCCGGAAAATGAGCAAGAAATTTACGATCCTTATTATTGAAGACAGAAGTTCACTTTTAAGGACATTCAAGGAGAATCTTGAAAACGCAGGCTTCTCTGTTATGACTGCTTCAGATGGATTTGAAGGGAAAAAAATTGTTGAATTGGGGGGATACGACCTTGCGGTTTTCGACTACAAAATGGCGGGGCTTAACGGAATAGAACTTTTGAAACTTTCTAAAGAGATTTATCCCTCTGCGCCTGTAATTTTGATGACGGCTTACGGAAGCGTTGAAGCAGCGGTTGAAGCAATGAAGTGCGGTGCATACGACTTCATAACAAAGCCAGTTGACATAGAACATTTAATTCACATAATTTCAAATGCCCTTAAATCTTCGAGGATGGAAAGGGTGGAAATGGCTTTAAAAGAGGATTTTGAAAGGCATTCCCCTTTTCTGGGAATTGTTGGAAAAAGTCCTGCTATTCAAAATGCTCTTCAAGAAGCAAAAAAGGTTGCTCCACTTGACTCAACAGTTCTTCTTGTTGGAGAAACAGGCACCGGTAAAGAACTTTTTGCAAGAGCAATCCACTCTTTAAGTCCCAGAAAAGACAACCCTTTTGTTGCTGTCAACTGTGCAGCAATCCCGAGCACTTTGTTAGAAAATGAACTTTTCGGGCATGAGAAAGGTGCTTACACAGGGGCTTACGAAAGTAGACTCGGAAGATTTGAACTTGCTCACCACGGAACCCTTTTTCTGGATGAAATAGGTGAGATGCATATAGACCTTCAAGCGAAGCTTTTGAGAGTCATAGAGGAAAAAAAATTCACAAGGGTTGGAAGTCCCGTTTCAGTTACTGTTGATGTCAGATTAATATGTGCAACAAACAGGACTCTTGAAGACCTTGAAAACAGCGGTGTTTTCCGAAGAGACCTCTTTTACCGAATAAGTAGCTTCCCGATAGTTCTCCCGCCTTTAAGAGAAAGAAGAGAGGATATTCCTCATCTTGCAGAGCATATTCTTTCCAGATGGCGGAGAGAGTTACACAACCCGGACCTTAAATTCAGTAAAGAAGCCATTGAATACCTGAAAAACCAGAATTGGCAGGGAAATGTCAGAGAATTGTTCAACAGAGTGGAAAGGGCTGCTATTCTTGTAAAAGGTGACACAATAGGTATTGAAGATCTCAAAGGAAAAGCAAAAGACGAAGACCTCATTTCCCAGTTTTCAGGAATTGAAGATGCTGAAATATGGTTGAAAGAAGAGACGAAATGGAGAGTCAAAGAAGTTTTAAAAAGGTGTAAGAACGACAGAAAAAAAGCAGCCACGCTACTCGGTATTTCTGCTTCAAAAATTGAAGATTTTCTAAAGTGAACTTTTTTAAAAATTATTCGTATTTTACAATGGTAAAGTTTTTTGAGGAAGGAGACTAAAAATGGATAATGAATTTTCTGAAAAAAGAAAGCCGAGAAGATTGGGTTTAATAATTTTTATTGTAGTTCTCGTTCTCTTGATTCTGGGCGGGACAATGCTTATTGTTGGGATTTCTTCTCTTGCCAGAGGTGGACAGGTAAAGGTTAAAACAAACTCAACCCTTGTCTTAAAACTTGACAGACCAATTCAGGAAATGCCTGCTGATCCTTTTGCCATGCGGTTTTTTGGGGCCAGGGTTCACCAGTTTGCCGAACTGCATAGTGCAATTAAGAGAGCTAAAGATGACGAGAGAATAAAGAGTCTTTTAATAATTCCTACAATGATGCCGATAAGTTTTGCCAAGGCACAGGAACTCAAAAAAGACATCGAAGATTTTAAAAAAAGCAATAAACCTGTTTATGCTTATTTCGAAATTACTGGAAACAGTGGTTACTATATTGCTTCAGCTGCTGATAAAATCTACGCTCCTCCAACGGCGATGCTTTTTCTTTCTGGGTTTTATGCAGAAATGCCATTTTTAAAAGACACGCTTGAAAAAATGAAAATCGAACCTCAGTTGTATCACATAGGTGATTACAAAAGCGCCTCTGATATGTTTATGAGGAATAATATGTCCGAAGCACAGAAAGAGGCGATGGACGCTGTATTGAACACCCTTTATAGCCATTTTGTCAAAGGGATGTGCGAAAATGGAAGATTCGCAGAGGACGAAATAAAGAGAATAATTGACAAAGGGATGCAAACCGGAAATTTCCTGAAAGAATCAAAACTTGTTGATGACTTTATGTATGCTGAAGATGTCGAAAATTTGCTGAAAAACATAAATGGTAACAAAGATAATTTGAACCAAATTGAAATTGCTTCCTACATAAAGGATAAGAGATCTGCTTTTAATGTTAAAGCCAAAAACTCAATTGCAGTCGTTATTGCAAGCGGAGAAATTGTTGATAGCGGCAAAGGTGACACGATTGTTCCCGAAAGGCTCAATAAACTACTTGATGAGGCAGAAAAAGATAAAGAAGTCAAAGCAATCGTTTTGAGAGTGGATAGCCCGGGAGGGTCCGGGCTTGCTTCAGACATCATCTGGGAAAAGGTAAACAAAGTCAAGAAGACCAAACCTGTTATAGTTTCAATGTCGAGCGTTGCAGGTTCAGGAGGATACTATATTTCAATGGGTGCGGACGGAATCGTTGCAGAACCAACGACAATAACGGGTTCCATCGGTGTTATAACCGGGAAATTTGTCTTAAGGGGGCTTTCTGACTGGGCAGGAGTTGGCTGGGGAATGATGAAAAGAGGTGAAAATGCAGACCTTTTCTCTCAATTTCAAAAATTCACTCCTGAACAGGAACAAATTATTATTGAACATATGGAAAGTTTTTACAGAGACTTTGTGACGAAGGCTGCCAAAGGCAGAAATATGAGTTACGAGGAAGTTCATAAGATTGCTCAGGGAAGAATCTGGAGCGGCGAAGATGCAATAAAAATAGGGCTTGTTGACCGTCTCGGGGGACTTGATGAAGCGGTGGAATTTGCCAAAGAGAAAGCCAGAATTCCTTCTAAGAAAAAAGTAAATATAAAATTCTATCCCCGTCAGAAAACCGTCTTTGAGTCGTTTATGGAAATGAGCAGAGAAGAAATATCATTAATGATTTTGAAAACAATCTCTCCAAAACTCTTTGATATTTATAAAAAAGAAGGAACTATTCTCAAAATGATGGAGAAAGAACCTATACTCTACTATGTTCCAGAGGAGATTCACTGTAATTAAATTTTTATAGAAAAAGAGTGGGGGGAAGTGTTTTACTTCCCCTCTTTTTTAACTCCGATTTCTAAAAATTTATTCTGAAGGAATTTTTTCTTTTACAATCCCTTTGAATGTATATTGTGGTTTGAGATTGTCCTTTTTAACGAATAAAACCTCTCCTCTTGAGTTGGTGACCACGATTCTCTCGGCTTCAGCAGGCGACAGCATTATTGAAGATGAAGAAATTTCCGGAATCAGAAATAACGAACCTTCATAAGAAAAACTATTGTCATTTTCTCTTGATACCTTAAGAGACATTACATTTCCGAGGGGACAAAGATACACTGTTTCCTCGTCGCTGTCCAGGGCAGCAGAAGCAGTGAGTATGGATGGCAAAATTTGCGGAAGAAGGAAAAGATTGCCCGTCAAAAGATCAAAAAGATAAACTCCATAATCATCAAAGCAACCTGCTAAAAGAACAGCATTAATTTTTTTTAGTTCAACCATTTTTAAAATGGATTCTGAAGGAACTTTGAATATTAACACTTCTTTTTCTAATTTTGTTTTGTCGATGTAGATCAACTTATGGTTCCAGGTACCTATTAACATTTTTTTTTCATCAGGTGAAATCCAGAAAGCATGAAGACTAAAATTCCCCTTTAACCTTTCGTTCAATGAAAGCGACGAAATCTCCTGTAGATCAGGAATAGACCACGACTTAATATAGCCGTCTGAGGATGATGACCACAATTTGGGAGGAACTCCACAATTGGAAAGATAATTTATCAGATACTTGTGAGCAGTGCTTCTATACTCAACCTCAAGGTCTGGAAGTTTAAAAACTGCTATGCTTCTATCATCTGATGAGGATATTAAATAATCATTGTAAACTTCGAGGGCTGTAACTCCAAGTGTGTGCAATTCCTTTTTAGTAACTGCGCCCAGTTCGTCAATTTTATATACCATTCCGTCCATTCCACCTGTAAAATAAGTTTCTCTTTTGTAATCCTTTGCTATTGTCCACAACTCTTTTTCTGAAACTTTAATCACTTTATCAGGGAAAGAAGTTCTAAATGAGTAGAGGGATACCAGAGAGTCTTTCTCACTAAGAGCAAGAACCCCGCCTGGTGAATAAAATAGTGAAGAAATAGTTTTTCCATTGTTACTGTCCTCAAAAAGAATTTGAGAATTGTTTAAGTCTATAAATCTAATTCCGAAAGTCCCTGAAACCACTATTGTTGGTCTGTCGGGGATTATGATAAGATCTTTTGATTCTCCTGTAATTCTTATCTCTTTTTTATCACCTTGAGACAGATAAAAAACACCTATTTTATCAAACCACCCCCAAACTGCCATAATTTCCGTGGCATCATCTATATAGACTGAAAAAACACCGGGTGAAAAAGGAACATTTAAAATCTGTTTTGCAGAATCAATTTGATAAACCAAAATATTTCCATCCGAAATACAGGCAAAATATTTGTCGCTTAACTTGTTAATTTTAATTTTAGAGACAGGTGTATCTAAATTCAAAGAAGAGAGAAGTTGAGGTTTTTCGTTAACCAACGAATAAATATTTATTACATTATTAAAACCAAGGGCTGCTCGTCTGCAACTTCTTGAAAGAGAGACAAGTTCAAATTTTTCTTTAGAAACATCAAAAATAGTCTTTTCACTATTTTCTTCAAGATTAATTTTAACAATTTTGCCTTTTTTAAGAAAAACTGGATTCCCTTCTATAGTATTTCCAATCAGTTTTTCAGATTGTTCAATGGGAAAAACTGATGGCATCTGGTTTGAAGAAAAATTAACTTTATATAGCGATTTTACCCCCTTTAAAAGGGCTGATTCTCCTTCAACAGAAGAAATAATGGACGCTGTGTCTGGGGAACCTGCCAGCTTCCAGCCATCTGGCATAATGGGTAAGAATCTGCAATCTCTTCTTTTTTTTCTTTTTTCAAAGCGAAAAATAATGATAAAGCAATAACGAGGAAAAAAGCAGAAAATATTGTTGCATAAAGAAGGAAAGGTTTTCTTTTTTGAGAAGCAGTAAAAGGCTCAGCGTAAGATTTTACATTTTTTGACTTTTTGCTTGAAATCTTTGATAGAACTTCCTTCCCTGAAGGGAGGGTCATTGTCGGAGATACACCGACAGTTTTTCTCTCAATTATAGATGCCAGTCTGTCAACTTTTTCTGGTTCTTTTATTTCAAGTGCTGAGACAAAATCGGCAACCTTATCGTAACGCTCGGAAGGTTCTTTTGCTGTTGCTTTCTGGACTGCTGCAATAACCTGTTCTTCCGTGTTCTCAGGAAAATGCTCTCTTCCTAAAGGTTTTTGGATGTCTATGGCGCAAATTGCACCTAAGGTTTTTCCTTCCCTCACAATTCTCTTAGAAACAATCTCAGCCACAATCAGTGCAAAGGCGTATTGGTCTGTTTTCGGAGTAATTGCGTTTCCCAAAATCTGCTCTGGGGCTATATAATGAAGCGTTCCAATGATATTTCCCTCCCCGGTAAGGGTTTTGCTTGATTCCTCAGAAAGAATCTTTGCTATTCCAAAATCAAGTATCTTTGGAAAAGGTTTTTTTCGGAAATTGAAACTATGATATTTTCTGGTTTTAGGTCTCTATGAATAATTCCCTTATTATGAGAATAATCAAGCGCTGAAGCACACATTTTGAGAACATTTCCGAAATCAGCAAGGGTAAGATTCTTTCCGTTGCTTATTAGAAGATCCCTTAAACTGGCTCCCTCAATATATTCCATTGCGTAGTAGGGAAGCCCGTATTCGCTGATGTCAAAATCGTAAATGTCAACAATATTTGGATGTTTTAATCCTGCAAGGAGCTGTGCTTCTCTTAAAAACCTTTCAACAAATGTGTCTGCATCGCCTGCAAGGTCTGGAATAATTAATTTAAGGGCAGCAAATCTGCCAAGAATTGAATGTCTTGCGAGAAAAACGACGCCCATTCCGCCCTGACCGAGGATGCCCTCAATTTTATATTTCCCAAAAAATTTACCGATAAAAAACTGGGGCTCTTTAATTTCGATATTTTTCCCACAAATGGGGCATTTTGTCCCTCTTGAGACAATCTTTTCACAATTTTCGCAAAACCTGAACTCGATCATAAAACCCCCAAGCAAATTCTATCTCAAATGAACATATGTTGTGATAAAATAAAAATGGAGGTGATTAAAAATGAAAGTTTTGTTTGCATTTGTTTTAATTTTAGTAATGCTGATTGGATGTGCTCCGCACTACAGGAGTTCGGGATACAACCCTGATGATGTGGGTAAACCAATTACAATTCAGAAGGGAGAAGTCGAAAATATAAGAAATGCTGAGATTGAACACAACGATGACACAGGTTTTGGAGGGCTGGCTGGTGCCTACGCAGGTGGAGTTGCAGGTTCTGCCGTAGGCGATGGAAAAGGCAAAGCTCTCGCAACTGTTCTCGGGGTTGTCATTGGTGCTATTGCAGGCTCATCAATGGAAAAGAGCGGCAACAAGAGAGAAGCCGACGAAATAACCGTCCGTCTGGATGATGGAAGAGTCTTTGCAGTTGTTCAGGAAAAGGGAAGCGAAAAACTGCAAATTGGGGACAGGGTTGAAGTTTTAAAGACTGCAGATGGAAGAATGAGAGTAAGAAAAGCGCCAAAAGACGCTGCGCCTGCACCGTCCACAGGTGAAAAAGTTAGAGAACCTGGGACGCCAGTTCCAGAAGAGCAGAAATAATACAAAAGGCTGGTAAGAGCTTAAGCAACTTGACAAAAGATGTAATATGGTGTTTAATAACCTTTTTAAATTTGGAGGTTTAAAGTGGCAAACCATAAGTCTGCTGAAAAGAGAGCAAGACAGGCAGAAAAGAGAAATCAATTAAACCGTAATGCAAAAGGTGTTATGAAGGGTATCAAAAAAAAGTTGCAGACTCTTCTGACTGAAGGCAAAAGTGAAGAAGCAAAAAAATTGCTTCCCGAAGTTTATTCTCTTATTGATAAAACTGAAAAAAAAGGTATTATTCACAAAAACACCGCTTCAAGGTATAAGTCCCGTCTTGCCAGAAAAATTAAAGTAAGTGCCTGATTTTTAGATTAAATCACATCTGTCCAAAATAAATTTTGACAGAACCATCTAAGAAGTCAAGGGGGAAAATGTCAAGACTGCTTAGAAATACTCCGTTGCAAGTGTTCACTAACCGTGTCATTGCGAGCCCCTCTTCGTAGCCTTCTCAACCGAAGCAATCTTCCACTTTTAACTAACAACGCAGTCATTGCGAGCGCTCCTTCGAAGCCTCCTCAGGCGAAGCAATTTCCCTCTTGCTCACAAATCTGAAACGGAAAGCCTTAGAGGGGTGTTTAATAGGGGTTTGCAAAAATTATTTAATCTTTTTGCGGTTTTTCTTTTGCCATTTTAGAGGACATTTCTAATTAGTTTAAGTAAGGACATTATCATATAGCTTTGACAGGGAACTTATGGAAAT
>DYJZ01000050.1 GCA_020722885.1 Thermoanaerobaculum aquaticum
GGGATACATATCCCAGAAAACTCAAAGGATAAGAATATTTTTAGGAGGAGAAAATTAAAAAACTCGTTATCTTTTTGATAATTTCGCTAATCTCGATATTTTCTTTTGCAGAATGCGCCTATTTTCAACTTACGAATGACTGCAATGGTAATTCGACAACGGTCATAGCAAAAAATGACACAGTTACACTTGACATCCACGCAAACTGGAATCAGGGTAATATTTCATATAAGTTTCAATCAGGACCTGAAAAACTTGATATGACAGTTTATGCAAACGATATGAACAGGCTTTATACTGAAATAACTTACAAAAATAAATCTGCAAAGATTTACTACGACTTTAACCTTGGCAGGATGACCTCGGAAGACATTGCTTCTTTACAGGCTCTATGGCAGTCAATAAATCCAGATTTCCTTGTTAATATTGAATTTCTTTTGGCTGATCTACCAGAAGGTACACCAAACTTGAATTTTTTAGCAAATCTAACGCTCGCCCTTGTAACCCATGACAGCTCACCTGTTCACACTAATATTGCATTTCCATGGGATTATGCGGCTTATATGATCTGCATGGCAGCAAGAATGGCCGGTGGCGAAGATGTGCTAACTGCTGAGGAAATTTGCTATCATAAATATCTTGCAAAAGACTGGAATGGTTGATGATATAGGTTAAAAAGGCAGGAGTTTAAAACTCCTGCCTTTTTTAAAAGAAGGGAAGATAATGAAACCAATAAATTTAAGAAATAAATTTGAACCATGGAGTGTTTTGATTTGCTTTTATCTGATTTCCGTATTTATTCTTGAAATCCAATTCAAATTGGAAGAAGCATATCATTTTCAATTTTCTATTGCAGTAAACAACGCAATATTTGGGCTTGCTACGTTTTTTCTTGTCTGCTTCTTTTTCCTCTATTATATGAAAAAATTTGATAATTTTCTATCTATGTTCCAATTTAATATAATGCAGTTTATGGCTGGATTTCTTTTTCAACTAGTGGTCTTGTTTTTGAGTATTTTTGCACCCTACTTTATTTTTATGAGGGGCTTTTCAGAAATTTCGCTATCCGCTGGCAATTTTCAAATAACTGCGCTTATGAAAATGGTTGTTCCCTTAATTATTGCACCAATAATTGAAGAGGTGTTCTTTCGCGGAATTCTTCAAAGGCTTTTTGTTGAATATTATTCTCTACCTTTCGCGATCATTTTCTGTGGACTCTCCTTTGCTGTTATACATCTTGCCCCACTTCCGGGGCAAACTCATTTAGAATTCATTTTATTCTTCTTTGCGCGCTGGTTTCACGGCATTCTTCTTTCCGCCATAACCTACAAAACTAAAAACTTGAGTTTTGCCTTCGGTTTCCACATCGGAAATAACTTTCTTGCTTTTTTAACATCTTAATTTAGTTGGTCAATCATAAAAGCACATAGATGAGCATTTGTCGTTAAGGAGGAGTAAATGGCAGAAGCGAAAAAGTGGATTTATCACATTGAAACGATAGGTCTTTTGACCTCACTGTTCAGCCTGACAAGGAAAAAATTATAAAGGAAGTTTGTTTAAAATTAGGAGAGGAAGGCTGGGAACTTGCCACAATGTCATACAATTGCTTTAACGGAAGATATATTCTTGTATTCAAAAAGCTTGAGGAATAACTGCCTTTCCTTCCCAAAAAGTCTCAAATGTTCTGGACTTCTACAGCCACTTGACATCACTGCTGTCCAAGATAATTTGAAAGCGGAAACAGGATCCTGAAAAATTGAGGATTCTGGACGGGTTTTAGGGAGGCTTGGAAACGAGGTTCACTGTTTTTATGCCTGTATATGTCATTATGCTGTCCAATTGGTTCTCAAACAGGCTCGGCTGGTAGGTTACGGGCGGTGTTTGAAAAGGCTTGGCGAGCGATTTCCATAAGTCCCCCGTCAAAGCTATATGATAATGTCCTCTCTTAAACTAATTAGAAATGTTCTCTAAAATAGCAGTGGAAAAACCGCAAAAAGATTAAATAATTTTTGCAAACCTCCATTGAACCACCCCTCTAAGGTTTTCCGTTTCAGCTTTGTGAGCAAGAGGAAGATTGCTTCGTAAGATTATGCTCCGAAGGAGCACTCGCAATGACTGCTTTAGAGAGGGCTCGCAATGACACAGTTAGTGAGCACTCGCAACGGAGTATTTCTAAATAGTCTTGATATTTTTCTTCTTGACTTCTTAGATGGTTCTGTCAAAATTTATTTTGGACAGATGTGACTTGACATATTTATCTACCTTTGAGAAAATACAGTTTGCGGGGTCGTAGCTCAGTTTGGTTAGAGCGCCGGCCTGTCACGCCGGAGGTCGCGGGTTCGAGCCCCGTCGGCCCCGCCAGAAATCCCGAAATAAAAATTAAAAGACCTGGAGCTGAAAAGAAGAATTTTAAGAGAAAAAAATTTTTTTTGGGGGAAATATTTTCCACGCACTTGCTCAGAGTGTGCAACAGGAGGGTAAACAAAAATAGGAAACTATCTCTAATATAAAAACTTTTTTAACTGCCTGCTTCAATAAGCTCCATTACCATCTTTGTTGTCATTTTGTTTTGTCCCACCCTCGTAGTAGAATCTGTTATCATTTTTACCATTCCGTTTACTGGAACATCAGGGCAGGACCATACAGTTGAAATACTCTCTAATGAAACTGGGTGGGAAGCAACTACTTTAACTTTATTCCAGCGACAATGATACGATTTTCCGCCGACAGTTATCGTCTCATTCCCCTGCCCTAAAGGAGTAACTACAGCATCAGTATATCCGGTTTTGTATGGTTCATAAGGCTGATTGAGCATAATTTTTGAATCCTGGGGAGGCATTTTCATTCCCATTGCAGTAGTTTCAGTTCTTAAAGTTACTGAAATTTCGTCTTTTGCCACAACAGTCTGTTTTGTTTCCATTTGGGTTTTAATCCCCATCGTTTCTGTGGTGGTTCTGAACTTTACATAATCACCAACCTTTGCGTTCTTAAGAGGGTTGTCAACGGTGGCTGCTTTTACTTTGTTAACCACCTTTCTGGCTTCTTTAATTACCTTTTGAGCTTTTTTGATTTCTTCTCTTGCGCTTTTGCAGGAAACAAGTGCAAAAACTGTAACACTTAAAATCAGGATAACGGCTATAATCCTCTTCATTGTACCTCCTTTCAACTAAGACAATAAAACAATTTTTAATACCAATCAAGAACCCCCGCCCGTCTTTCGACGGGCAGGAGAGTAATCCCCCTTTAATTTTGACAGGGAGGGTAAAGGGGGATCGGCAACATTTTATCACTATTTAATATTTTTTGCTCAGTAATTGGATATATTCTTCCGCTCCTTCAACTTGTGAAGAAAATAGTCAATATGTTTTTTGACTGTTTATATTCAATCTGCTAAAATTTTTTCTGGAGGATGAAATGGCAAAAGGAACTATTTCAAAGTTTATTGAAAGAAAATTTAGACATTTTAATGCTGCTGCTCTTCTTGATGCCGCTGTAAGTTACAAAAACCATCTTGAAAAAAACGGATATATGCTTGTAACTCTGGGTGGTGCTATGTCCACAGCGGAACTCGGAATTTCTCTTGCTGAAATGATTAGAAAGGGAAAAATTCATGCTATCTGCACTACTGGGGCAAACCTTGAAGAGGATGTTTTCAACCTTGTTGCACATAACCATTATGTAAGAATTCCTGACTACAGGGATCTTACTCCTAAAGATGAAAAGAAATTACTTGACAAACATTTAAACCGTGTTACTGACACCTGCATCCCCGAAAAAGAGGCAATGAGAAGAATTGAGAAGGTGATCCTTGAGGAATGGATAAAAGCCGATAAAAATGGGGAAAGGTATTTCCCTCATCAGTTTCTTTATAAAATTATTCTTTCTAAAAAACTTGAAAAATATTATCAAATTGACCCGAAAGATAGCTGGCTTCTTGAGGCGGCAAAAAGGAATCTTCCTCTCTTTGTTCCTGGGGCGGAAGATTCTACGCTGGGAAATATGTTTGCTGCTCACTGTATGAACGGAGACATAAAGAATCCTCTCACTATAAAAAATGGTTTCGAATATATGGTAGAGCTGGCAAACTGGTATCTTAAAACATCAAAGAGCCATTCAATTGGCTTTTTCCAGATTGGAGGCGGGATTTCTGGAGATTTCCCAATTTGCGTGGTTCCTATGCTTCATCAGGATTTAAAATTGAAGAATGTCCCTTTGTGGGGCTATTTCTGCCAGATTTCAGAGGCGGCGACAAGTTATGGTTCCTACTCAGGAGCGGTTCCAAACGAAAAAATTACATGGGGAAAACTTGGAGTTGATACGCCTAAATTTGTCATTGAGTCAGATGCTACAATTGTGGCTCCGCTAATTTTTGCTTATGTTATGAATAAATAAAAAATAAGGAGGATAAGGTGGATAAATTAAAGGGAAGCCAGACAGAAAAAAATCTTTTGACAGCGTTTGCAGGGGAATCTCAGGCAAAGAACAGATATACAATGTTTGCAGAAGTTGCGAGAAAAGAAGGCTTTGAAAAGATTGCAGACATTTTTCTTGATACTGCTGAAAACGAATTTGAACACGCAAAAAGAATGTTTAAGTTTCTTGAAGGTGGAGATGTCGAAATAAATGCAGCCTATCCAGCTGGAAAGATTGGAACCACGAAAGAAAATTTGAGGGAAGCGGCGGCTGGTGAAAATTATGAACATACAAAAATGTATCCTGAATTTGCAGAAATAGCCGATAAAGAAGGTTTCAAAGCCGTAGCAAATGTTTTCAGAATGATTGCCAGAGTTGAAGTTGAGCATGAAAAAAGATACCTTGACCTTCTTGAAAAATTAGAGAAGGAAAGTTATTTCAAAAGAGAGAAGCCGATAAAGTGGAGATGCAAAAAGTGTGGACACATCCATGAAGGGCCCGAGCCTCCGGGAGCCTGTCCCCTGTGTCTTCAGCCAAAAGCATTTTTCGAACCCTTAGAATAGGTTTCTATACCTTACATGGCTGAAGCAAGGAGTGATAAACCACTCTATGTTACCGTATTTCTAAACGGTTTTGTTGCATTAGTTGAACTTATATCTGGAATAATATTTTCAAGCCTTGCTCTTATTTCTGATGCGGCACACAACCTTACAGATTTTTTTGCAATTTTTCTTACCCTTATATCAAGAATCTATGGAAGAAAGCCTCCTACTCTCAGACACACTTATGGCTTTAGAAGACTCGAATTTTTTTCAGCCTTTTTTAATGCCGCTCTCCTTCTTGTGATAATGGTCCTTTTATTTAAAGAATCTATTGTAAGGATACTTCATCCTGCTGAAGTTCCTGACCAGAAAGTTGTTATTACTCTGGGATTTGTTGCATTTTTAGTGAACTTCTTATCTGTAATAATCTTGCATCCGCACAAAAAGGATGATGTCAATATTAAGGCGGCATTTATCCATCTTTTTCAGGATGCTGTAGTTTCGCTTATAGTAATTGTTTCCGCCTTGCTTTACACTTTTCCTTTCGGAAAATATGCTGATCCAGTTGCAACAATTGTTATCTCATTTTTAGTTATAAAAAGTTCTTTTTCAATTCTCTGGGAAACCGTTACGACACTTCTGGAAGGTGTTCCTCCGAATGTAAGTATTTTAGATATTATTGATTTTGTGAGAAAAAAATATCCTGAAATTTCACTTCATCACATTCATCTCTGGCAGAACGGTCCTGATGAGATTTTGCTTACCGGCCATATCCAGTTTAAGGAAAATATTAGAACTGATGATATTGAAAAAGTTTTTTCACATTTAAAAGAAAAACTTGAAGAAAAGTGGAAAATTAACCACATAACCTTTGAACCTGAATTTAAAGGGTGTGGAGAAAGCGATATCATTTCAAATGGAGTGCATGGAAGTAATAATCATTAAGAGAACATAAAAAAACCTCAGAAAAATTAAGGGCTTTTTTATGTTTAAATAAAAGGTTATACTAAACAATCTGGAGGTTTTATGGAAACTCTCAAGGAGTGGCTGAGCTATCTTTACGATGCACAGAAATTAAAAGACCTTGTAATATATGGAAGCTATCCTGCTCTAATGGCGATTGTTTTTGCTGAAACGGGACTCCTTGTCGGTTTTTTTCTTCCGGGAGATTCACTGCTTGTTACCGCTGGCATTCTTGCAGGGCAGGAGCTCTTAAGTGCTCCTTTATTAATGGTTGTTCTTTCCATTGCTGCAATAGTTGGAGATACGGTTGGATATTCAATTGGGTACAGAACAGGTCCTTTGATATTTAAAAAACCAAAATCGTTGCTCTTTGACCCTGAGCATATAAATAGAGCACACAGATTTTACGAAAAATATGGTGGAAAAACTATAATACTGGCAAGATTTCTTCCGCTAATCAGAACTTTTGCTCCCGTCGTTGCAGGCGTTGGAAGAATGAATTATATGAAATTTGTTTTTTACAATATCTTTGGGGGAATTGGCTGGGTTGTCTCAATGATTTCAGTGGGTTATTTTCTGGGAAGTATTCCCGGTGTTGATAAGTACCTCCACATAATAATAATTCTTGTAATTGTAATTTCTTTTATTCCTGGGGCTATAGAATACATAAAGGAGAAAAAGAAATCAGGAGCAAAAAATGAACAAAATAGTTGAATGCGTTCCAAACTTTTCCGAAGGAAGAGACAAAAAGGTAATAGAAGAAATAAGAAAAGCAATAGAATCTGTTGATGGGATTGAACTCAAAGATATTGATATGGGGACAGACACAAATAGAACTGTGGTTACCTTTTTTGGAGAGCCACAAAAGATAGAAGAAGCTGCATTCAGGGCTATTGCAAAAGCGGCAGAACTGATTGATATGTCAAAGCATAAAGGAAACCATCCCAGAATGGGTGCAACTGATGTCTGTCCCTTTATTCCAGTAAACGATGTGACTATGGATGAGTGCGTTGAAATTGCAAGAAAGGTTGGCAAACGGGTTGGGGAGGAGCTAAATATACCTGTTTATCTTTACGAATATGCTGCAACTTCAACGGAGAGAAAAAACCTCGCAAACATAAGAAAAGGTGAATATGAAGGGCTAAAAGAAAAGTTGAAAGACCCTGAGTGGGCTCCAGATTTTGGGAAAGCCGTGTTTAACCCAAAAAGTGGAGCAACTGTTATAGGAGCAAGAGAATTTCTTATTGCGTTCAATATAAATTTAAATACCCTTTCAAAAGATTACGCAACAGACATTGCCTTTGAATTGAGGGAAAAAGGAAGAACAGTTAGAAAAGGAAATATTGAACCATTTTATTTTAAAGGTAAACTATTAAAGCACGAAAAAGGAAAATTCTACTGCGGTAGTTGTGATTTTATAGCAAAAACTTCTGATGAACTTTATAGCCACATAGAGAAGGAACACTGTTACAATGGTAGGGAATTGTATGAACTTAATGATATAGATATAGACCACCTTGAAGGGCAGTCTGTGAAAAAACCGGGCATTTTTAAATGTGTAAAGGCGATTGGCTGGGAAATCCCGGAATACAAAAGGGCTCAAATTTCGATCAATTTTACAAATTATAAGGTTACCCCACCTCACATAGTAGTTGAAAAAGCGAGGGAACTTGCTCAAAAAAGGGGGCTTGTTGTGACTGGATGCGAAGTTGTCGGACTTATACCCCTCGAAGCGATAAGGATGGCTGGAGAATATTACCTTGAAAAGCAGGGTAGAAGTAAGGGGATTCCAATTCAGGACATTATTGAATGTGCAATTCAAAGTCTCGGCTTGAGGGATGTTGCCCCTTTTGATATTGAGCAAAAAGTTATAGGATTTAGAAAACCTTCAGAAAAAGACCTGGTTTCTATGTCAGTGAAAGATTTTAATGATGAAGTTTCAAGGGATACTCCTGCTCCTGGTGGAGGTTCTGTATCTGCTTTTGCCGGGTCTCTCGGTGCCGCACTTTGTTCAATGGTTGCAAACCTCACCTCTTCAAAAAGCAGCTACGAAAATTGCTCAAAAGAGATGATCGAGGCAGCGGTTAAGGCTCAGAAAATAAAAGATGAATTGATTATTCAGATCGACGAGGATACGAGAGCATTTTCACAGTATATGGACGCAATGAGGTTACCAAAAAATACGGAAGAGGAAAAAAGAGTAAGAAAGGAAAAAATGGAAGAAGGACTTAAAAAAGCCATAGAAGTTCCAGTAAATACTGCAAAACTTGGGCTTCAGGCGCTTGAAGTTCTTTTGCCTGTTTGCGAAAAAGGAAACAAAAATTCTCAAAGCGACGGTGCTGTTGGTGCGCTGATGGCTTTTACCTGCGTTACTGGGGCTCTTTTTAATGTAATAATAAACCTTTCAGGAATTTCAGATGAAACCTATAAAAATGAAATGAGAAATAAGTGTACAGAAATTTATCAGAAGGCTTGTGAATTAAAAGAAAAATGTTTGAAGGTCTCTTTTGAAAGAATAGGAGAGAAATTTTAAAATTTTTTAGGGAGGAATTTATGAATAAATTTGCTTTAGCAGTTATTTTTACTCTTTTAATGATTTTTTGGGTAAAGGATATTAAATGTGGTGACGACCAAAAAATGGTAAACAGCGAAACTGAAGACAAATACATCTGGCTTGAAGATATTCTTGGGGAAAAAGCAATTAACTGGGTAAAGGAACGTAACGCCGTAACTTTTGAGGCGCTTGAATCGAAGCCAGATTTTAAGGAACTTGAAAATGGACTTTTAAAAATATTCGACTCAAAGGAAAGAATACCTTACATCTCAAAAAGGGGAGAGTATTACTACAATTTCTGGAAAGATGAGAAAAATCCGAGGGGAATATGGAGAAGAACGACTCTCGATGAATACAGGAAAAAAGAACCGAAGTGGGAAGTAATTCTTGATATAGACGAACTGGGGAAAAAAGAAGGTGTAAACTGGGTCTGGCATGGAGTGCAGTTCCTTCGCCCTGATTATAAAAGGGCTTTGATAAGCCTTTCAAAAGGTGGTTCGGATGCTGATGTTGTCAGAGAATTTGATGTAGAAAAAAGGGAGTTTGTAAAAGACGGTTTTCAAATTCCCGAAGCAAAAAGTGAAATGGCGTGGATTGATGAAAACACTGTTTATGTTGCGACAGATTTTGGGCCTCATACTTTAACCTCTTCTGGTTATCCGAGAATTGTAAAAAAATGGAAAAGAGGAACTCCACTTGAAAAAGCAGAAATAGTTTACGAAGGAAAAGAGAGCGATATGTCTGTCTGGGCATACTATGACGACACAAAAGGATTTGAAAAACACTTTGTCTATCGTAGAATCTCTTTTTATGAAGGTGAACTTTTTTATAAGGATAAAGAAGGCAAACTTGTAAAAATAGATGTTCCAAACGATGCAGAACCTTCTATTCACAGGGAATGGTTACTTGTTCAGCTAAGAAGCCAGTGGGAGATAGGAGGGAAAAAATATCCTGAAGGTTCATTGATTGCAATTAAATTTGATGATTTTATGTCTGGAAAAAGAGATTTTGATATACTTTTTGAACCGACAGCGACAACATTTTTATCATCTTACGAGTGGACTTTAAACCGCCTTTTTTTGACAACTCTTGAAGATGTAAAGAATCGTTTGTGGATTCTTACTTATAAAAATGGCAAATGGAGCAAAGAGCCTTTTAGGGGAGGCTTTGGCTACTCCACACTTTCCGTTTCAGCAGTTGACAGGCAGGAATCGGATGACTATTTTCTTACTGTAACAGATTTTCTTACTCCAACTTCTCTTTACTACGGTAGAAGGGGAAAAGAACTTGATAAACTCAAGCAGATGCCCTCATTTTTTGACTCATCAAATTTTGAGGTAACACAGCATTTTGCTGTTTCTGACGATGGAACAAGAATTCCCTATTTTCAGGTCTCTCCAAAAGGTATGAAGTTGAATGGTAAAAACCCGACACTTCTAACTGGTTATGGAGGATTTGAAATTTCATTGCTTCCTTATTATAGTGGGGCGGTGGGATATGGCTGGCTCAGTAAAGGTGGAGTTTATGTCGTTGCAAACATTAGAGGAGGTGGAGAGTATGGTCCAAAATGGCACCAATCTGCCATAAAAGAGAACCGTAATCGCTGCTATGAAGACTTTGCTGCGGTTGCAAAACATCTGATTGAGAGAAAGGTTACCTCTCCAAAATATCTTGGAATAGAGGGTGGTTCAAACGGTGGGCTTTTGATGGGAAATATGCTAACTCAGTATCCCGGACTTTTTGGGGCAATAGTCTGTCAGGTGCCTCTTCTTGATATGAAGCGCTACTCAAGACTTCTTGCTGGTGCGTCGTGGATGGCTGAATATGGAGACCCTGATAAACCTGAAGAATGGGAATTCATCAAGAAATTTTCTCCATATCACAATCTTAAAAAGGGGACAAAATATCCTCCCGTAATATTTATGACATCAACGAGAGACGACAGAGTCCATCCAGGTCATGCTCGAAAAATGGCGGCAAAGATGCTTGATATGGGTTATGATGTTCTTTACTATGAAAACATTGAAGGAGGACACGGAGGAGCGGCCGACAACAAACAGGCGGCTCATATGCTGGCACTTGCCTACACTTTCCTGAAGGAGAAATTGAAGTAGGCATAATGGCATACTGGTTTACAGAGTCAAAAAAACTGCCTTTTTGCAAAGGATAATAGGCAATTTTTCGCCGCAGTCATAAAAGCTTTTTTAAGAAACGAGAGAGGGGTGTTTTTTCTCTCCTGCCGGATAATCACCATTAAAACATGCATAGCAGTAATCTTCAGGGGTGGAGACACATTTTCTTAAATCTTCTATTGAAAGGTAGTTTAAAGTGTCGGCACCTATGAATTGTCTAATCTCTTCAACTTCCATTTTTGATGCGATTAGTTTTTCTTTGTTGGGTGTATCAACCCCGTAGAAGCAGGAGTGGCGTATAGGCGGAGAGCCGATTCTCAAATGAATTTCAGTAGCGCCATTTTCTTTAAGCATTCTGATAAGTTTTTTTATGGTAGTTCCCCTGACGATGGAGTCGTCAACAAGAATTATTTTCTTCCCCACGAAAAAGGAAGGAAGAGGATTGAATTTAAACCTTACTCCCTCGTCTCTCGTTATCTGGTCAGGGGCGATGAATGTTCTTCCAACATAGTGGTTTCTTACAAGACCGAGAACAAAGGGGATACCCCTTTTTTCTGCGTACCCAAGTCCGATGTAGTTTGAGGAGTCCGGAACAGCTATTACGCAGTCTGCCACTACTTTATCCTTTTCAGCAAGGAAGCACCCAATTTTTTTTCTTACTTCAAAAACTTTTTCGTTAAAAACTATGCTGTCCGGACGGGAAAAGTAGATATGCTCAAAAATACAATGTTTAATTGGTTTTACTGTCTTTCTTTCAAATATTTTAAGCCCTGAATCATTCCATCTGTAAATTGTTCCAGCTTCAATTTCGCCGTAGTATGGAATTCTCAGAATGTCAAGAGCGACAGATTCGCTTGCAATAGAAACAAAATTTTCTTTCATTCCGTAACACATTGGTCTGAAAGCCCATGGGTCTCTGAAGGCAAAAAGTTCATTTTTTGTCAAAAGAACTGCCGAGTATGCCCCCATTGCTTTCTCCATAAAAAGGTAAATTGCATCAACAATTGAAAACTTCTTTTTAGTGGTGTAAAGTCCAAGAAATTTTGCAATTACTTCTGCGTCATTCTCTCCCTCTAATTTGAGCCCTTCCTGAAGTATCTCTTCTGAAAGTTCAGGAAGGTTTGTAAGGTCTCCGTTTGAAGCAACTGCAAAAATGTCTTCTCCGTTAAAACTGAAAATGTGAGGCTGGCAGTTACTGAGAGAGACTCTCCCCTGCGTCGGATATCTCACATGGCCTATTGCCCTTTCGCCTTTTAGATTCTGAAGTATTTCCTCTTTGAATGTATCTTTTACAAGCCCGAGACCAAAATGGGAGTAAAGTCTGGTTCCGTCAGTAGAGACAAGCCCTGCCGAGTCCTGTCCCCTGTGCTGTTCTGCAAATAGAGATTCAACAACACTAAAAGCAGCATTATCTCTTTTGAAAAAGGCGGCTATACCGCACATAAAACCTCCGAAAAAGAAGTGATTTATTATAACATATTAAGAAAATAAAATGGTATAATAACACGCCTGGAGGTTAAGATGAAATTTAGAATAGTTGTTCCATTGTTTCTTTCTTTGTGTTTTCTTTTTGGTATCAGTGCAGTTTCTCAAGATGTAAAAAAGGCTGAAGAAAACAAAACGGAAGAGAATAAAAAAGTTGAAAAGATAGCGAAGGTAGAAAAAGTACCAGAAGAAGACGAAGAAAACTTTTTTGAATCTGAAGAAAAATTTTGCGAGATAGCAAAAAACAATGGAATAAGAGAAGCCTTTGAAGTTTTTGGTAGTAGAAATTCACAATTTGTTCAAACCACTTCAATTAGTTTTAGACAATGGCTTGAAGGGGTTGAAGAAGGAAAGAAGGAGGAGTTTTTTCCATCGCAGATGGTTGTTTCCTCTTCGCGTGATTTGGGGCTTTCTGTAGGTTCGTGGAAAGAAGGAGAGGGAAAATTTATGTTGTGGGGAAACTACCTGAATGTCTGGGAAAAAACAGGAAAAGAGTGGAAAATTGTTATTCACTCAAAAACTGTTCTTCCTATCCGTATATCTTTTAAAAAAGAAAAATCAACGGAAAAGATTGAACTGAGTTCTGAAAGAAAGCCAGCCCGGAATGCTGCAAAAATAGAATCGGAGATGCTTTCAGTACTGAAAGACTACGGTTGGGCTAAAATCTATAATGAATTTGGTGATGAAAATCTTATTAGAATGCGAAGTGATGCTTTAATGGAAAAGGGCAAGAAGACAATATTTATAAAATCAGTTACGGAAAGGGGATACATTGAAGGAAAGGTAAAAAAGAGCATAAGTTCAAAAAGCAAGGACCTTGTTCTCTTTATAGGAGCGGCAAAAACTGGAGGTCCTCAGATATCTGCTCAAGGGAACTTTATACATATCTGGAAAAAAGACAGCGAGGGAAATTACAAACTCTTTCTTGACTTTTTTGCCTCTGAAAGAATGCAGGACAGAGTAAGGAAAAAACTTCTTTGAAAGCCAAAAAGACATTTTATTTCTTTCTTTTTCTGTTGTTGATTTCTTTTTCATCTTTTTGTGGTGAAGGGAATAAACTTGGCGAGATTTTACCGCTTTATTCGATCCTTCCTTTTGTCGGAATTTTGCTTTCAATTTCCTTTTTTCCTCTTTTCTTTCCCCATTTCTGGCATAAGAGGTATCCAATTGTAGCGCTCTTCTGGGGGATGGTTTACATAGTCCCATTTCTTTTTGTTTATAAGGGAACAGCATTTGATGAAATTCTTCACATTATAATACTTGATTATGTACCATTTATCATACTTATCTGGGGACTTTTCACCGTATCCGGCGGAATAATTTTCAGAGGAAGCATTGTCGGAACTCCATTATTTAATTCAATCATAATCGCAATAGGGACATTTTTGGCTTCCTTTATGGGAACAACAGGGGCGGCAATGCTGTTGATAAGGCCTCTTCTAAGGGCGAATGAAAAAAGAAAATATAAAAGCCATACAATTATCTTTTTTATTTTTCTTGTGGCTAACATGGGCGGTTCCCTTACCCCGCTCGGAGACCCTCCACTCTTTCTTGGATTTCTTCACGGTGTCCCATTTTTCTGGACATGCAAATTGATTTATCCTTTGCTTTTTGCAACAATAACTCTTTTTATTTTGTATCTTCTCCTTGATTCATACTACATTAGAAAAGAGAATCTCTATGCGGTTTTAAAAGTGAGGTCAAAAAAGAAGAGGGAACCTTTTAAGATTCTTGGAGCCTCCAATTTCCTTTTTCTTTTGGGAATAATTGGAAGCGTTCTTTTTTCTGGAACAGTTCATATGGGACACATTTCTTTGTTTTCTGTCCATATTGAATATCAGGATTTAATAAGGGAAATTGCAACCATACTAATAGGAATAATTTCCCTCAAAATGACCCCAAAAATTTTTAGAGAAGAAAACGGCTTCAGCTGGGAGCCAATGAAAGAGGTAGCAATACTCTTTGGTGCAATATTTGCAACGATGATTGCTCCGCTGGCAATTTTGAAGGCAGGAGAAAAAGGACAACTTGCATTTCTTGTTGGAGGGCTCAACGAACCCTACCAATTTTTCTGGGTGGTGGGATTTTTATCATCATTCCTCGATAATGCTCCAACATATCTTACATTTTTGAATACGGTGCTGGGCCATTTTTCTCCTGATGTTCCGGAAAAGGAGGCTATAAAGCTTTTAATTCAGGATAATGAACTTTTTCTTGAAGCCATTTCTATAGGCGCGGTCTTTATGGGAGCAAACACATACATAGGCAATGCTCCCAACTTTATGGTTAAGTCAATTGCCGAAGAGGCTGGAGTAAAGATGCCTACCTTCCTTGGATATATGTTCAAATGGTCAATTCCAATCTTAATTCCACTTTTCTTTCTTGTGGGATACATATTTTTGTAGGAGGGAAGTTAATGAGATATATTGAGGCAATAATGGTTGTCCAGAAAGGTATTTCAGAAGGGTTTATAAGAGGATTTTTTAGAGGAAAAGGAGACAATTCTTTGATTTTAAATATGGAAAGCGAAGAAATTGTTCAGGAAAGTTTAAAAGAGAAGATAGATCAGATTCTTCATCCTGCTGAAGAGATTATCCATATTTTAATTCCAGAAGATAAAGAAGGACTTTTAAAGGAGTCAATATCCGCTATGAAGAAAGAGGGGTTTTTGTGCGATTTAAAATCTGAAAGAAGGCATTCAAAAATCAGAGCGGAATTCAACATAGAAATATACAATGTGCAAATCGGAAAAGAAGTAAAAAGAATAATAAGCGAGGCTAAAGAAGTTAAAATCAGTTTTGAAAAAAAATTGGAGGAAATATTAAGAGAAGAAGAATCTAAAGTTGAACTTTACGCTCCGGTGCATTCTTATGAACTTAAAGGGAAGGGAAAAATAGAAGGTGATATTGAGCCATCAATTAGATTGATTCAGGAATTAAGAAACTTCGGTGTTAAATTTACGAAAATTGCCATTTGATTTTTTTTATAATGCGCTACCGCTCTTCAGGATAATTTGAAAGAAAAAACGGCATCCTCAAGGAGACTTGAAAACGAGGTTCACTGTATGGTCATTTATATTCTGGTTTCCCCTTAGGGAGTGCACCTAACTTATCCAGCAATAATTGAGCCTCTTTTCGGTATTTTAAGTTGCCTTTTTGAAAAACCTATTTTATCCAAAAATTGTTCATTTTTTTTATTTTTCCCCCTGACTTCCTTTTATGTTAGAATCTATTCTGGATAGATATGGTGGAGATGTGTTTTGGGATAATACGAATAAAAAAATTAAAAGTAGGAGGAAAATGATGGGGAAAAAATATAAAGATCCACCTTTAGTAGAAGCATTGTGCGAGTTTCAATTTATATCTGAGCCATCATGGGATTTAACCGTGCCTGGTTTAATATACGAGAGGGTAAAAGAAAACTTTCCAGATAAACACCAGCAAATCGGGATAAGTATGCAATTTCGCCCTACAGAAGAAGGCGTTGAACAAAAAGTTGAACCTAATCCACCTCGGATTCAATTTTATAAAAGTGATAAAACTGCTTTAATTCAAGTTGCTCAAGACCTTTTTGTAATTAACCAATTGAAACCTTATCCGACATGGGGTAATTTTAAACCAATGATTATTAATGGCTTTAATGTGCTTAGGCTCAAACTCCAAGTGCAACACTATACCATTAAGATGGAGGTGTTGCCA
>DYJZ01000051.1 GCA_020722885.1 Thermoanaerobaculum aquaticum
TTTTTCGCTCTTTTTTCACACTCAGAAAAGTCTTATGTGTTTCTGAACTTTTGCATTTCTTTGAAATATGTGAACATAGTTGAAATGGCTATTGAATTGTGAAAGTAACTCCATTCCATTCTGTTTGAGAAAGTTTGATGCTTTTTCAAGCGTCCAGTAGCCTCTGTGGTGGATTGTTCCTTCCCTTTCATGGGCTTTTGCAACTATTTCAAAGCCCTCTTCATCAAATTCAGCAATAATCAACTTACCGTTATCTGATAAGACCCTTACCATTTCATTTAGAATCTTTTGGCCATCTTCTTTTTCTATGTGGTGAAGGACATCCATCATTGCAACAGTTTTAAAAGATTTGCTTTCAAAAGGCAGAAGTTTTGCATCAAGTAAATAAAATTTGATTTTCTTTTTTAGTTTTTCTTTTTGAGTGAGATAATTTGCAAACTCAAGATCATATTCATTTATGTCAATTCCTATTACAGATAGTCCCCTTTTTGCGAGTGCTATTGAAAAGATTCCTTTTCCAGCACCCACATCAAGAGCAGGCGATCTTAAATCTTCTGCAAAATTGGCTACGAATTCTGCTGCTTTAAATCTATCGTAGCCCTGACTTAAATAGTATTGTGTCCTTTTTACGAAGAGAGCATATCTTTTTTTCATTGAAAGATTTTTGTTGTTCATTTATGGCAGTCGTGATAGGAGTGGTCATGACACGACTCTCCTGTTGCCTCAATTTTCCCCTCAAGAAAATCCATTACAATTCTGGTAGGGTCTGTTAAATTTTGGATACCCAGAACAACTTTAATTTGAGAACTTTCAAGCATAGAGATAGCCTTAGGTCCCATGCCACTTGCTAAGACTATGTCAACATTCAAACTTTTCAAAAACTCTGGATATGTTCCTGTTGCATGTAGAGGCGGGAATTCTTCTTTTGATGAGATAATCTTCTGCTTTCCTTCATCCACTTCAAAAACGATAAATTTTTCTGCTCCGCCAAAATGGGTTGAAAATTGGTTTCCTACGGCTGGAAGTGCTATTTTAGTCATTCAATCCTCCTTCAAAAAGGTCTGTGAAAATTTTTCAAATATAGACCTGATTTCTATCGAACTTTTACTGTTTGATTCAACAGGAGTCAATTTTTTAGATTGAAGTTCAGGAATACTCATATCAAAAGAGACTCCACCAAGGAAAAAAATTTTTGAATCTTTGCAAATATTTTTTATCTCTCTGAAAATCTCTATGTTAAGGTCAAACTTATTTGCTATTACAGCTGTTTGAATCTTGAATTTATAAAGAAGTTCTACAATTCTTTTCAAATCGCTTACTGCTGAAAAAGTTGGTTCTGTTACAACAATTGCGTTAGAAGAACCGCTCAAAGAGGATATTACTGGACAACTTAAACCAGGTGGTCCATCGATTAAAATAAAATCAAGATTTTTTTCCTTTGCTATACTCCTTGCTTTTTCTTTTATTAAACTCACTAGTTTTCCCGAATTTTTGGAACCTGTGAACATTTTTGCACTTACCATAGGACCATTTCTTGTTTCAGAGACAATCAGTTGTGCCGATTCTGTTTCCTTAAATTCTATTGATGATGATGGACAAAACCTTTGACATACTCCACATCCCTCACACAATAAAGGGTTGATATGTAGTTGAACAGTCTCTTTAAGAGTTCTCCTTTCTATGGCACCAAAAGTGCAGAGATCCTGACAAACACTGCACAAAGTGCATTTTTCATTTATTATTTTAGCTTTTTTTTCACTTAAAACCACTTTTTTCTTTAGTTCTGCAGGATTAAGTAAAATGTGCATATTGGGTGCGTCAACATCACAATCAGCAGTAACGCACTTTTTTGACAAAACTGCAAAAGATGCGGCTATACTTGTTTTACCGGTTCCTCCTTTTCCAGAAATTATTACAACTTCTTTTAATCTCATTTTTCCGTTATCGTCCTGTAAAAAGTTTTTCCATTATTAAACTTTTTTTCTATCTTCTTTTTATTCAGCAAATTTGTAAGAGCTTTTACAACTTCGGCAGGCTTAACCGATAACCCTTTGCTTATATCTTCAATGGTTACAGGTCTTCTTCGACAAATGGCTAATATCCGTTCTGCAAGTTCTTCATTTAAAAAGGGTGTCTCTATGTTCATTCTGTTATCTCTGGCTCCAATTATTTCAGTTTCTATCGAAAAATATTGTGTAATTTTACTCAATTCTTCGAAAGAAAGAGCGGTAGCAAATTTTTCTGTGGGAGGTCTAACAACAGTGTTTAGTTGAATTTTTTTTGGCTTAATTTTACTTGCAATTTGTGACATCAATTTTATTTCTTCAAAAGTGTCATTAAAACCTTTTACAAGCATAATTTCAAGCCATAAATCACCTTTGAAAATCTCTGAAAAAGATATCAATCCTTCAATCATTTCTTCAAAAGTGATTGAACTTATGGGGCGATTTACCTTTAAAAAAGTATCTTTACTACCAGCGTCGAGAGAAGGAATAACCAGATCAGCATTTAATAATGCCTCTTGAACTTCTTTCAAATAAAAAAGTGAACCGTTAGTTAAAACTGCTACCTTTTTTTTAGTAAGTTTTTTTATCTGCTCAATCAAATTACCTAAATTCGAATGAAGCGTTGGTTCTCCGCTTCCTGCAAAAGTTATAAAATCAAAATCTGAAGTTTCATTAAGTTTTTGTTCTATCTCTTTAAGCACTTCTTCGCTGGGAACATATTCTTTTCTTAAAGCCGTTTTTGTTTTGGTCCTGCCGAGCTGGCAATAAATGCAATCGTAACTGCATACCTTAAAAGGAATTAAATCTATCCCGAGTGATTTTCCAAGCCTTCTCGAGAAAACCGGCCCATAAATATATTTATATTTTCTTTCACTTTTGGTCATTTTTACCTGCTTTCTTTTCCACTTCATCAAGCAGCAGCCTGGCGAAGTTTTCAAATAGTTCTCTATATTTTTTACTTTCATCAACTATTAACTTCCCCTTTGAATAGGCGTTGAAAATTTCTTTATCATAAGGAATTTCCAGTAGAAGGGGGATGTCAAATCTCTTTAGGAAATCAGAAATATTTTCCTTGCCCAATCCTTTTCTATTGTTGACAACCCCGACAGGAATTTCCATTTTTTTTGCAAGTTCAATAACAAGTTGAAGATCGCTCAAGCCAAAAGGAGTTTCTTCAGCCACCAGAACTAAATAATTGCTATTTAAGACAGAAGCCACTACAGGGCAGGAACTTCCCGGAGGTGCATCGATAAAAGAGATATTTCTTTCTGGAATCATATCTTTAAGTTTTTTTATTATTGGAACAGGGGATTCTTCTCCAACATTCATTATTCCTGAAAAAAGATGAATATTTCCAGCTTGTCTTACCTCTATTTTGCCAATCTCCCTCTCACCTTCAATTATTGCATTTGTAGGACAAACCAGTTTGCAACCTTTGCACCCCGAGCACATTTCAGGAAAGAGAATTGGTGTTGACCCCCAGCATACAAGAGCCTTTTCCTCGCAGAATCTTGCACATTCACCGCATCCAGTGCATTGTTCTTTATTTATTATCGGATTAAAAATTGTGACCTCTTTTTTTTCTGTTAAATAGTTTCCCAAAAAGATATGACAATTGGGTTCTTCAACATCGCAATCGAAGACAAAAATTTGTTTGGAAAGCACTCTTGCTGTATTTAAAACAACGGAAGTCTTTCCGGTTCCTCCTTTTCCAGAAGCAAAGGCAACAACAAAATTGCTTTTATTCTTTTTTCCCTTGTTTTCTTTTTGAGGAAGCTTTACAGAGCCCATTTTCATAATAGCCTTTATAGAACAATCCCGACTAAAAGCCAATTAAACTTCTTTCACTGCCTCTTTTTCTTTTTATTCTGTCAGACTCTTATACTTAAAACTCTACAGTGTTTAAAGCGCTTTGCTTTTCTTATATTCAGAAGGCTTTTTTTGTTTTATATTAACTTAGTAAGAGTTTGCCTTCATTGTAGAGATTCAAAGCCTGTTCAGCAGTAGTCCCTTCAGGTACTCTAAATACTTTTACATTCGCCAATTCCAGAACTTTAAGAGCCTTGGGCCCAACATTGTTTGCAAGCAAAACATTTACATTTTTTTTGATAATGAATTCGGCGGTTTGGGTTCCAGCCCCCTGTTGCAGAGATTTATTATCACTATTATCAATAATCTCAAAAGATGTGGTTGAAGTGTCAAATATGACAAAAATTTCTGCTCTGCCAAATCTATCATTTACAGGCGAACTCATGTCCTTCCCCAGCAGGGGTATTGCTATTTTCATTTTTCCTCCCGGCAAAATATTTTGCTGAATTACGAATCTATTTGCGCGAATGTTTTAACATAATTTCAAGATCTTCCATTTCTGCCTGAAGATCCTCTTCGTGCTCAACCTCGTCCTGGAGAATCTGCAAAACTATATTGTATGTTACGGGGTCTTTTCCCTCGGTTTGATTTATAAGACTTTTATATGTTGTTATGGCGCACTGTTCTCCTTTAATGTTTTGCTTAAGTATCTCCTTTACAAAAGGATTATCCGGTGCATCGTATCCACAGTTGGTAAATTTATACCAGTCTTCTGGCTTTGTTATCGGTGTTCCGCCAAGTTGGATTATTCTTGTGGCAAGCATCACGGCGTGACGAAGCTCATCAGTGGCGTGCTGATTAAGTTCTGCTATAACTGCCTCTTTCATAGGTCCTTTAACGATTTTAGCTCCTATCCAGTATTGATAATAAGCAAGCCATTCATCGGCATAAGCCTTGTTCAAAAGATTGATTAACTTTTTAACATCCATATCGACAATTTCTATTCCTTTGGTACCCATATTTTCTCCTTTCAGTACCCATTTTACACAAACTAAAATGAGAAGTCAAAAACAAACTTATTTTTGTTCTTTCTCTTCTTCAATTTCGGAAAGTCTTTTCTTTAATGATTCAATTTGATTTTCAAGGACAGAAAGCTGATTTTCCAGAAACTCCTTTTCGTTTTTAGAAGTCAGTTCGAACTCCAGAGGGATTGAATAGCGTGCCCAGCCGGGAAGTCCTGTTGCATAAAACATATTTCTCCATCCTCTGCCTCTGCCAGAAAATCCCCAGCATCTTTGAAACCTAAAATAACCGAAAGCTCCTCTTCCAGCTCTCATCCCCGGGAAATTTTTAGTATAACCCGGTGAATCGTATCCCGAACAATAACCAAATCCTCTCCCTGTTCTTGGTCCTTCTCCATAAGGTCCTCTTCTGTCTCCAAAAGGCATTTTATTTACCTCCTTTCACAAAAATCATCTTCCTCTTCTTCTTCCCATTCCGCCCCCGCCTCTTCTTATACATCTTCCCATTCCTCTTCCATAACCAATTCCTTGACCCATTCCTCTTCCCTGTCCCATCCCCATCCTTCCAAATTCTTGAGGAGGCTGGACAGCAACTCTCTCAATACTTGCACTGCCGCATTTAGGGCATTCTTCAGGTTGCTTTTCCCCAAAGGGTATTTTCCATTCATAACCGCAATCAGAGCAGACAAAAATTCTTTCTTCAGCCATAATTCTTCCTCCTTCAATTCTCAATGCTTTTCCATTGAGTAGAAAATCTGCAACCTTTTTTCGTGCAGATGCAATAATATTTCCAAAAGTTTGTCTTGAAATGTTCATTTTCGTTGCTGCTTCCTCCTGATAAAGTTCTTCAAAGTCTGCAAGTCTTAAAGCTTCCATTTCATCAAAAGTAAGATAAATTTCTTCAAGTGAAGAGTAGGAAACTCCCACCGGTTTATAAGTCCTGAAATATGGAGAATGTTCAACAAATCTGAATTTACAGGGCCTTGCCATATAAACTTCCTCCATTATTGGCATATGCCAGAAACTAATATAATTCCTTTTTTCCTTTTTGTCAAGGGGGTTAGGACCTTATCCACATTGGAATTTATGGGATGTGCAAAAGTTGATTTGATGAGGTAATCTAACGGATTATTTTTATACTGGGTTTACGCTTTTATTTTTAATATAAGAGAAGGAACCTCATTAGACAGTTTTTTTCAAAAGAGATATTTTTTACAAAAGATTTTCAAGGCAACTTTTAAAGTGTTATAATTTACTTTTATGGAGGGATTAAGATGAGTAGAAAAAATCAAAAAAATGGTTACCACAAAGAAACAAGAATGATACATGGAGATTTTTATTCTGTTCACTGGGACTACAAGGACCATATGACACCTCCGATTTCTGCCTCCGCTGCTTTCAGACTTGAAAGTGTCGAAAGAGGGGCTGAAGGTTTTATCGAGTTTGCAAATCCCAAATTTGACAGACACAAGAAGCCCCCAATTTTAATATATGAAAGGCTTGATGAACCTTCCCGTTCAATGCTTGAAGACAATCTCGCTATTGTTGAGGAGGGAGAATGTGCTGTCGCCTTCGCAACCGGAATGGCAGCCATAACTGCATCTGTTTTAAGCATTTTAAAAAAAGGTGATGTGATAATAGCCCATCCCACTCTTTATGGCTGCACTTTTTCTCTATTTTCAAACTGGCTTCCAAAATTTGGGATAGAAGTAAGATGGGTAGATTTAAAGGATAAAAAGGCTCTTATTAAAAGTCTTGATGAACAAGTTAAAATTGTTTATTGTGAGACTCCAACAAACCCGACACTTGAAATTATTGACATAACAAAAGTGAGAGAGGCAATAAATTCTGTAAAACTCAGGCAGAAAGTCTGGTTTATAGTTGATAACACCTTTGCTACTCCATTCTGTCAAAGACCTTTTAAGTATGGTGCCGATATTGTTGTTCATTCTCTTACAAAAAATATAGGAGGGTTCGGGACAGATATGGGAGGGGTATGGATAGGCCCGAAATCACTTGAAAATGATGTTCTTCTGTTTAGAAAAGATTTTGGGTCTCCTCTTTCGGCAAAAAGCAGCTGGCAAATTCTTGTTTATGGACTTCCTACCCTTTCCCTGAGGGCAAGGAAACAGATGGAAAGTGCCCTGAAAATAGCAAAATTCCTCGAGAAGCATCCTTTTGTAAAAAAGGTTATTTATCCAGGATTAAAAAGTCATCCACAATATTTGATTGCAAAGAGACAGATGGTTGACCCCGATGGCAATTTTGCTCCTGGAATAATGCTCTATTTTGTAATCAAAGGAAATCCAGAAGAGGCTCAAAAGATTGGCAGAAAGGTTATGAACCATATTGCTAAAAATGCCCTTTCTCTGACTCTTGCCGTTTCTCTTGGAAATGTCAGGACTCTGATTGAACATCCTTCTTCAATGACTCATGCTCCTCTTCCTCTTGATGCTCAGATTAAAGCAGGAATTGACCCCGGGGGAATAAGAATAAGCGTCGGTCTTGAAAATGTGGATGATATCCTTAGTGACTTAGCACAGGCTCTTGATATTGCGGGTAAAAAGTAAAAGCCTTATAGAAAGAAGTTTTAAAGTTTCTTCGTTATGGGACCACCACGGCCATATTACTATGCTTGGTGGTCAATCTGAAAAAATAAATTGTTTAAAAGTGAGTTCTCCAGAAAAACTATATCTGCTGCTTAAAAAAGAGGCTGCGAGAAAGGGGGATGGGGAATGGATTTTTGGCTATAACTTAAATATGTCACTCTGGGGGAATAGAAACAGCAATATCGAAATTATTGACAGGGTAACGCCCAATAATCCACTTCTTATTGAAAGGGTTGATGCACATTCTGCTGTGATAAACTCTCTTACGCTTAAAAAAGTTTCTTTGAATTTAAACGAAGAAATAAAAGGCGGCTTTTTCGAAAAAGCAAATGAAAGATACACGGGGGGAGTTGTTGATGGAACCTTTGAGAGAATAATGAGCTATTTTTCAGATTCGCCTCCTCATTTAATAGAAAAAAGGATCAAGAAAGCTCAGGTGATACTTAAAAAAAATTTTCTCACAGGTGCCACTGATATGATGGTCACTGAGGCGGAGTCTCAGGTGTATTGGCAGATGGAATGCAATAAAAAACTTATACTTCCTGTAGTTGCGTTTCTTAAATGGTCAAAAGATAAAAATATTCCAGCAAATTTATTTAAAGGAAAAATGTACATTGAAGAAGGGATAAAAGTCTTTATTGACGGAGCACTCGGTTCAAGAGGGGCTTCACTGAAAAGTTCTTATAGCGATGACAGAGAGAATTATGGTGTTCTTCTTCTCGACAAAAAGGAGATTGCTGACCTGATAGAAGAGTGTAACAAAAAAAATATCAACATTGCCTTTCACATAATTGGAGATCGGGCTCTTGAGAATTTTATTGAAGGTTATGAAGTTTGTTCTCCTCTAAATATAAAAATAAGATTGGAGCATCTTCAGGTAACCCCACCACCCCTTCTAAAAAGACTTAGAAAACTTGATTTGATTTTGTCTCTTCAACCAAGCCATTTTCTTTCAGATAGAAAATGGGCGATTAAAAGGCTTGGTAAAGAAAGGCTTGAGTATTCTTATCTCTTAAAAAGTTTAATAAAAGGAAAAAAAACTTATCTATTCGGAACAGATTTTCCCATAGAGCCGCCAAATATTAAAAGAACTTTAAGAGCGTGCCTTAAGAGAAATAAATTTGAAGAAATAGATATATTAGAGGCTTTGAAAGGAATGAAGGCACCAGATCAGTTTTCAAAATTTTCTAAACCCTGTATTATATCTGTTACGAGAAATAATAATTTTTCAGGAATTGAGATAAAATATTTTGATGAATGAAAGTGAAGAATTAATAAAAGAAAACATTGAAAGATTAAGAAAAATCCTTAAAAATGAAACAGGAATAAATCTTGACAATTACAAGAATACTTTTTTGAAAAGAAGGTTTCTGCCCCGTGCTTTTGCTCTGGGCTTTACAACCCTCGACTCTTACATAGATTTCTTGACAAAAAACAGGAAAGAAAGGGAAAAAGCCAAGAGCAAAATCTTTGTCCCTACTACAGAATTTTTCAGAAACACAGAAGTTTTTGAAGCTGTAAAGAATTTTGCAGTCTCAAATTTTCAAGGCATAGAGAGAATAAAAATTGCAAGTGCTCCCTGTTCGACAGGGGAGGAAGCTTTCAGTCTTGCTATTATTATGGAGGAAATAGGAAAAGAATACGAGATTTTTGCAATTGATGGAAATATAACTGCTTTAAAAGCAATTAAGAGCAAAAAATTTACTGCAAAAAATCTCCTGCCTCTTTACAAAAATCAAATTAAGAGATATTTTAATGAAGAAGGGAATCTTTTCTCTTTGAAGGAGGAGATTTTGGAGAGAGTTTTTCCCGTTCAGGCTGATTTGATAGAAAGCCTTCCGATACATTCTTTAGACATAGTCTTTATGAGAAATTTTTTCATTTATCTTAAGGAAGAGGCATTAAAGAAATGTATTCAAAATGTTGAGCGCTCCCTGAAGAAGGGAGGTCTTTTAGTACTTGGAAAAGTTGAAAGAGTTGAACTTGAAAGTACCCTGTGGAAAACCGTAAACCAGAGCCTCAAAATTTTCCTTTTTAAAGGAGAAAGAAAATGAAAATGAGATCAAAACTGGCAATGGCTTTTATTCTTGCAGTATTTATTCCTATTGTCATTGGAATTCTTATGGATGTTCTAACCAATTTTTCTCTTTTATGGACAAACCTTTTGAGAGTTTTTGTGGGGATGCTTGTTTCAGCCCTTTTTGCTCTCATAGTTTCTCAGATTCTTACAAGGAATTTGATAAGTCTTGCGGAGACTCAGGAAGGTGTTGCAAAGGGTGACCTCACAAAAGAAGTCAAAGTCTCAGGAAAAGATGAGGTTGGAAACCTTGCTGATTCACTCAGAGAATTGATAAAAAGCCTTCGCGAAATTGTGGGACAGGTTAAAGATAGTGCAGAAATCCTTGCCACCTCGACGCAAAGTTTTGCCAGTTCAACATCAGAAGTCCTTGGGGCTGCTTCAGAAGTGGCTGCAAATGTTCAGAATACTGCGAGGGGAGCGGAGGTTCAGGCTCAGAATGTTGAAAAGTCACTTTCATTAAGCCACAACCTTTCCACTTCTGCAGCGACGATAGCAGAAAAATCCAGGGAAACGGAAACGGCTGCTCAGGAAGCTGAAGCAAATGCAAAAGATGGTTCCCGCTCAGCATACGATGCCCATAAGGCAATGGGGGACATTTTAAAGAATGTTGAGGGGACAGCGGAACAGGTTGAGACATTCAAAGTGCATTCTATGGAAATTGGAACTCTTGTGGAGGGCATTGCTATGGTTAGCCACCAGACTCACATTTTAGCCCTTAATGCTACCATAGAAGCAGCAAGAGCTGGAGAGGCTGGAAGAGGATTTGCTGTCGTTGCAGAAGAAGTAAGAAGGCTTTCTGAAAACACCAGAGACCTTGCTGAACAGATCTCCAAGCTTTCAATGCAGATTTCTCAAAAAACGGAAGAGGTTTCAAAATTTATGCAGAACACAATACTGGCAGCAAAAAACGGCCAGGAAAGGGTCGAAACGGTTGTTGCGGCGTTTGATAGAATTACTGAGACAACCTCTGCAACAAAGAATGCTGTTAAACTTATTTCAAAGGAAGCAGATTCTCTTGCTACTATTGCTTCTCAACTTCTTACGGCGATGGAGGAGATCCAGGAAATAGCGACGGAAAATGCTGCAGGCAGCGAGGAGGTTTCTGCGGCCACAGAAGAAATTACAGCAAGTATGGAAGAAATAAATAAAGAGGCGAAATCTCTTCTAACTGAAGCAGAGAAACTTAAGAACGCTATAGAGAAATTCAAAGTCTGAAAATGGCAAAACTGGTAATTGTTAGGACCTGTGACAAACTAATAGGAATTTCTTCAAAGGATGTAAAAGAGATAGTTGAACTTGTAAAAATACATCCCGCTCCTTTTGTAATTCCATCAATAAGGGGAACAGCATTCTGGAGAGGAGCAGTTTTGACTATCGTTTCTTTGAAAAGTATTTTAAATGAAAATGTGAATGAAGATTCTCATATCTATATAAGACTTTTACCCTGCACAAATTTGCTTATTGAGGCTAATAAAATAGAAGACATAATTGAATACAATGAATTGAAACTTGACGAAAAAGGCACAAAAGGTGTTTTTAAAGGGATATATTTTTATAATGAAAGATCTGTCTCTGTTCTGGACATTGAGAAATTTTCTCTCGCAATAGAAGAAGATGTAATAGGAACTTTAAGATACGGAGTTAATTGGAGGTGAAATGGCTTACAAGGTGCTTATTGTTGACGACGCAATGTTTATGAGGGCAATGATACGCGACATTCTTATCAATTCAGGAAAATACGAAGTTATTGGTGAAGCGTCAAATGGTGAAGAGGCAATAGCAAAATATCAAAGTCTCAATCCGGATCTTGTAACAATGGATATCGTGATGCCCCAGATGGATGGCATAGAAGCGACAAAAGAGATAATTAAAATTGATTCAAAGGCAAGAATTGTTATGTGCTCTGCGCTGGGGCAGGAAGCCCTTGTCATTGAATCTATTGCGGCAGGAGCAAAAGATTTTATAGTCAAGCCCTTCTCAGCAGAAAAAGTTTTGAAGGTCATTGACGCTGTCGTTTCATCCAACTGAAGACTGTCCAGATGAATATAAAAAAATATCTTGAAATGTATCTTTCTGAAGGAAGAGAACACCTTTCTGTTCTCACAAAGGAACTTCAGTTTAAAGATGGGTTCAAGAGTGAATCGATTTCAGGACTTTTTAGAAGCGCGCATTCTTTAAAAGGAATGGCTGCTTCAATGGGTTTTGAAACCACAGAGAAACTTTCTCATGCCCTTGAAAATATTCTTGCAGAATGGAGAAATGGAAAAATCCCTTCAGAAGAAGAATTACAGCGGGCTTTAAGAGCCACGGATCTTCTGGAGATGCTTTTTGAAAAAGTTGAAAAATCTGGAAACGACGCAGGTCTTAATTTAGAAGTGGATGAATGGTTTAAGAAAAAGATTGAGAAAGGTAGTTTACCAAAACCTACAGAGACAAAGCCTTTAATAAAGGAAGAATCGGCAAAAACCAAAAATGGTTTTAAGATAAAAGTCAAGATAGATCCATCATCCAATCTTCCTGCAGCCAGACTGCTTGTGGTTTATCAGAAGATAAAGTCAATGTGCGGGGATGTAGATATAGTTCCTTCTATAGAGGAAATTCAGAAAAAGGCATTAAAATCCGCAGAATTTTATTTAAGAGATGCAAAAGAAATAAAAGAGATAGCAAAAGTTGTAGCCACGCTACCGGAAGTCGTGGATGTTGAATTAAGTTCATCAGAAGAGTCAGATGAATCGGCATCTTCTACTTTAATATCTTCATTAAAAATTCCCTCAAAATCGCTCGACAATTTTCTTTACAGGATTTCACATCTGATATACCACTTAAACATCCTTGAAAAGAATCTTCCTGCTGAAATGTTAAAGAAACAGAAATTCTGGTTTGAAAGCCACAGAAGTGGACTCTATCAACTTTATAATGAAATTCTTGAGACAAGGCTTGTCTCTTTTGACAGTTTAATAGAAAGGCTTGAAAGAGGAGCAAGGGAACTATCAGCAAAAACTTCTAAAAGGTTTAAATTTATTGTTGAAGGTGGAGCGGAAAAGATTGACAAAGTTCTCCTTGAAAAACTTCTTGATCCTCTTATGCATCTTTTGAGAAACAGCGCAGACCACGGTATTGAAGAAAACGATCAAAGGGTAAAATCAGGGAAGCCGTCTGAAGGGACTATCAGTATGGCAATAAAAAGGGATGGTGAAAAACTTACAATATCTTTCAGCGACGATGGAAGAGGTCTTGATTTTAAGGCAATAAAGGAAAGCGCCATAAAAAGGGGGCTCATACCATTTGAAAGGGCGGATTCTTTAAAAGAAAGTGACATTCTTGACCTTATAACCATTCCATCATTTTCAACAAAGAAAGATGTGACGCAGATATCAGGCAGGGGCGTTGGTCTTGATGTTGTAAGATCCTCAGTCGAATCTTTAGGAGGAACTCTCGAGATGGAAAGCGAAATGGGAAGGGGTACGACTTTCCATTTGATTTTTCCCAGTGCAGTAACATTGACTGAGGTGGTTGTTTTTTCCTGGGATGATGGTTTTTTCTTTGCTCTTCCAGCATCGCAGGTAAAAGCGCTTTATCCCCTCTCTGAATTTCCAGTTGAGTGGGTTGAAGGAACGAGAAAACTCAGAGTTAAAAGCAAATTTATAGATATTTTGAATTTTAAAATGCAGCCCGTAGACAAGGAGGGAATTGGAATTTCCATTCATATTTCCCATGAAGAGAAAGTTCTTCTTGTAAAAAAAGTTCTGCAAACAGAAAAAGTGGTTATACTACCTTTGGGCAAGCCACTTGAAAGAATTCCTCACCTTATTGGTGGAGCGCTTCTCTCTTTTGGAGAAATTTGCTACATATTTGACGGAACTTCTTTTGTAAGAAACGAAACGGAGGCTTTGAATGTTTTTCAAATTAACCGAGAGAGACCTTGATTCCCTTAGAGAGATAAGCAATATAGGGGCGGGGAATGCAGTAACTGCTCTTCACCAGATGACAAGAAAAATCATTATGCTCGAAGTCCCTAAAGTAACACTTCTTCCTTTCGGTGAGGTTGTTGAAAGACTCGGAGGACCAGAGGAAGAGGTTGTTGGACTTTTTCTTAGAGTCTATGGAGACGCAAGGGGGAATATGCTCATCGCTATGTCGAGGAAGTCAGCAGAACAACTAATTGATATTCTCTTTCCAGGGCAGTCTTCAGTTTTTGGTGAAATGGAGATAAGTGCATTAAAGGAAATAGCAAATATTCTGACATCAACCTATCTAAATGCAATGGGTGGAATCGTGAAAAAAATATTCATCCCATCCATTCCGTCTTTTTCAATAGATATGGCTCAGGCTATAGTCGATCTTCTTCTGATTGAAATTGCAGAAGTAAGCAACGAAGCACTTGTTATAGAGACTTTTTTCAAGTCGAGGGATAATTCTTTTTATGGTCACTTCTTCCTTCTTCCTGATCCCGCATCCATAAAAGTTATAATGGAAGCGGTTTCCAAAAAAGAATGAAATCATTCTATGGAAGAAAAACGGCAAACTAAATTAACTTATGTTGACCACTTTGGCTATATTACGCTTTTACTATCCTTTCCGGTTATACTTTTACTTTCTCATCTGGTAACCCCTGATCCATCGGGTCTTGGAACTCACAAAAGTTTTGGGCTTCCTCCCTGTGGGTTTTATACAATATTTCACAAACCCTGTCCATCCTGCGGGATGACAACCTCTTTTTCTCTTCTTATGCACGGAAGGATTTTGGAAGCAGTAAAGACTCAGCCTGCGGCTGTCTTTTTATTTATTACCGTTTTTTTTGTTTGGGTGACAATACCCTACCATTACATAAAAAAAAAGAAATTTTTTGATTTGCTCGATTTGCCATATCTTCTACCGGTTCTTATTGCAAACCTTGTAATAATAATTTTGGTGTGGATAATAAGGCTTCTTTTATGAAAAAGGATGGATTATCCCTCACTCTTTTAAAATTGTTTTTAAAAGATTCTCAACTTCAAATTTTATTTTATCTCTTGCTTTCCTGAATGCTGGGAGAATTTCCTTCCTGCTTTCCCTTTCCTTTGATGGGTCATCAATAGGAATACGAATTCTCTTGATGTGTGGTGGTGTTACCGGACAGGTTTCGTCGGCATTACTACATAATGTAATTATGTAGTCCATTTTGTTGAGAAGGTTTAAATCTACGACTTTTGATTTTTGCTCACTTATATCAATCCCGACCTCTTTCATAACTTCAATAGCGAGTGGGTTCACGAACCATTCAGCCTTAACACCTGCACTGTGGACCTCCATTTTCTTTTTTGATAAATATTTTGCAAACCCCTCAGCCATTTGAGAACGGCAGGTGTTTCCTGTACAGAGAAACATAATTTTAATCACTCATTCTCCTCCTATCAATTTAATTATAACAAAAAATATAAAATTTATTTCCTTTTAAGTTGACACTTTAGGAATAAATTGATAAAATGGACACCATTCTGTTTGAAAGGAGGAGACAATGAAAGGAGTAATAGTTGATTGTTTAAAACATCTGGTGGTTGACAACTTTGGAGAAAAAAAGTGGGATGAGATTCTTAAAGAGGCAGGTTATACCGAAGGCAAAAACTTTCTTCCTTCAGATAATATAAATGATGATGAATTTTTCAAAATGATTGGGGAAACTTGCAAATCTCTTAAAATATCAACAGAACAGGCGGCAGACCTTTTTGGAGAATATTGGATGAACAAGTATGCTACGAAAATTTATTCAGCATTTTTTATAGGGAAAAAGTCTGCAAAAGAATTCATTCTTGATCTTGACAAAATACACCATATAACGACGCAAACAATGGAGAATGCACATCCTCCAAGATTTGATTATGATATGAAAGATGAAAATACCCTTATTATAACCTACAAATCTAACAGAGATTTAATTGATTTTGCAGTTTCGCTTATTAAGGGAGTTGGAAAATATTATAAAGAAACTATTGATGTTTCAAAAATAGGGTCAAATAAAATTAAAGTAGTTTTTGATAGAAAATAGTTTTTTCTCTTTTAACTAAGTCCTAAAAGCCTCGCTTCGCAGAGCTCCGCTGCGTTTTAAGAAAGCCTACGATTCCC
>DYJZ01000052.1 GCA_020722885.1 Thermoanaerobaculum aquaticum
CTGCTTCGTTCCATGACCCATTTTAACTGGCTTAATACTCTATGTTAGATGTATAAGTGGTATTAGATGGTTCTGCCAAAATTTATTTTGGACAGATGTGTAGTAAAATAATATTTATGAATGATGATGTTATAGTTGAGTGTCAACAAATTGTCAAGCACTACGGGAAAAATCCTGCTCTTGACAATATAGATTTAAAACTTTTTGCAAACAAAATAACGCTACTTTTAGGAGAAAATGGAGCGGGTAAGACAACTCTGTGCAGAGTTCTTGCCCTGCTTTCAAAACCCCACTCCGGGAAAATTTTCTTCAAAGGAAAAGAAGTTAAGGGAAGTGAAAGAATTGATTACAGGAAAAATTTGGGATACCTTTCGCATCAGACTTTCATTTACAATCAACTTTCTGCAGCTGAAAATCTCAATTTTTTTGCAGACCTCTATGGAATTAAGCAAAAGAAAAAAAAAGTTGAAGAACTCCTTGAAGATTTTGGAATTTATAATGAGAGAAATAAACTTGCCGGGACATTTTCGCGAGGCATTCAACAAAGACTTGCTCTTGCAAGAGTTTTATTAAATGATCCAGATGTTATTTTGCTTGATGAGCCTTTTTCCGGACTAGACCAGAATTCATTAAAAAATCTGGCGCAGACTCTTTTTAATCTTAAAAATAATGAAAGAACAATCCTTATCGTTACTCACCTTATAGACGGAACAGCAGGAATTGCAGACAGATGTATTATCTTAAAAAACGGAAGAAAAGTTTTTGAAGGTGATTTCTTATGCAAGGAAAACTTACAGAAGATCTATTTTGAGCATCTGGGCGGTAAAACAGGATGACATTTCTAAAAGTGTGTTTTTTGATTTTTGTCAAAGACCTGAAAGATGAAATTAGAAAAAAAGAAAATATTTTAGCCTCTCTATTTTTTGGTCTTTTATCAGTCGTTCTTTTTCATTTTGCAGTGGATTCAACCGAAATTGACCTTTCAAAAGATGGAAGTGGCCTTCTCTGGCTTATTATCATTTTTGCTGGAACTATTTTTATGCAGAATCTCTTCAAAAAAGAAGAAGAAAATGGAACTTTTTATGCGCTCATTCTTGCACCTGTGGATAGGGCTGCTGTTTATCTCGGAAAGTTTGCAGTTTCATTTTTATTTCTTCTTATTCTTGAGTTTTTTCTTTTTGCTCTCTCATTTTTCTTTTTTAATTTCCCTGTTTTGAAATCTTTTTTTTGGCTTTTGCTGATACTCTGCTCAATAAATGCCGGTTTTTCCGCACTTGGCACTTTGATATCGTCTCTTACAGTAAATCAAAAAGGATCTTTTATCCTTTATCCTCTTTTGCTCTACCCTCTTCTTTTTCCGCTTTTCATTGCGGCTGTTTCTTTGACACAGCGTTTTATTAAAGCCCAATTGTCATTTTCTGAACCCTGGTTGCGTCTTGTAATTCTCTTTGATATTATTTTTCTTACTGTTTCTTCGCTGCTTTTTGAATTGATAACGGAGGAATAATAACTTTGAAAAGAAAATTGGTAAAATGGGCAATAATTTTTTCAATAGTCGCTTTTGTTTTTAATCTGACTGCCCTTCTTATGGTCTTTGGATACGCTCCCGCTGAAAGCCAGATGGGAGAAGCCCAAAAAATTTTTTATTACCATGTTCCCTGTGCATTTTCATCGTACTTAATGCTTTTTGTCTCTTTTGTTTTTAGCTTAATTTTCCTTATAAAAAAGACTGAAAAATATGATATCTGGGCTTGGGCTGGGGCTGAAGTGGGTTTAGTTTTTGTAATCTGTGTTCTGGTGTCAGGAACAGTGTGGGGGAAATCGGCATGGGGAAAATGGTGGGTCTGGGAGCCAAGATTAACAACTTTTTTAATTATTTTCTTAATATATTTTTCATACTTACTTATAAGAATTTTTGGTAAAATCGATTCAAAAACTCCCACAATTGCCGCTGTTTTAAGTATTATCGGTTTTCTTGATGTTCCGCTCGTAAACAGAGCAATATCCTGGTGGGGCTCCGTTGTTCACCCAAAGAAAGTCTCTCTGGAATTTGAAATGAAATTGACTCTTGCTGTTTCCTTGATCTCTGTAATAATATTGTCTTTATCCCTTCTTTTGTGGAGGGTTATAGCAGACGAAAGGGTAAAAGAAAAAAATGGTTAGATTTATACTTCAACAATCTTTCAGAGACACTTCATTCTATTTATATCTCGCCTATATATTGATGGGCACTATAATTTTTTGTTACATTTTATCTCTTATTCTTAAGATTCAAGATAGGAAAAAGGAGTAGAAATGGCTGAAAGATTTATTGCTTTGTTAAGTGATTTTGGCTGGCAGGACCCCTGGATCGGGCAAATGAAATCCATTATCTATCAGGAAAATCCAAACGCAAAAGTTGTTGACCTTTGCCATGAACTTCCCTCTTTTGATATCTTCTCAGCAGGATTTAAATTGTTCAGGGCTTTTAAAGATTTCCCTGTTTATTCAATATTTGTTTGCGTTGTGGATCCAGGTGTGGGTGGAAAAAGAAGGCCCATTCTTGTTGTGACAGAGGACCACTACTTTGTAGGCCCGGATAACGGAATATTTTCTTTCATTTACAAAACAGAAAATGTAAGACAGGTCCTGCATATAAACGCCACTCATTACTTCAGGCAGCCTGTCAGCAACACATTTCAGGCAAGAGACATTTTTTCTCCAATCGCCGCTCGCCTTTCAGAAGGCATAGAAGTCGACAAACTTGGCGAACCTGTTGAAGATTATCTCAAGATTCCCATTCCAGATGAGAAAATTGAAGACGGAAAGATTAAAGGAGCAATTTGCGGGCTGGACAAATTTGGAAATTTGATAACCAATATAAGATTTTCTTCAATAAAAGAACTTGCCTCTTTAACAAAAATGAGCAATTTTTCTGTTTTTGTCCAGAATAAAGAAATTAAACTTGTTGGAGGCGGCTACGAACAAAAACTTCCCGTTTTTGCAATTCTTAACTCCTCCAATTTAATTGAAATAGCGTGCAGCGCATCTTCAGCAGCAGAATTTTTGAAAATCGGGAAACTGCCAGTTCCTGTAGAAATTGTTGGTGCTAAATAAAAAAGCAAGGGCAGCTGAGCTGCCCTTTTAAATAGGGGGAGTGGAGGGTGTTACATAATAAACAAATGCTTTTATCTAAATTTTATTCCCGACTATTGTATTTGTGTGATAAAATTAAATTTGAATAAGTTGAAGGATTTTTATGTTAAAGAATGAACCTAAGGGAAGAATCTTTTTTGGTATACTCTTACTTCTGATAGTAGTTATTTTGTGTTTTTGTTATGGTTTTTCGATAAAAAGCCATATCTGGTTACCCTTAATTGCAATAGCATACTTTTTTGCCTACCGTTATGATGTTGCCCTTGCCGGTCTCGGACATGTTAATGCTGACCATGTTGTTGTTTTTCCGGCTGTCCTTGTAACATCAAATCCTCTTTTGATAGGGATTGTAGGCGGATTTGCATACATTTTAGAAAGAATGTTTAGAGAAGGCATAAAAAAAGTAAATTTTGGTCACATACTTTCTCTTTTATTTATAATATTGAATACCACTCTGTCTTCTCATCTTTTTCTTAAAAGTGGGGCTTTTGGACAAAATACATCTTTATTGCAAAGCTATCCTTTACTTATTCTTGTTCTTGTGGTATTTGCATCTTTCGGATTTTTCCTTCTTGTTTTAGATAGAATATTCTCTAAAAGTAATTTTAGTATAAAAATCTGGTTTAATCATCTTTTAAAATATTCGTTATTTCTGATAATCTCTTCCCCTTTTCTGGCACTTTTTCTCCTGGCTCTCGCAGAACAGCATATCTCTTTTATCATTTTGAGTTTTATTCCTTTAATTTCAAGTATCTGGTTTTTGAGAGTTAACTTTAAACTCGTTGAGAGAAACGAAGAACTGATACAATCAAACAAGAAGCAGGAATTTCTCCAGCAGTTGTTACTTCAAGAGACAGGTTCGCTTGAAAATCAGGATTTTTTAAGGAATTTTCTGCAGGGATTAGGCGATTTTGTTAAATGGGACAGAGATTTTCTTTATGTTCAAAGTGTTGAATTTGAAAAGGAGCCAGTAGTTTTCTCATCAACAGAGATCCCCTTAGACCCTCATAATGTAATTGCATCAATAGAAGGAATTCTTAATAGTGACAATCCTTTGAAAGAACCACTACTCTCTTCAGGCAAAGACTTTATTCCTTTGCTTGATAGAAGATCAAAATTCCAATTGATAGTTCCCCTTGCCACAGAGGAAATTTCTTTCGGAATTTTAATTCTTGAAAAATTTGATGCCCCATTTTTCTCCGAACCTGAAATTAAATTCGTCCATTTATCTCTAACTCAAATCGCGAGATTTATCCAGGATAGAATACTTAAAGGACAACTGATGTTAACGAATCACACCCTTTTGAAACAAACCCATTTTCTTACGGAAATTTTGAAAATATCAAACCTTCTCAAAATTCATTTAAGTCCACATGAAATTCTCGAAGAGGTTGCAAAGGGAATTTCAGAAAGTCTCGGATTTCAAAGGGTCTTAATAAGTCTTTACAGAAAAGATGACATGTGTTTTGAAAGATTTGCCCAATCAGGGCTTGATGAAATTTGGAATAAGATATCAGAAATTAAACCTCCAGAAAGCAATATCCTGCGCCATTTTAAGGAAGAGTTTAAAATAGGGAACTGCTACTTTGTAAGGAATGTTAAAACTACCGCTTACACAATAGTTCCTAACAGGCCAAAAACTGATGGACAGGATTTCTGGCAGCCAGACGATGCTCTTTTTATTCCTCTTTTGACGAGCAACAAAAGGCTTCTTGGTGTCATTTCGGTAGATGAACCAAAGGATCAAAAAATACCCTCGCTTGAAACCTTAAACGCCTTAGAAATTCTGGCAAACCAGGCAGTTCACGCTCTTGAAAGCGCAGAAATACATTCAGAGGTCAAGCATCACGCAGTTGTTGACGGCTTGACAAACCTTTACAACCACAGATATTTTCAGGAATCTCTCACCAAACTTTTAAAGCAAAGCATTGTAATGAACACTCCTTTTTCGATATTAATGATGGACCTCGACAATTTTAAGGAGATCAACGACACTTATGGCCATCTAGCTGGCGATGCTGTTTTAAGAAACATCGGGCAGACTCTAATTGAAGTGACAAGAAAAGACGATGTTGCTGCAAGATACGGTGGAGAGGAGTTTGCAGTCCTTTTAAGCGGTTTAGATAAGTTTCAGGCAAGAATGGTAGCAGAAAGATTACGTTCTTTGGTTGAGAAAAGGGTCATAACCGATGAAAGCGTAAATATTCCCTTAAGAGTAACCATTTCAATAGGAATAGCATCTTTTCCTGAACACGCTAAAGAGCAAAAGGAACTTCTAAAAATAGCCGATCTTGCTTTATACAGAGCAAAGCAGGCGGGTAAAAATAGAGTCGCAGAGGGCCCATAAATGGAAATTCCAGAGAAAGTTTCAAGGTTTACAATCCTGAAAATTCTTGGAAGAGGGGCTTTCGGAATTGTCTATCTTGCTGAAGATCCAAAAATAGGAAGGCTTGTCGCCCTCAAGACAATTTCTCCAGAGCAGGGACCAAGCAAAGAAGAAGAGGAGGAATACAAAGCAAAAATAATTATGGAAGCTCAGGCAGCAGGCAAGCTGGTTCATCCCAATATCGTTACTATTTTTGATGTTTTTGAATTTCAAAAAAATACCTATATTGCAATGGAATATCTTGATGGAATTACACTGGACAAATATCTTCAAAAATCTGAAAAATTGCCTACCGAAACAATAATTGATTTTATGACACAATGTCTCGATGCACTTTCTTATGCCCATAAGAACAAGATAATCCACAGGGATTTGAAGCCTTCAAATATAATGATTGTTAAGGATACTCTGGCTAAAATCACCGACTTTGGCCTGGCAAAAAAAGCAGGAGCCCCTCATTCTCAGGAGGGATTTCTTGTGGGAACACCACATTATATGTCTCCCGAGCAGATTGACGGAAAGCCACTTGACGGTAGAAGCGATATTTTCTCTCTCGGTGTGATTCTCTATGAAATGCTTACGAAAAGCAGGCCTTTTGAAGGCGAAACCATTTCTCAAATTTTAAAAAAAATTCTTTTTGATAATCCTCCTCCTGTACTTAATCTTGATTCTGAAATTCCTGAGCAAATTTCAAAGATTGTTATGAAATCTTTAGAAAAAGACCCTGAAGACAGGTTTCAAACAGCAGAAGAATTTGCACTTGCCCTGAAGAATTACAGGGATTTTCATTTAAGCAAAGATAAAGAAAAAAAACCTCATATTCTTCCTCCTCCCCCACAAAAAATAGAAAAACCAAGATATTCTGTTGATTGGAAAGTCGTTTCAATTGCCGGTGTTTCTGGAGGACTTTTTACCCTTTTAGTTATTTTCGGTCTTCAATATTTTCTTTCTTTCCAGAATTCATCATTTTCTTTTAAGAAACCTGCAAATGAAGAAGTACTGCCAACACCAATTGAGGTTAAAACCGAGCCCCCACATGCAGCTTTGTATCTCGATGGCAAAAAAGTTCAAATTCCAATTATCTCACCAAATGACAGGAGAAAACATAAACTTGTTGCAAAAAAAGGGTGCCTGAGCGCAGAAGTTTTAGTTTCAAGTAAAACAGAATCCCCATTAAATCTCAAATTAGAACCCCGCGCATTTCAGTTCAAGATTGATTCAGACCCTCAGGGGGCAAAAATTTTCATAAATGGAGAAGAAACTGATTTTTTTACGCCTGCTCAAATTCCCATTGCAAATTGCGAAAATTTTACAGTTGAACTGAAACTTGAGGGGTATTCCAATGTCTTAAAAGAGGTTTCACCAAAGGAAACAGAATCACTTTTTTTGGTACTTTCACAAAAAGCAATGGAAGGAAAAGTAAAATTGTCTTCCGGATCAGAGACAATAAAGTTTATTTTGAATGGAAAACTCCTCGGAAAAAATGGAGACACTGTTTCACTTCCAGAAGGGGAATACACAATAAAGATTGTTGATGAAAATCTTCTTGGAGAAAGAGAAAGCAAAATAAAAATTAATCCAAAAGAGACGACAGAGGTTTTTGCAGAGAATTTCAAATCAGGAAAAATCTTTCTTTATGGAAAACCAGAAGAAGATGGCTCAGTTTTTGTCGACGGAAAATTGTTTGGTGAACTTCCTCTTACAGGGGAAAGACCTCTTTCAGTTGGAAAACACAAAATAAGTGTAGTATCATCTAAGGGGAAGAAAGTTTCTTTCGAGTGGAAGATAAAAGAAGGTGAACAGAAAAAAATCGTTAATTTTGAAAACAAAAAAGTTTCTGATTTTTAGCCTTTTCAATATTATTCTTGCATTTTGTTTTGCATATTCCACGATTCCACCCTCACCCGAGCAAAATGAAAATTTAGACGAAATTTTCGAGCAGGCAAGGAGAGACTTTTTAAAAGGTGATCTTAATTCAGCATATAAGAATCTTCTTTTGACCTTTCCCCTTAAAAATAATAAAGAGTGGCAGGAACTATACTTTTTGACACTGATAGGCATTGACAAGCCTCTTTCTGCCATATCATTTTTGCAGGAACAGAAAGACATCTCCGAAAAAAGCAAGTTTTATCTGGAAACACTTTTAGAAAGAGAGGGCATAGAAAAAGCAGAACCAATATTTGCTGAATACTTTAAAGTTACCCTCCCCCAAAAAAATTTCAAAAAGATATCTTCAATAATTGAGAGTAAAAATAATTTTTATGTTTTAATAGAGAATTCTTTTTACAAAATAGCTCCTCAGGGAAAAATCCTCGAAACAACTATTTTAAACGGGGCAAGAGAGCTTTTACTTTTAGAGAATGGAGAAGTAGCTGTATTAACAAAAGATTCAATAATCATTCAAGGGAAAAAGATTGTTCTTCCGCTTGAAATAAAATCCGCACTGAGTTTTGCAAAGGCTCCCGAAAATTGTATATATGTTCTTGATGAAGACAGCAAATTGTTTATGTTAAACATGGAAGGAAACATAATTCAGGAAAGACAGCTTTTGATAAAACGATGTCTAAAAATAAGGACTGATAGCCTTTTTAGAGTATTTATTCTTTCTGCAAACGATGAGGTATCCGTTTATAGCTCATCTTTTGCTCCTTTATTTATTATGGATGGGAATCCTTCTGTAACAGGTTTAGGCAAGATAAAGGAGTTTTTTGTCGATTATGCAGGCAATCCTATATTTCTTGACAGAAAAGGAGAACTTTTCTTTTTCAACTTCAAACAGGAACTTTTAGGGAAGAGTCAAAAGGAGACAACAAGAACTGACTGCTTTCACTGGGACGGAGGAAAATACCTCCTATCGTTTGATAAGAAAACCTCTATTCTAAGGAAACTGTATTTATGAGACGCCTTATTTTGTTAATTCTCTTTCTGTCTTCTGTTAATTTTCTATGTCAAATATCAATTGAAGAAATAGGAGTTTTTAGCGAGCAGATAGAAAGAGCATCAGACCTTTTTAGATGCTACAAATTTGAAAAAGTTGTCGAGACTTTAACACCGCTCATTTCAAATTTCCAGTTAGAAGAGAAAGAAGGAAGACTTCAGGAGAGAGATGAACACATATATAAAAAATCGCTGGAATTAAGGGCTGTTTCCTTTTTTCATCTGGGAAAAGAAAATTTTGCAAAAGAAGATTTCATTTCTTTAATAAAACTTGATCCAAATTATATTCTTGAATCTACAGCCTCCACTAAAATAATGAGATTTTATAACTCCTTAAGAGAAAATCTATGCGGGATATTAAATCTTGATGTCTCTCCATCAGAAAGCATTGTGACAATAGACTCGAAAAATTATGTTTCAAAAAGCAGTATTTATCTTCTTGAAGGGCTTCACATCCTCAAGGTTGAAATGACGGGATACGATCTCTTCACAAAAGAAATAAACATAGTCTCTGGACAAACAGTAGTTCAAAGTGTTAAGCTGAAACCTAATTCAAGAAAAGTTTATTTTTTCATAAAACCACAGGGAGCGAAACTTTTTATCGATGAAAAATTTGCTGGCAGTGCAGATTTGAAAGCTTCACTTAAAGAAGAACTGGCAAATTATGTGTCATCAAGTGGGTTTAATCCATCCGATTTTTATGTCGTTGAATCTCTATATCTGCCACCGGGAAAACATAAGATTGAAATTAGTTCTCCCTGCCACTCATCCAAGATCTTTTCTCTTCCTGTTTCGCTTGACCTTGAAAATAATAAGCCCGGCTACATCAAGCCAATAGAACTTCCTGAAGAGACTTTGACATTAACTATTGAATCTTACCCTTCAAATGCAATCATTGAAATAGATGGAACAAAAATGGGACAAACACCCTTAAAGATTGACAATTTCTGTTCAGGTGAGCACTTTGTAAAAATTTATAAAGAAAATCAAGGTGAATTCAGAAAGCGATATGAGTTTAAAGGGACAAAAGAATATTCAATAAATGCCAAATTACGACCAACTCTTTTATGGATTGGAATTGCTTACGACCAGGAAATTCCACTGGAAACAGTATCTTTACTCTCAGATTCTTTTAAAAAGGCACTTTCAAGAATTGAAGCGTTTAACATAACTTTTTCCGAAGAACCAAACCCGCTTCTTTCTGATCTTTTTTATACAAAAGGGGTTTCAGAAAGCGAAAAGAACAAAAATGTTTCCGACCTTTGCAGAAAATACAGATGTGACGGAGTTTTAGTTGCAAAGTGCTATCTGGAAGGAGATAAACAGATTGTTTCGTTAAGATTGTATATTCCAGATATAGAAGGATGTGATGAAGTTTCTTCTCTTTTGGTCGAGGCTTTAAACCCCAATTTTACTTTAAAAAGATTTGATGTAAATGAGGAGAATACAACTTTTGGCTTAAGCGTCATTTTTCACGATAAAAGTAAATCAATCTATGTAGCCTCTTCATCAGACTGCGATTCAAAAATAAAAGTTGGCGACAGGATTCTAAGCGTTAACGGAAAAAATATTTTTTCCTTAGACGACTTTTTCTCTGCATTAAAACAGAATGAAAAAAGTTCTAAACTTACCATCCAAAGGGGACCAAACAAGTTTGACATAGACCTCAAAAGAGCGCCTTTAATATCACTTTTGCCAGGTGAGGAACAACTCCCAAGAAGAAATTACCTTTTAAGCAGACAGGCTACAATCTCGAGTGAAAACGAAATTGAAAAAAACATAGCAAACATAAACCTTTCCATATCGGAACTTTCGCTCGGGAGGTCAGAAAGGGCACTTTCAGTTCTTGAAAAAATTAGCTTAAAGGATGGTGATGAGTGTCTTTCTCCAACTGTTCAATACTTAAAAGGAATAGCACTTTTAAGACTCAACAAAACTGAAGAGGCAAAAATTATATTTGAAGAGCTTAAAAGCACATTATCCCCAAATTCTTACTTAGGTAACGATTCAAATATTTACCTGCTCCCCCTTGTTGAAGATTTACTTCAAAAAAGATAATCTTCTAAAGACAATGCAGTTAAACCACTTAATACACTTTTAACAGGGGAACTAACCGCAATCAACCGCTATATGATTCATAAGGTGAGAAAATAAATAAAGTATTCTGGTAAAGTTTTCATTAGTACGCTATTTCCATTAAATTTTATACCAATTTGACATCAACAGCAGGCAAATCAATTCCGCCCGTAGGCTGTAATACATATTCCAGCTTGTGCGAGGATAGGTATCCTCACCTACGAATTCATAAACGACGGATGTCAAATTGGTATTAGAGGACTTTTCCAATTAGTTTAAGAGAGGGAATTATCACAATTTATCATCTCTTAATAGAAAAAGAACTATTGAGTAAATTTAGTGTTTCAGATGCGCTTTTATATTATGGTGGCTTAATTTAGAAACACCAAAACAAACAAGAGAATTGATTGAAATCCTCGATTTACATATTACTTAACTTTTGGGAAGTTATGGATTAAATAAAAAATTTTATATTATCCAATCCCTGTCCCACCTGTGATTTCTTAGTTCATCAACAATTTCTTTTTTAAGTTTGCCATCATTTGCACAGGAAACATTCATTTCAGCCTGGGACAAATTTCTTATTCCAGGTATTGAAGTTGATACCGCCAAATGCGTGAAAGAGAATCTTAAAGCAAATTCAACAAGAGATAGTCCATATTTTTCTGCAAGAGGTTTTAATTGTTCGACTCTGTCAACAGTTTCAAACAGTCTTTCTCCTTTAAAATATCTTGACCTGAAATCGCTTTTGTCAAATTTAATATCCTTTATAAGTTTGCCTGTCAGGCTTGATTCGTCAAGTGGAACTCTTGCTATTATTCCGATGTTATGTTTTATTGCTTCAGGAAAAAGGTAATCTTCAGGTGCCTGTTCAAAAATGTTGTATACAACCTGAATCGTATCTACAAGTTCTCTTTTGCACAACTCAACCCCGCTATTGGGCTGAAAAGCATTTAAAGATATACCGTAAAATCTTATTTTCCCATCTCTTTTTAGTTTTTCAAGAGCCTCAATCCATTCATCACAATCTATCCATTCTTCAGTCCAGACATGAATTTGTTGAAGATCAACATAATCTCTTTTCAGTCTTTTCAAACTCTTTTCCGTTTCAGAAATGACCCAATCCACTGGAAATGCTTCTTTTATTGGAGTTCCTTTTCTTGCTGGCCAGCGAAAGTTCTTTGGAGGAACTTTTGTTGCAACATAAATAGTTTCACCTGTTTCTTTAAGGAACTTTCCAACAATTTCCTCACTATGTCCCATCCCGTAAACCGCAGCTGTGTCAATAAAATTACATCCAAGTATGGCAGCTTTTCTTAACGATAGTAGACTTTGTTCATCATCTTGAGGCCCCCAGAGGTCTCCTCCAATTGCCCATGCTCCAAAGCCAATCACAGAAACTTCAATTCCCGTCCTTCCAAGTTTTCTGTATTCCATTACAATCCTCCTTCATTCAAAAAGTTCACCATAAAAAAAAATTATTTTCAACCCCTTTTTATGGTAAAATGGAGGTTGATTTTTAAGGGGGATAGAATGTATATAAAGAAATCTCTGGTAAATTTAATACCTGCTCCACTTGTAAAAATTTTTGCTTCGCCGTATGTCTCTGGTGACAGTCTTGAAAAAACTCTAAAAACTGTAGATTCTCTTTTTAGCGAAAAGAGAATACTATCAACAATTGACCTTCTCGGTGAAGCGGAGAAAACAAAAGAAAAAGTTTTGAGTGCAGTTTTAGCCTATGAAAAAACACTTGATGAGATAAAGGAAAGAAACTACGCGTCAATATCGATTAAACCGAGCCAGTTTGGATATTACATTGACAGATCATTCTGCGAAAAAAATATTGAGAGAATTCTGGAAAAAGCGAACAATCAAAATACCCTTGTAACAATAGATATGGAAGATATTGACTTAACAGATTTTACACTTGAACTTTACACAAAACTAAAACCAAAATACCCAAATGTTGGAACAGTTCTGCAATCAAGACTTTACAGAACAGAGAAAGATATTGAAAGACTTGACGGACTAAAGGCTCATATAAGGTTATGCATCGGAATTTATAATGTTTCAAAGCAGTATGCCTATACAAGAAAAAAGGACATGAAGGAAAATCTTTTAAAACTTTTAAGAATACTTCTTGAAAAGGGTCATTTTGTAGCCATCGGAACTCACGACAAACTTTACATAAAAAAAGCTCTTGAAATTATTGATGAAATGAAAGTGCCAAAGGAACAGAGAGAATTTCAGATGTTGATGGGCGTTCCAAGAGATGATACGCACAAAGAGTTAATTGAACGGGGAGAGAAAGTGCGCCTCTATGTCCCTTATGCTCTTTCGTGGAGTGATGCCATAGCATACCTCAGAAGAAGAATGATAGAAAGTCCTTCTATAACTGGGCTCGTTTTGAAAAATCTTTTGAAAAGAAATTGAGAAATAAATGAAAAAGGAATCTTTCCTCTTTATTTTTGCAGGCTTTGTCCTCGGCTCTTCAATAACTTTTGTAACAATAAAAACTATTGACCAATACAAAGAAAAAGAAAGTCAGAGAAGAACTGTAGCTTCAACACAAGACCAGAACCTTTCTATAGAGGATATGAATGAAGAAAAACATTTTGAGATGATGCAGAACTTTATAAAATCTGCAAAAGAGAATCCTCAGGATATCGACTCAAGAATCACACTCGGGAATATTTACTACGAAAAAGGTAAATTTAAAGAGGCGATTTACTGGTATGAGGAAGCATTGAAAATAGACCCTAAAAACACTGAAATTCTGGTTGACCTTGGAGCATCATATCGCAGCGAAGACCCCAAAAAATCTATTGAGTTTTTCGACAGGGCTCTTTCTATCGACCCTAAAAAACAACAGGCTTTATACAATAAAGTGGTTGTCTATCTATTTGACCTAAAAGATATAGCATCTGCAAAAGAGAGTTTAAAAAACCTTGAAGCACATTATCCTCAATTTCCAATGCTGAACGAGATAAAAAAAGAAATTGAAGCAGCGGAAATAGAAAAATGAAAGAAAACCTTTTAAAAGAGATTATTTTCTACTCGAAACTTCTTCATAAAAATGGTCTTGTTTCAGCAACAGATGGAAATATTTCGGTTAGAAGAAAAGGCGGTTTTTATGTAACACCGAGCGGTTTCCCCAAAAGAGAACTTGACAAAATTAAGATAGTAGAGCTTGACTCTCGAGGAAACCCTTCTAATGGCAAACCTTCCTCTGAATCAAAAATGCATCTTGCAATCTATAATGAAAGGAAGGATGTAAATGCAATTGTGCACGCACATCCGCCCTTCACAACGGCACTTTCATTAATTGATACAGATTTTGAGAAAATACCCCTTTCAGAATTTTTTATAAGCCTCCAGAGAGTTAAAACCCTATGCTATGTTGAGCCGGGAAGTGCTGAACTTGCAAAAAAGGTCTCATCTCTTTTCAGAAATTTGGATGTTCGGGCTGTTATATTAAAAAATCACGGTGCCGTAACAACGGGAGACTCTTTAAAAAGCGCTTACTATAGAATGGAAGCGCTTGAGCATTCCTCCAAAATTTACTTTATGGCATTAGTTATCGGCAAACCAAAAAGTTTCAACAAAGAAATTATAAAGCGGCTGATTGAAATGGGAAAAAAGTATGGATTTAAGTAAGGAGGTTGAGATGGCAGGTAGCGGATACACAATAGAACATGCTAAAAAAGGTATTAAAGAAAAGATGCCGAAGATTGAAACATGGGATAATCAGTTTCCCTCTTACGAGATAAACATTGAAATACCTGAATTCACCTCTGTTTGCCCTAAAACAGGGTTACCAGATTTTGGTATGCTTATTCTAAGGTATGTACCAGATAAAAAGTGCATCGAACTCAAATCATTTAAAATGTATCTTCTTGCCTACAGGAATCTTGGAATTTTTTATGAAAATGCAATAAATAAAATATTAAGGGATGTCGTTGATAGTTGCAAACCTATCAGAGCTTCGCTGACAGGAGTTTTCAACACGAGGGGTGGAATGAATTGCTCTGTCGTAGTTTCTTACGATAAAGAGAAGGGATTTGGAGGATGAAAGAGGAAATCCTTAAAACAATTTTTGCTCCTTTGAGACTCATTTCAAATAAGGAGACAGTTTTAGGTCTCGAATTTCTGGTTGACAAAAAGGTTAATAAATATAATTCAAATTCTGATTTCGCTAAAAAGGTCGAAAAAGAACTAAATGAATATTTTAGAGGAACAAGAAAAACCTTTGATATTAAGATCTCCGTCACAGGAACAACATTTCAAAAAAATGTGTGGAAAATTGTCTCAAAAATTCCGTATGGAAGGACATTAACTTATAAGGAGATAGCAGAAAAGCTCGGTAATAAAAATCTCTCAAGAGCGGTGGGACAGGCACTTAAATCGAACAAAATTGTAATTTTTATTCCCTGCCACAGAGTTGTGGCAAAAAATGGTTTAGGTGGCTACTCAGGGAAAAAACACATTGAAATAAAGAAAAACCTCTTAAGGATAGAAAAAAGTATGGTTTAAAAGAAAAAAGAAGACAGTGTGATAGAAGTGGGGCTTTACTCCATCTTAATTATTTAATCCTCTTTGAATTAACTTTTTATGCTAATCCGCATCTGCCCAAAATAAATTTTGACCCATTTTCTACAGTTTGACCCCGATTTCGCGGTCTTTTTTGCCATAAGTCCTTTGTTATCAATGCGGCACTTTTTCGGAAGCTGTAAATGCAGTGCCACAGATATTACTGGGTGCCTGACATTACATTTACTCCAGAGTGTAATAC
>DYJZ01000053.1 GCA_020722885.1 Thermoanaerobaculum aquaticum
CAATTTTAGAGAGGGCTCGCAATGACAGGTTACGTCTGCTCACAATGACTGCTTTTTTTTGGCTTCGGAAGATTATGCTTCGAAGTATAGCTCACAGCGATAGGTCAGGGGTGAGCTTGCAATTACTGCTTATGACACAATAAGGATGACAAACTAATTTTCTTGGCGTAAGAAGGTTGCCCAAAGTGATAACTGTTTACTTTCTTCTTTCCCTTTGATCTTTTAGAAGTTTGTCGGAAAATTTATGCTCAAAAGATCCATTCAATACTGATTTTACAATATTCCTTTTAATGACAACCAATCATCGTCAAAAATTGTGCTTATATATCTAAATGCACTGTCGGGAAATATTGTTGCAACTCTTGAGCCCGCTGGTATTTTATTCGCAATTTTAAATATGGCGGCTAAAACCGCTCCACTTGAACCTCCTGCAAGAATACCTTCTTCCATACATAGCCTTTTTGTCATATAAAAGGCTTCCTTATCTGAGACCTGAACAATGTCATTTAAGACATCAAAATCGGCACAACCTATTAAAAATTCATCTCCAAGTCCTTCAAGGAGATAAGGTTTTGGCTTAACAAGTTTTCCTGTCTTGAAATAATCTGTAAAGACGGAACCTTCAATGTCAACAGCAATTACTTTAATTTTTGGATTTTTCTCTTTTAAGAATTTTCCAGCTCCCCCAATTGTTCCGCCAGTTCCCATACCCGCTATGAAAAAATCTATCTCTTCCCCCATCTGTTCCCATATTTCAGGTCCTGTTGTTGAATAATGAGCTTCATTGTTATCTTTGTTGTTGTGCTGATCCGGAAAGTAAAGATTTCCCATTTGCTTTGCGAGGTTTGAAGCGAGATTGTTATAAGAATAGGGCGATTCGGGAGGCAGTGAGGTATCTGCTTTTATGGTTTCTGCACCCAGAGCATTGATCATTTTAAGTTTTTCTTTGCTTATTGTATCTCTTACAACTACTTTTAACTTGTATCCTCTATGAATAGCCACCAGTGCGAGGCTCAATGCCATATTCCCGGAGGAATTTTCTATTATCGTATCACCAGGTTTAATTTTTCCCTCTCTTTCTGCTTTTAAAATCATAAACTTTGCGGTTCTGTCTTTTATGCTTCCAGTAGGGTTAAGAAACTCCAGTTTTGCAAATAAATTAAAATTGAAATCTTTTGTTATTTTGTTAAGTTTAAGAAGAGGTGTATTGCCTATCAAATCAAGAAAGTTGACAAAAATTTTTTCGTTTTTCATTCTATCTCCCAAACGGTATTGTCTTACTTGTTTCTAAAAAAGATATTTGACACCTTAAAATTAGTTTTGTCAAGTCCTTTTATTGAAAACATAAAATTGTAACTTATTGATTTTAAAAGTAAATAAAAAAAGACTTGACAAATTCATACTCAAGTATTATATTATTATCTGGCTAAAGTTTTAGGTAAGTAAAGAATTTTTTTAATAAAGGAGACAAAAATGGCAAAAAAAGTAATTGGAATTGACCTTGGAACTACCAACTCTGTTGTTGCAGTAATGGAAGGTGGACAGCCTGTTGTTATTCCTAATCAGGAGGGAGACAGAACAACTCCTTCAGTTGTTGCTTTTACAGACAAAGGTGAGATTCTTGTCGGGAAAGTGGCGAAAAGACAGGCGATCACAAACCCGCTCAATACAATTTTCTCTATAAAAAGGTTTATGGGAAGAAAATATTCTGAAGTGGGCGAAGAGATAAAGACGGTTCCCTACAAAGTTACTGCAGGTGATAATGGGGACGCCTGGGTAGAAATAAAAGGAAAGAAATATTCGCCTCCTGAAATTTCGGCTATGATTTTAAGAAAACTAAAGGAAGCTGCTGAAGCTTACCTCGGAGAGAAAGTCTCTCAAGCAGTAATTACAGTGCCGGCATATTTCAATGATTCTCAAAGACAGGCGACCAAAGACGCCGGAAAGATTGCCGGGCTGGAAGTTTTAAGAATTATAAATGAACCCACAGCAGCCGCTCTTGCGTACGGAATGGACAAAAAGAAAGAAGAGACAATAGCAGTATACGACTTTGGAGGAGGAACTTTTGACATTTCAATTCTCGAAGTTAGCGAAGGGGTCATTGAAGTCAAGGCAACAAACGGCGATACCCATCTCGGTGGTGACGACATCGATAAAGTGTTGATCGATTATATAGTCAGTGAATTTAGAAAAGAAAACGGTATTGATCTTTCAAAGGATCCAATGGCTCTTCAACGGTTAAAGGAAGCAGCGGAAAGGGCAAAAATTGAACTTTCTCAAACTTTAGAGACAGAGATTAATTTGCCTTTTATAACTGCAGATAGTTCAGGTCCAAAACACCTTGTTATGAAGATTACAAGGGCACAACTTGAAAATCTTTCTTCAGAAATTTTTCAGAGAACTATGAAACCCTGTGAATCTGCCTTGAGAGACTCTAAACTTATACCAAATCAGATAAATGAGGCTGTTCTTGTAGGTGGTTCAACAAGAATTCCCAAAATCCAACAGCTTGTTAGAGATTTTTTTGAGAAAGAACCGCATAAGGGAGTCAATCCGGACGAAGTTGTGGCTGTGGGAGCAGCGATTCAGGGAGGAGTTCTTGCCGGGGATGTAAAGGATATTTTGCTTCTGGATGTTACCCCTCTTACTCTGGGAGTTGAAACTCTCGGCGGGGTTGCTACGCCTTTAATTCCAAGAAACACTACGATACCTGCAAGAAGAAAGGAGGTCTTTACAACTGCGGCTGATAACCAGCCTGAAGTGGAAATAGTGGTCTTTCAGGGTGAAAGGCCTCTTGCAAAGGACAATAAAATCCTCGGCAATTTCAAACTTACAGGTATTCCTCCTGCACCGAGGGGTGTTCCTCAGATTGAAGTTACTTTTGATATCGATGCCAATGGAATTTTGAATGTTTCAGCCAAAGATCTCGGAACACAGAGAGAACAAAGCATTACCATCACCGCCTCTTCAGGGCTTACAAAAGATGAAATTGACAGAATGATTAAGGAAGCAGAGGCTCATAAAAATGAAGATATGAAAAGGAAAGAAGAGGCGGAACTTAAAAATCAGGCTGATCAGTTGATTTACAGCACTGAAAAACTTCTCTCTCAGAATGTGGGGAAAATTCCTCCAAATGAAGAGCAGAAACTAAAAGAAGCAATTGAAGAACTCAAGAAAGTGAAGGATACCGGAAGTGCTGATGCTATAAGACAGGCAATAGATAAGGTCAACAACGCCAGCCATTCAATAGCACAATTTCTTTATGACCAGGCAAAGCAACAGGGAAGTGCTCGAGGTTCCGCACCCCCGCCACCAAATAACTCCTCTTCAGCAGAATCAGGTGCAAAACAGGGTGAGGTTATTGATGCAGAATTTGAGGATGTAAAATAGCTATTTTATAAACCTTGCATTAAGTGGTAAAATACTTCAGGGTAAAGAGCACTCTCTTTTAAAGGGTTGTGTTCCTTTAGCCCGCAAGAGGAGTTTTAAAATGCCCACAAGGAAAGGTGCATTAAGTGATCTGGTGGAACTTCAGGCAAGGTTGAACTCCATAATTTCTGAGGTGATGGAGCCATCGGTCAAAGCTGAGAATGAGAATGTAAATTTATGGGCTCCTCCTGCTGATGTGAGTGAAGACGACGAAAATTTTTACATTGAAATGGAGGTTCCAGGCGTAGAAATAAATGATATTGAAATTGTCTGTAAAGATAATTTCATTAAAATCAATGGAGAGAGGAAATTCTCAAGAGAAATAGCAGTGGATAATATTCAGAGGATGGAAAGGTTTTTTGGCAACTTTTACCGCGAATTTGAATTTCCTTTTCAAATTGATAAAGACGAGGTTGAGGCTTCCCTCGAAAATGGTGTTTTAACTCTGGTTTTGCCAAAGAAGAGTAATAAAAGAAAAATTCCAATAAGGTAAATAAAATGGCAAAAGACCTATATGCTGTTCTTGGATTGCAAAAAAAATCCTCGATAGAGGAGGTGAAAAAAGCGTATAAAAAACTCGCTAGAAAGTACCATCCAGATTTAAATCCAGGAGACAAAAGCGCCGAAGAAAAATTTAAAGAGATTTCTGAAGCCTACGCAATACTTTCGAATCCTGAGAAGAAAAAGAAATACGATTCTTTTGGGCAGTACGAGGATTTCGATGTGCCTCCCTCTCGAGGAGGAGTCCATTTTGAAGGTTTCAATTTTGAAGATTTAGGACACTTCTCCAATTTCAATGATCTTTTTGAAACATTTTTTCAGGAGTCTCCATCGTCAAACCAGCCCGAAAAAGGAAGTGACATTATAATTCCTGTAAATCTTACTCTCAAGGAAGCGTTTTATGGGAAAAAAGTCAGATTATCGGTTCCTCACAACGTTTCCTGCAGCAACTGTGGAGGCAGTGGCAAAGTTTTATTGTCAGCCACTCAAAAATGTGGAAGGTGTGGCGGAACAGGTAAGGAAGCAGTTTCAAAAGGACCATTTCAGTTTGCAAGAACCTGCCGAAGTTGTGGAGGAACAGGAAAGGAGAGTGGAGAAATCTGCCGAAAATGCGGTGGAAGTGGGAAAAATCCAACAGTTGACAGGATTGAGGTTTCTATTCCTCCTGGAGTTGATACCGGTTCAAGAATAAGAATAAAAGGGAAAGGAGAAGCAGGAAAATTTGGGGGACCAGCAGGTTCGCTTTATGTTGAGACGCATATAGAAAAAGATCCTCTTTTTGAGAGGGAAGGGCCAAATCTTAAGATAAAAATTCCTATAACATATTCCGAAGCGGTTCTGGGTGCAAAAATAGAAATTCCCACTATGACAGGAAAGACACTTCTGAAGATTCCACCTTCAACAAAATCAGGACAGGTTTTCAGATTGAGAGAAAAGGGGATGCCATCCCTGCTCGGAAAAAATCCAGGTGACCTTCTTGTCGAAGTTTATATCTCAATTCCAGATGTTGTTGATGAAAAGAGCAAGGATTTGCTTAGAGAGTTTGAGAAACTTAATCCTGAAAATCCAAGACATAGTTTGATCAGTAATTACTAAGGAGGTGCTCTTGGCTGAAAATGAAATGGGAAAGAAAAGGGAGAACAGGGAAAAGAAAAAATACTATATGATAAGCACTGTATCTGAAAGATATGGCATTCATGCTCAGACCCTTCGTCTTTATGAAAGAGACGGACTTTTAAAGCCATCAAGAACAGTCGGGAACACCCGGCTTTATAGTGATGAAGACTTAGAAAAACTTGAGTTAATATTGAATCTTACGAGGAATCTTGGTGTAAATCTTGCGGGTGTTGAAATTGTTTTAAATATGAGAGAAAAAATGAAAATTATGAAGGAGGAAATGAACTGCTTTATGCAGTTTTTTATGGAGCAGCTGGCAAAAAAGGGTATTAGCAGAGAAGAAGTTAGAGAAGCAGCTCTTGCCTGTCTTTCCAGAACCTCGGTTGATAAACTTTTTGAAAAGCAAGAGCCAGAAAATGACTGAGTGGGTATATTCTCTCTCGCCCAATGAGGAAAAAATTTTAAGGCAGTATTTAAAGGAGATTTCCCGTACTCCCGTTCTAACTCTTCAGGAAGAAATTGAACTCGCAAAAAAATATCAAACAAATGGAGATGAAGATGCGCTTTCAAAGCTTGTTGTCAGCAATTTAAAATATGTTGTGGTGATTGCAAAAAAATATAGAGTAAAAGGGATAAGTTTTCTCGATCTTATCACAGAGGGAAATATAGGACTGTTGACAGCAGCAAGGAGGTTTGATCCCCAAAAAAAGAGCAAACTCATAACATACGCAAGATGGTGGATAATGCAAAGCATTGAAAGGGCGATTCAGGATCACAGCTCATCCATCAGGCTTCCGGCAAAAAAAGCTGTGCTTTATCAGAACATCCAGAAAACAAAAAAAGACCTTTTTAAGGAACTTTTAAGAGAGCCAACAGCCAGTGAACTAGCCGAAAAGATGGGCATTGATAAAGAGTCTTTTGACGAAGTTGTAACTGCAGGAAACGATATGCTTTCCCTTGAAGATTTTCTTTCACAGAGCGAGGATTCTGAAATCAGAATTGAGGATATGATCCTGGACAAAAATTCTCCTTCTGTTGAAGATGACCTGATTGCTAAAGCAAGAAAAGAAATCATAGAAAAATGCCTCTCTGAACTCAATGAGAAGGAAAGGGCTGTAATACTTTTAAGGTATGGGCTTAAGGATGGTGAGGGACTTACTCTTCAGGAAACTGGCAGGCGGCTGAAACTATCGAGAGAAAGAGTCAGACAACTTGAACAAAGTGCACTTAAAAAACTCCGACACTGTCAAAAAATAACTGACATTTTAAGTTATCTTAACTAAAATCTGATGGGTCAAAAGGAAAAATTATTCACAATTCTGCTTTTGTTTGTGTCATTTTTTTATGCAGATCATTCCTCCGAAAAATTTACAGAGGATCTGGAAAATGATGAAATTGTATTGGTTGAGCCTGTAAGCGCAGACTCACAGGAGGATTTTATTCTTTACAACCTGATTTACATAGAATCGTGTTTGCGTGGCTCAAAAGATCTGCCCCAGAAAATAATTGACAACTTTGATCTGGTACAAAAACCTTTGAAAGACTATCTTTTTCTCGAAACGGCAAAATTTTTTTTAAAAAAAGGCGATTATAAAATAGCAGAAAGCTTTATTGAAAAAGTAAATTTTTCTCAAATCAAAGATGAGAGACTTCTATATGAATCTTTAAGACTAAAGGCGGAAATCTATAGCAGGTTAAATTTATGGAACAAAGAAGCCATTGTATGGAACGGTATACAGAAAATTATTGGAATTTCAGACTCAAGAAAAAAGGAAGCCCTCTTGAAAGAGGCTTTAGCACTTAAAAAAAGCGGTTCTACCCAAAAGGCAACGCTTCTTTTTGAAATTTTAGCTTTTGATTATAGCCTTAACCCTTTTGGAAGTAGGGCGTTTTATGAGCTTTTTGAGCTAAATCCTTCAAAAGTCAATTCAATTCCAGTTGAAAAGAAAAATGAACTTTTGAGACAGTTTGTGAAAAATGGACGCAGTGGTGATGCTCTAATTTTACTTAAAACGATTGATGAAAAAAAAAGAGACTTCTCTTTAGTGGCAAATGCCCTTTACAGGGCAAGGTTGAACAAAGAACTTTTTGAAATCTCGGATTCTATTATATACAAAAACAATAAACCTGGTGAAAAAGAAATTGAGACAGTACTCAAAGCGTTATGGGCTACTTTAAGGTGTAACGACTATGAAAAAGCAAAAAAGTATTTTGATTTTGTAATTAAAAATTCAAATCAGAAAAGCAATGCCTTTAAAGAGGCAAACTACGCTTTTGGCTCTTTTTTATTTTCAGATGGAAAATTTGAAGAGTGTACAGTTTTTTTTAACGAGACTATTAAAGATCCACAGAACAAATTTTATTATAATGCCCTTTTCAAGGCGCTTTTATCAAATTGTATTTCTAAAAGAGAGACCTCAATTCCCGAAAATTTACTAATAAAAGAAAACCCTTTTAAAGAAAGAACAATTTATTTTGCAAGAAAATTTTTGGGAAAAGAGATCAATTATGATTTTTCGAAAAAATCTCTATACTTTCTACTTGAGCAAAAGGACTTAAAAAAGATTGTAAAGATGAATAGTGAAAAGTTTAATCAAAGACTTTTTAAAGGAAAAATCAATGGAAATTCTTTTATATACAGGTTGTACAAATCAAAATTCCCTCTTTTTGCTTTAAATGAGGCAAAAAAAAAGAAACTTTCAAAAGATGATGGTATAACTATTAAAGCAATGCTTGCTTCCATAGGAGATTACTGCAAGGAATTTAGTGACATAAATGAGGATATCTCTTTATCTCACCCTATGGCTTACAAAGAAGAAATCTCAAAGGCTGCAAAAAAATATGGAGTTGAAGAATCTTTAATGTTTGCCATTTGCAGGAACGAAAGCAGGTTTAACCCTTTTGCTTACTCAAATACGGGTGCTGTTGGGCTTTTCCAGATAATGCCTGAAACCGCTAAAAAACTTCTTCAAAGAGATGTCACAGAAGAAGAACTGTTTGATCCAGAGTTTAATGCTGAAGTTGCTGCAATTTACCTGAAAAAACTTCAGGAAATGTTTTTAAGTAAAGCAATGGTGGTAAGCAGCTACAATGCGGGTGAAGAGGTTGTCTTAAGATGGAAGGAGAAATTTTATCAAGACGAAGTCCTTTTTATCCTGATGATTCCATATTTTGAAACGCAGAACTATACAGAAAAGGTTTTGTTTGATAAAATGATTTATGACTGTTTGGTAAAGGAATGAATAAAATATTTTCGATTTTTTTAATTTTTACGGCTATTCTAACTCTTGCACTTGGTGAAGAAGGATACTGGAAAAATGTAAGAATAATTGAGAAACAGATTTTTGACAGACAAAACTTATATTCTGTGACAAAAGAAGATCTTTTAAAAATTTGCGAAAAAGAAAATAACAAAACTAAAAGAGCAGCAAAAAATATTTTACCCTATTTTGATAAAAGTGAAACAATTGTAAAAGAAATTGAGACAACTTTTGCAAGAGTGTTTTTAAATTCTAACATATCCTTTTTTCCTCCAATTGATGATGATCAATTTAGAGAGTGGCATAAAAACAGGAAAGAGCTATTTCTTAAAGTGTTCACAATCTTAAAAAACGAAAAAAATCTTTCGGTTATTGAGGTGGTGCACCCTTTAATAAAGATGGAATTTATTAGGGAGATTAGTGGAAAAAATATTCGATGTGCTCTTTTCCCATACGGATACTCCTACAAATGCGGAACAAATAATGGAATTTTTTTTGCTCCATCACTTGGCTTTTGTTACAACAGAAAAGATTGTGAAAACTGTATAAAATCAATAAGACTTGAATTTTTTGGCTCTAAGGATTATCTTATAGGACTTTATGCTATAAGACCTTTAAAGTATAGCGAAAATTATGTGTGTTTCAAGATTGATGAAAAAGGTAATGTTATATGAATTCGCATAATGAAAAATTGAAAAAGGGAGCTTTTCTTCTTCTTTCTCTTGAGGCACTCGGAGTAGTTTTTGGTGACATAGGGACAAGCCCACTATATTCAGTTAAAGCTTGTTTTTCACAGGGAATTGGAATTGACATCAATGAAGCCAATATACTTGGAGTATTATCCCTTATTTTCTGGGCTCTTTTTTTGATTGTAACTGTAAAATATCTTCTTTTTATTTTGCGCGCTGACAACAACGGGGAAGGGGGAGAGATTGCTCTAACTGCTCTTTGTGGGGGGGTTGGTAAAAAATTGACAATAGTAACAATTATAGGCCTTTTTGGTGCAGGGCTTCTTTATGGAGATGGTGTGATAACCCCTGCTATTTCAGTTCTTTCGGCAATAGAAGGACTTGAAGTTTATGCTCCCACTCTCTCGCCATATGTTGTTCCAATTACGATAACGGTCCTTATTATTCTCTTCTTGTTCCAGAAGAAGGGTACGGGAGGTGTTGGGAAAGTTTTTGGGCCAATAATGGTTGTTTGGTTTATTACCATAGGGCTTCTTGGCTTAAATGAAATTTCAAGCAACTATGGAGTACTAAGAGCCATAAATCCTTTTTATGCAATAAAATTCTTTTTTAGAAACGGCTTTCACTCTCTGCTAATTCTTGGATCAGTATTTCTGGCGGTTACAGGTGCAGAGGCTCTTTATGCAGATATAGGTCATTTTGGGAAAAAAGCCATAAGATTTAGCTGGTTTGTTCTCGTTTTTCCATCTTTAATACTCAACTATTTCGGGCAGGGTGCACTTTTAGTGTCAAAGCCACAAGCAGTTTCCAACCCTTTTTACAACCTTGCTCCCGCACCTCTTTTAATGCCACTTGTAATTCTTTCTACTATGGCAACGGTTATAGCATCGCAGGCAGTTATTTCTGGAGCATTTTCAATAACAAGACAGGCGGTTCAAATGGGATTTCTTCCGAGATTACCTATAACTCATACTTCGAGTCAGGAAAGAGGACAGGTTTATGTTCCTTCCGTTAACTATATTCTTATGATAATTACCGTTGTCCTTGTTCTTGCCTTCAGAACTTCTGATAACCTTGCTGCAGCATATGGTGTTGCGGTCACCACATCAATGCTCCTGACAACCTTCCTTTTTTACCGCCTGACAACATACATCTGGAAATGGAATCCCTTTTTTACTTCGTTTTTTACCTTTATTTTCCTCAGTGCCGATTTGTCATTTTTCCTTTCAAATATAGTAAAAGTGGAAAAAGGTGGGTATTTACCACTGATTATAGGATTTTCGGTGTTTTTCTTAATGAAAACATGGAAGAAAGGAAGAACTCTCCTATTTGAAAGAATGCAGGAGTCAGCAATAGATTGGCAGACATTAATCCACTCAATAGAAAACACAAAAATTGCAACTGTTCCAGGGACAGCAATTTTCCTTTCAGGAAATCCGAGGGGAGTTCCAGTAGCCCTTCTTCATAACATCAAACACAACAAGGTTCTGCATGAAACGATAATCACATTAACAGTTATAACTGCCGAAGAACCAAAAATCAGAAAGAGGGAAGAAAGGCTTGAAGTTCAGGAGATTGCCCCCCACATTTACTCCATAACTGCAAAATATGGCTTTATGGAAAGTCCAGATGTTAGCAAGCTTATTGACCAACTTCCTTCAAAGGGAATATCTATTGATAAAAACACCATGACCTTTTTTCTCGGCAGAGAAACCCTTGTTCCATCAAAAAAGAAAACTCTTAATACTGTGGAAAAGTTTATCTTCAACTTTCTTTCCAAAAATGCCACATCTGCAACTGCTTTTTTCAATTTAATGCCGAATAAAGTTGTTGAATTGGGTTCTCTTGTTGAGATATAAAAAATGCTCACTTGTTTAATAACTTTTGTTAAGGTATCATAATCTATTAACGAGGTTTTGAAATGGTAAAAGAAAAAAGCATAGAAAATGTCAAGGAGGTTCCGATGGAAGGTGATTACGGTGAAGCCTTAGGAATGATTGAAACAAAAGGACTTGTGGCTATGATTGAAGCATCTGATGCTATGGTCAAGGCGGCTAAAGTTACCCTTGTGGGATGGGAAAAAATCGGAGGTGGCTATGTAACTGCTATAGTCAGGGGAGATGTTGCGGCATGTAAAGCAGCTACGGATGCTGGGGCTGCCGCGGCAAGAAGAGTGGGAGAATTAGTTGCAGTCCATGTCATTCCGAGACCTCACACTCAACTTGAAGATGTTCTTCCCATTGGCAAGTCAGCATCAAACAGATAAAATATGAAACTCGGAAAAGTTGTAGGCACCGTTGTTGCCACAAGAAAAGACCCCCGTCTCGAGGGGCTCAAGCAGCTTATTGTTGCTACAATTACCCCGGAAGGGAAGTTTGATGGCGGCTACGAAGTTGCTGTCGATACAGTTCAAGCGGGGTACCGTGAAATAGTTATACTCTGTACCGGTTCTTCTGCAAGGATGACATCAAAAACGGAGAATGCCCCTGTTGATGCAACGATTGTTGGAATTGTTGACAAAATAAATCTGGATTACAAATGAATATCGGCAGAGTGATAGGAAACACAGTTTCTACGGTCAAAGATCCAAACTTGAAAGGTCAAAAAATTCTTGTTGTAGAACCTTTAGATAACAGGGAGGCTCCATTTCTTGCTCTTGATGTTGTGGGAAGTGGAGCGGGAGAGACTGTTCTTTACACGACGGGCAGGGAAGCGTCTTTCGCTTTTCTGCCCGAGTTTGTTCCCTGTAATGCAACGATTGTGGGAATCGTTGATTACATTAGAGAAGAAGATAAATGATAATCGGTGAGGTTATTGGCGAGGTTGTTTGTACCCAGAAATTTAGAACTTATGACAGGTGCAAAATACTTCAGGTTCAGCCTCTTGATTTAAAAGGTCAAAAGAAGGGGTTTCCAATGAGCGCAATTGACCTTGTGGACGCTGGATTTGGCAACAAAGTTCTTGTTTGTCTTGAAGGTCAGAGTGCAGTTGATGCAATAGGGCTAAAGGATAACCCGGTTGACGCCGTTATTCTTGCGGTGATTGATGAGATAAAAATTGTTGAAAAAATAGATTAAAATGAAAGTCGAACAAATAGCGGAAAATGCTCTTAAAATTATTTCTGAAAGCGAAGGAAGAGAGCCACTTAAAGAACAGATTGATCTAAACTATCTTCAGGAAGTTCTTTCAAAAGGGGGACGAATAATTCTCTCAAAGAAAAATTCAGAAGAAAAGGTTGAAAGAAATGTGGCTGAGTTAATTTCATCTTTAAAGCGGCTTGGGATGGAAATTTTGTTAGAAGATGAGGAAAAGAAGGGTGAAAAACCGCCAGAATCCACCGCTTCAAGCCCCGATAAACAAATTCTTGAAGAGATACTTTCGGAAGTTGTCGAAAAAGAAACTCCCTGTATAATAGAGCCGGGGAAAACTTGCGTAAATTGTAACGGAAGGTGCAAAACGCTGGGCTTTTGATGAAAAAAATAGCAGTTACCGCATCTCTTCCAGGAGGAGCGGTCGATAAACTAAAAGAAAAATTCTGTATAAAAACTTTTAAGCAGAAGAAATGTCTTAATGAATCAGAACTTTTAAAAGTTCTTAAAGACGCTGACGGGGCAATAACTCTGCTTGGTGACCCTTTAACAAAAAATGTTCTTGAAAAGACAAAACTCCAGATCATCTCAAACTATGCCGTTGGTTATAACAATATTGACATTGGTTTTGCCACAGAAAAAGGAATTGCTGTGACAAACACCCCTGATGTTTTAACAGACGCGACAGCAGATTTGACATTTGCTCTCATCCTTTCCGTAGCAAGAAGAATAGTGGAAAGTGACCATTTTACAAGAAAAGGAAAATTCAAAGGATGGCTCCCGGAACTTATGCTTGGAGTTGATTTAAGAGGAAAAACACTCGGAATAATTGGAATGGGAAGAATTGGGAAGGCTGTCGCAAGAAGAGCAATCCCATTTGGAATGAAAATTGTTTATACTAAGAGAAAGCGGCTTATTGAATCTGAAGAAAACTCATTAAAAGCAACATTTCTTACCCTTGATGAACTTTTAAAAGTCTCGGATATTGTTACACTTCATTGTCCACTAACAAAAGATACTGAAGGATTGATCGGTAGAGAAAGAATCTTTTCAATGAAAAAGGGTTCGATTTTGATAAACACCTCAAGAGGAAAAGTGGTTGATGAAGATGCGCTTTGCGATGCCCTCAAGACCCATCTCTTTGGAGCCGGTCTGGATGTTTATGAAAAAGAGCCAATTGTAAATAACCGTCTTCTAAAGATGAAGAATGTCGTCCTCCTTCCTCACATAGGGTCTGCAGGAAGGGATACAAGAGAGGAGATGGCAGAAATTGCTGTCTCAAACATTATTGCCTTTTTTGAGGGCAGAGTTCCACCAGATCTTATTCCCGAACAAAAGGGAATGACTCTATTTAGGGGGCAAAAGTGAAAAAAGTTTTGTTTTTCTTTACTGTTCTTCATTTTATTTCAAATTACACAATTTTCTCTCAGCAGGTCTGGCTTAAATCATATTCTGGAAGCGAAAACACTATATTTAATTCATTTACTTTAACTTCAGATGGAGGCAGCGTTGCCACTGGATATGTGTCTATGACAACATCTCCCACTTTGTGTGAAGAAGGAGAATCTGAGTGGGATATGGCTATAGTAAAATTAAACGCTGAAGGAGGCATAATCTGGCAGAAGACTTATGGTGATACTAATAATGATTATGGTTATGCCATAATCGAATCAACCTACGGAGGCTATCTGGCTGTTGGAGAGACAACATCTTTCGGGGCCTCCCCGAGCGATGCTTTTATAGTGAGGGTCGATAGCGGGGGGGAAGTCCTATGGGCAAAGAGAATTGGTGGAAGTGCTGAAGACTGGGCTGTTGATGTGAAAGAAACCGATAAAGGAACTTACATTGTTCTTGGAGTAACAAAAATAGGTGAAGCGGAAGACGCTACTTATGGCTATGATATTTTCCTTTGCGGAATTGATGAATATGGCAACTTCCTCTGGCAAAAGCAGTATGATGGTGGAGCAAATGATGTAGCATATTCGCTTTTAAAGACAGGAGAGGGAGATTTTGTAATAGGAGGAGCGTCAAATTCAAAAGGGCTCGGTGATTATGATTCTTTTCTTATAAAGACAGATGCGGGAGGGGTTATCAAATGGCAGAAATTTTTTGGGACAAATAATGATGATTTTGGATACTATGTTACGGAATCAAAAAGTGGAGGATTTCTCCTTGTGGGAGAAACATTTTTAAAAGATAAAGATAACAGAATAGGCTATTCAAATGTATATGTAGCCAAAATAGATTCTTTTGGTGGAGATGAATGGCAAAAATCTTATGGTTCTGGCAAAACGAATTATGCTCTTTGTGCTAAACCAGCAGGAAAATACGGTTTTGTTATTAGTGGAACCTCACAGGAAACGACGGGAAGTTATTCGGCATGGGCATTTAAGATAAACTCAGCTGGAAAAATAATCTGGAAAAGAGGTTACGATTTTTCAGGAGATGAGGTTGTCTATTCAGCCAAACCTTCAAAAGATGGTTTTCTTACTGTTCTTGGTAAAGTTAATTCAGGAACAAACACATACTCTTTTATTGGCAAGGGAGACAAAGAGGGCAAAATCGGTTCTTGTTCCTATGTTACAGATTCTTCAATTGCGAAAAAGAAAGGCTCATTTGGTTCCGGGAATCTTTCCCTGCTGCAATCAACTGGCGCCCTGACCTTTAAAGGACTTAAAGATTCTATTAAAGTGTATCAATCTGATATTTCAGAGGAGACTCTTTGCCATTAGTCCAAAAAATCCTTGTATTTTATTGATATATCTTTTATGGAGCAATTGAAATGTTGACTTTTGCTGTTTATGTTGTAATTGTAATTCTTATTCTAACCCATCTTCTACAGTTGTGTTTGACAAGTGCTTATTTTTCTGATGGTTACAAG
>DYJZ01000054.1 GCA_020722885.1 Thermoanaerobaculum aquaticum
ACCGCCCATTGAACCCGAAACCTATAAGCCGAGCCTTTTAGAGAACTAATTGGACAGTATAATAACATATACAGGCATAAAAACAGTGAGCCTCGTTTTCAAGCCCCCCAAAAACCCGTCCAGAATCCTCAATTTTTGGGGATTCCGTTTCCGCTTTCAAATTATCCTAAACAGCAGTGATTCTGCTAAATATTTCACATACTTTTTCTGTATCTTCAAATGAAACATCTTTGTGAGTAACAATTCTTATTGTGTTCTTATCAATTGAAGAAACAAGGACTCCTTTCGATTTGAGTTTTTCAACAATTTGATTTGCTTCAAACGGCGGCTTAACCTTAACCATAAAAATATTGGTTTCAACATTTTCAACTTCAACTTCAAAAAGATAATTTTGAGAAATAGCAAGAGCAATTTTCCTTGCTTTTTCATGGTCCTCAAAAAGTTTTGGAAGAATTTCTTCAAAGGCAATTAACCCACAAACCGCAAGCACCCCTGCCTGTCTCATCCCTCCTCCAAACATTTTTCTGAAAACCCTTGCCCTTTCAATAAATTCTTTGCTTCCAGCAAGAACAGAACCGACAGGAGCGGAAAGCCCTTTAGATATACAAAACATAACCGAATCAAAAGGTTTGGCAATTTCTTTCGCTGTTGTTTTTAAAGCAATAGCTGCATTAAAGATCCTCGCTCCATCAAGATGGGTTTTTAATCCATTTTCTTTTGCGATTTTACAAAGATTAGAAGCCTTTTCAGGTAAAAGACATCTTCCCCCTGCCATATTATGTGTGTTTTCAAGACATAAAAGCGTTGTTTTTGGAAGATAATATATTTTGGGTCTTATTGATTTTATGAGCTGCTCTTCGTCAAAAAAGCCATTCTTTCCTTCTATCACCCTCGGAAGAGTTCCGGAAATTGCAGACATTGCCCCCAATTCATAGTTATAGATATGAGAAGATGATTCAACGACTACTTCATTCCCCATTGTTGTATGGCATTTTATTGCAATCTGATTTCCCATGGTCCCTGATGGAACAAATAATGCAGCCTCCTTTCCAAGCAATTCTGCACTTTTCATTTCAAGTTGAGTTACAGTGGGGTCTTCACCGTATACATCATCTCCAACCTCTGTCTTTGCCATTGCTTCTCGCATTTTCAGGGTAGGCTTTGTGACGGTGTCCGACCTTAAATCAATCAATTTTTCAATCATAAAATCCTCCTGATTTTCTTAAAAAAGAAGGTTAATCTAAATCCACCTTATTGTCAAATTAAAAGAGATTTAACATTTTTATTTTATTTATGTGGATGCAAAAGTTCAGAAATATATAAGACTTTTCTGAGGGTGAAAAAAGAGCAAAAAAACTTATTAATGATATCGATGAAAGAATAATTATTAGAAGATATGGGAATTGTGGACAATTCGTCAATTTCCACAGCCTTTGCGTTTTTTCCAGAAAGGGGGAATTTTCGTTGAAAGGAAGAATAGGAACGAGCACGCGGCTTTTTAGTGTTTTTGGCGGCATCAAATGATAGAAAAGCTATGGAAATCTACAGACTTATTTTGAAAGCGTCAAATATAGAGGAACACCCCAGAAGAACTTGAAACCTTCACCCATTTTTATGGAGGTTTCAGATGAATTCGTCTTGCTGCCTTTCCTTCCCAGAAAGTCTCAAATTTTGTGGACTTCTACAGAGAATTGGAAAGAAATGTTTATTGTTGTAAAATAGAACCTATCGGGAAAACTTTTCCCTTGACGGAGGAATTATTATGAATTACAAAGATTATCTTGGGGAGCTTGTAAAAAAAACGATTGAAAACAACATCTGGAGACAGAAAAAGTGCATTAACCTGATTCCCTCTGAAAACACTCCTTCACTTCTTGTCAAACTTCTTGAAATTTCTGACCCTCAGGGTAGGTACGCTGAACACAAAACTGCCCTTAAAAAGGAAAGAGAAGCTCTTGCTGGGTCTGGGGCTTTAAAAGGAGACCAGATCTACTATTACCAGGGAACACAATTCATTTTTGAAATTGAAGAAAAGTTGAAGGAAGTTATGAAGGAATATCTGGGCGCTGACGATGTTGAAACAAGGGCTATTAGCGGACAGATGGCAAATGAAGTCGCATTCAAATCCATCCTGAAATATCTCAGTAAAGGCGGGGACAATCTGCCAAAACTTTCTTCAACAGGAAGACTTGCTTCAGCAATGAACAATAGTTTAAATGGCGGAGGACACCTTTCGGCACAGCCTTTTGGCACTCTATTTAATTTTATTGAAGAAGAGCCTTTATCCATCCCCCTTCAGAGCAACAATCCCTACAGGGTGGATATTGAAAAAATGATAAACATTGTAGATGGGAAAAAACCATCACTTATAATTTTTGGTAAGAGTTTATTTCTTCATCCTGAACCAGTGAAGGAATTGCAAAAATATCTTCATTCTCAAAAAAATTATTTTCCAGTCGTTATGTACGATGGGGCTCATGTTCTTGGAATTTTAGGCAGTTATTTTCAAGACCCTCTTTCTGAAGGTGCATTAATTGTTACAGGTTCAACACACAAAACATTCTTCGGACCTCAAAGAGGCATTATTGGAATTAAAGTTCAAAATGATTCTCCCTATTCAAAACTTGCAAATGAAATCCATACAAGGACCTTCCCTGGATCAACAAGTAATCACCATCTTGGAACGCAACTTGCTCTTTTAGGCGCAGCAATTGAAATGAAAAACTTCAGAGACGAATATCAGAAAAAAGTAGTTTCAAACGCAAGAGCATTTGCGAAGGCTCTTTACGAAAAGGGAATTCCTGTTGAGGGGGGGGAGGAAGATGGTTTTACAAAAACTCATCAGGTTGTTATGAGAGTTAAAAAATTTGGAGATGGAAAGGAGATAGCAGTAAGACTTGAACAGAACAATATTATCGTAAATTTTCAGGCTCTTCCCGATGACGAAACTTTCTACCACCCATCTGGAATAAGAATGGGTGTTTCAGAGATGACAAGGTTTGGAATGGAAAATGAAGATTTTGAAACCCTCTCCGAAATAATGGCTGACATAATAATCAACAACAAAAATAGAAAAAACGATGTTGAAGAATTTAGAAGTAAATTTACAAAAATGAGGTTTTGTTTTAACGACGAATCTGCAAAAGAAATTTACAAAAATCTGACTGAAAGCATTTTCGAGAATTATTAAAAAGGGGAAATCAAAAGTAATGAACTATGATATTGATTTTTGCTTGAGCAAAGATTCTTTAAGAAAGTCTAAAAACTCCTCCCCTGTCAAACTGGAAAAGAAAAAACTGAAAAATGGAATAACCTTTGTCACTGAAAGTTTTTCAAGTTTTCCTTCCCTTTGTGCTGGTATATGGATGAGAGGAGGCTCGAGAACAGAACCATCTGAAATTAACGGCTCATCCCACTTCGTTGAGCATGCGGTTTTTAAAGGGACAAAAAGCCTTTCCTATACCCAAATTTACAAAGCCTTTGATAAAATGGGTGGAGTAATTGATGCTTTTACATCAAGGGAGATAATGGGGTTCCATTTCAGGGTTCAGAAAAGACATTTTAAAGAAGCATTTTCAATCCTTTCTGAAATTCTTTTTGAACCTATTTTTCCAGAAGACGAAATAGAGAGAGAAAGAAAGGTTATCATTGAAGAAATAAAGATGGTTAACGACAGTCCTTCCGATGTCGTAGCAGATCTATTTATGCAAAGGGCTTATGGTAATCATCCCCTCGGAAGACCAGTGCAGGGTTCAGAAAAGATAATTTCAAAGATGCCACTGGACTCTTTAAAGAAAAGGCACAAAAATCTTATCGCTTCAGAAAATCTTATTTTTACGGCAACTGGCGATGTAGAAATGAGCGAACTTTTTGAGGCATCCAAAAAATATCTTCCTTTGATTCCTGAAAGCAAAACAGAGTCTTTTGGTGCCCCTCATTTTTTCCCGGGAATTAAAGTTTTTGAAAAGAATCACCTCGAACAGTCACAGATAGTTATCGGATTTGAATCAGAAAGAGCATCATCCAAAAAGAGATATGCCCTTGCTGTTCTTGCAAACCTTCTCGGTGGAACAATGTCTTCAAGACTTTTTACTGAAATAAGGGAAAAACTCGGGCTTGTATATTCAATCTCTTCAGAACACATAGGACAGTACGATGGAGGAATTTTTGTTGTTCAGGCAGCCTCTTCACATGAGGCGACACCTGGAACTGTAAAAGAAACCCTGAGAGTTCTTTCAGATTTTTGTAGGACAGGTCCAAATAAAGAGGAACTGGAAATTGCAAAAGAAAACCTCATTGGAGGCTTGATTTTGTCTCTTGAATCAACATCGTCAAGGATGGGAAGGATTGCAAGAAACGAACTCTACTTTGGCAAACAGTTTGATGTGCAGGAAACGATAAAAGGGATTGAAAAAGTTAATTCCCCAACACTACTTTCTCTGGCGAGAGAAACATTTAACCCCAAAAAGATGAATGTGGTTATTCTCGGCAAAAAGAACGCCCTTAAGGGTGTTGATTTTTCTGTTCTGGAAAGAAAATGGTAGAAGTCAAAATTAAAAGACTTCCCAACAGTCAAGGACTTCCCCTTCCTGAGAAAGCCACTTTCTTTTCCTCAGGTTTTGATTTAAGAGCTGCAATAGAAAAGGATATTATTTTGAAACCTTTCGAGCGATTTGCCATCCCAACCGGTTTTATCCTCGAAATACCGGAAGGATTTGAAGGACAGATAAGGACAAGAAGCGGACTCGCCTTAAAAAGCGGAATAGTTTGTTTAAATAGCCCCGGGACGATAGATTCAGATTATCGGGGAGAAATTAAAGTGATACTGGCAAACCTCTCAAATCAGGATTTTGTTGTTGAAAGGGGTATGAGAATAGCCCAGCTCATTATTGCAAAATGCGAACAGGTTAAAATCACCGAAGTTGATTCACTCTCTGAAACATCAAGGGGTGAGGGCGGGTTTGGCCACAGTGGTGTTATGTGATGGTAAAAATCAATGTCTTATCCAGTGGCTCTTCTGGAAATGCTGTAGTATTTGAGACAGATAAAAATTCAATTCTAATTGATGATGGTGTTCCCTTCAAAAAGTTATGTGAACTTTTAGAAAAGGAAAAACTTTCCTTAAATAAAATCGATGCACTTCTTGTAAGCCACGAACATTCAGACCATATATCAGGCATAAATGTTTTGCTAAAGAAAAAACCAATACCTGTATTTGTTGCGGATTGTGTTGCCCAATTCATCCGGTTTCCGGATGATTTTGAAAGCAAGATAAATCTAATTGAGCCAGAGAAGGACTTTTTTATAGGGGATTTTAAAATTAAACCTTTCCTGCTTCCTCACGACGCCATTTTAACCTTTGGATTTGCTATTTTTGTAAATGGAATAAAAATCGGTTACACAGCAGATTTAGGAACATTTAATGAACATATAATAAAAAACTTAAAAGATTCAAACTGTCTGATGATAGAGTTCAACCACGACCTTGACCTTCTTCATAACTCATCCTATCCCGAATATCTTAAAATAAGGATTGCATCAAAAATTGGTCACCTTTCAAACGAGCAGGCGGCTAAACTTCTCTCAAAAACGATAACTGATGAAACCAGAGCAATCTATCTAATGCACCTTTCAAAAGAAACAAACACAAAAGAATATGCTAAAATTGCAGCTTATAATGCACTGAAAGAAAGAGAATTTTTTGTAGAAATCACAAATCATCTTGAGCCATCAAGACCATTCATTTTTTAGGAGGCTTTATGATTGAAAGATACACAACAGAAGAGATGAAAGAATTATGGTCTGAGGAAAATAAATACTCAACCTGGCTTGAAGTCGAACTTGCAGCACTCAAAAGCCAGAGCCAAATCGGTTTGATCCCCAAAGAAGTCGCAGAAAAAACTGTTAAGACAGCAAAATTTGATATAAAAAGAATCAACGAAATTGAAGAGACAGTAAAGCATGATGTGATAGCTTTTACCACAAGCGTAGGCGAATCAATAGGCAGCCTTTCAGCCTATTTCCATTTCGGGCTTACTTCCTCTGATGTTGTTGACACGAGCTGGTGCATTCTCACATCGAGGGCTTTGAAACTAATCCTAAAAGAAGTAGAAACTCTTCTATCCACTTTGAAAACCGAGGCATATAAGTACAAAGAGACAATAATGATAGGCAGAACCCATGGAGTTCACGCAGAACCATACACTTTAGGACTAAAATTTGCCCTCTACTATGACGAATTAGTAAGAGACAGGAGGAGATTACAAAACGCCCTTGAAAATATAAGTGTGGGTAAACTTTCCGGTGCAGTCGGTACCTACGCTCACCTTTCGCCCGAAGTTGAAAAACTTACTCTAAAAAAATTGGGGCTAAAGCCTGAAAATATTTCTACTCAGGTTATTCAAAGAGACAGATTTGCAGAAGTTATTTTTTCAATAGCAATAACTGGAGCAACTCTCGAGAAAATTGCAACAGAAATAAGACATCTTCAAAGAACTGAAGTAAGAGAAGTTGAAGAGCCCTTTTTTAGAGGGCAAAAAGGTTCCTCGGCAATGCCTCACAAGAGAAATCCTGTCGGCTGTGAAAACATTACAGGACTAGCCCGCCTTTTAAGAGGATACCTTATCCCCTCTCTTGAAAACATACCTCTATGGCACGAAAGAGACATTTCCCATTCCTCCGTTGAAAGGGTTATAATTCCAGATGCGACAACAGTTCTTCACTACATATTAAGAAGAATGAATTTTATTATTTCAAATTTACAGGTTTATCCTCAAAATATGAAAGAGAATCTTGAAAAAACAAAGGGGCTTTTATACTCTCAAAAAATTTTACTTGCACTCACACAAAAGGGATTCAGCAGAGAAGAGGCGTATCCTATTGTCCAGAATTCAGCGATGAAAGTATGGAATAAAGAAGGAAACTTTCTCGACATTCTATACAAAGACCCTAAAATCCAAAAAACTTTTACAAAAAGAGAGCTCTCTTCCCTTTTTGACCCAAAATCCTTTTTAAAAGAGGTCGATACCTTATTCAAAAGGGTTTTTAAGGATGAATAATCCTTTTTTAACTGCTATCTTCTTCCTACCTGTTTTGATCTATTTTGCCGTTTTGACACTTTCTATTGTATTGAGAAAAGGGAGCCAGAAAAGGGCTATCTTAACAGGTGGTGGAAGTTCAGGGCATATTTATCCAGCCATAGCAATAGGGAAATCCCTCGAACCAGAAGTCAATAAGTTTCTTTACATTGGAGGAAAGGGAAGAATAGAGGAGGTTGTTGTTCCAAAAGAAGGTATTCCTTTAAAAACTATTCTGGCTCTGCCCTACCCTGAAAGGAAATCCAAACTTCCATTTTTTCTTTGTGGACTTTTTCTCGGAATGGTTCAAGCGTTTTTTCCTCTTTTAATATTTCAGCCCCGTTATCTAATCGCAACAGGTGGATTCGTTTCAGCGCCGGTTATATTTTCTGCTTTCCTGCTTAAAATTACTGGACTTCTTAAGGTTAAAATTTTTCTGCATGAGCAAAATGTAACACCCGGTAAGCTCAATCTTCTTGCTTCGTCAATTGCTGATAGAGTCCTTGTAACTTTCCCGCAAAGTATTCGTTATTTTGGAAATAAAGCAGTACTAATAGGATACCCAACAAGAAAATTCATAAAGCATTCTTCAAAGGAAGATATTTTAAAAAAATTGAATATTCCTTCTGACAAAATGGTTCTATTTGCTTTCGGCGGCTCTCAAGGCTCAAGAACAATCAATAGAGCAATTGTTTCGGCATTAAAACATTTATTGAAATTTAAAGACAAAATATTTATCATTTTAAGTTGTGGTCTTGGGCAAAGCCACTACAATGGTTTAAAGGATATTGAAGACTACTTAAAAAATAATTTTAGTGAAAATGCGATTTCTCAAATAAATGAATTCTTTCTTTACAAACCATACTTTTTCAATATCGATGAAATTCTTCACATCTCTTCTCTTGTTGTGGCAAGAAGTGGAGCGGGAACCCTTTTTGAGCTTTCATCATTTGAGCTTCCATCCATCCTCATTCCAAAACTTGGTCTTTCTAACGAACATCAGGTTATGAACGCAATGGCAATGGAACAGGCGAAAGGTGCGGTAGTCCTTTTTGAGAGACCCACTTTTGAGAATTCATCTATACCATCGGTCGAAGGAGAGGTTCTGGCAAAAACAATTGCGGATATACTCTTTTCGGAAACTAAATTAGAGGAAATGAGAGAGGGGGCAAAAAAATTTACCGTCTGTCCTGATACCTATAAATATACAAAAAAGATAATTCTTCAGGGAGAAGAAACTAAAAATGAAGTAAGCACTTATTCACCCTTTCTAAAACTTAAGCCACCAAGCTCGCTTTTGCACTTCTTACAGAACCAAAAAGAAAAAGAGAAAGAAAATTTCACTATTGAAAACCATTTTAATGTATCAGAAATAAACTTCTATAAATCAATAACTCTTAAGCTTCTCTCCTCCAGAAACTGGAAAGAGAAAAATGTTGGCGTTAAACTTGCTGCATTTTTTAAGACAGATGACGCAAAAAAAATTCTTTTCAAGATTGCCTCCGACAGAGAAATTGCACCTTTTTCCCGTAGAATTTTTGGGGAAAAGTTTAAGACAGTTGCTTTTTTGAGGAGAAATTCCTTTATATCTTTAAAGGAATACTCTTTAAGCGATACGGAACTGCACAGAATATTAAAACCTGGTTTATCTGACCCATATTACGAAACAAGAAGTGCCTCTCTTTCCCTTGCGGTTAAGGAAAAAGAAAAACTTGCAGGAAATAGGGAATTTGTTGAATATGCAAAAAATCTATCAAAAGAAAACGAGTTTGAAGTCGCAAAAGAGGCAATAAATCTGCTGGGAAAGATTGGCGGAGAAGAAGAACTCGATTTTATTCTCTCCTTTAAAGACCATTTTTTCTGGCAGGTGAGGGAAGCAGCTCTTCTTGCTGTTTCCAGTATGATTGAAAGAGGAGTAAATTTTGATAAAGAGAAATTAAAGAAAGAACTTCTTAAATTTAACCTTACCGCTACTGACTACAAACCATTTTTCACAATAAAACAAAATTTCAAAAAGGTTTTTGAAATGGTGGAGAAAAATTAATGCTTTATCATTTATTTCGATTTTTAATGGAAATTTTTCCTCAGATAGGGTTTCTAAGACTTTTTAATTACATATCTTTCAGGTCAATAGGCGCAGCCTTAACATCAATAATAATTGTTCTTTTTTCAGCAAGGTTCTTCATTTCCTACTTTCATAAGAAACAGTATCTCGATTTTGCACGGGAAACAGGAATTCCCTCCGCCTCAGACAAAAGTGGAACTCCGACAATGGGTGGAATACTTATTGCAATTTCTTTTTTAACCTCTTCCCTGCTCTGGGCTTCCCTCAGTAATATCTTTGTCATTATCTCTCTTATCTCTTTTACATATTTTTCATTGCTTGGCTATCTTGATGATAAAGCAAAGTTAAAAGCAAAATCTGGAGAAGGTGGTTTTTCCGAAAAATTGAAACTCATCCTTCAGGGATTTTATTCACTGGTTTTTACATTCTTAATATTTAGTAATTTAAGCCCTCTTCCAGAATCTGAAAGAGCAAATTTATACATTCCCTTTCTCAAATTTCCTGTTTTTTCTTCTTTCATAATTTACGGGATTTTTGTATTTTTTTTCTTTATTGCAGTAAGTAATTCAGTAAACATAACTGATGGTCTTGATGGACTTGCAATAGTTCCTTCGACCTTTGTAATCTCAGTTCTTGGAGTATTTGCCTACATTATGGGAAACGCCCTGCAGTCAAAATATCTTCAATTCCCCCATTATCCTGGCTCTGGTGAATTGACCGTTCTTGCCTCCTGTTTTGCTGGTGCAGCAATCGGCTTTTTGTGGTATAACGCCTACCCTGCCCAAATTTTTATGGGAGATACAGGTTCTCTCGCAATTGGAGGATTGATAGCCACTCTTTCAGTTCTTTTGAAGCAGGAACTTCTCTTTCCATTGCTTGGAGGACTTTTTGTCGCAGAGGCTTTTACTTCTCAGGTTCAGGATAAAATTGGTGTTAACTTTCTTGGAAAAAGAATCTTTCATAGAGCCCCACTTCACCACGAATTGCAATATAGAGGACTTGCAGAAAACAAAGTGGTAGTAAGACTCTGGATAGTTTCAGGCATTTTAGCGCTTCTTGCAATTGCAACAATAAAAATAAGATAGAGGTTAAATATGGTTCCAATTAAAAAGATTATTTGCTTTTTTTCTGTCTTTTTCACATTAACAATTTTCTCTCAGAGCATTACGAATGTATTTCCTCTAAAAGATGTCAAAGAAGGAACAATAGCAAAAGGTTACACTGTTTTAAAGGGAACTATAATTTCAGAATTTGAAGCTGAAGTTCTTGGAGTTCAAAGAATCGGCTCGAGTGATACTCCATACATTATCTGCAAAATTAAAGGAAAACCTTTTGATGAATGCGGGGTTGTAGCCGCTATGAGCGGAAGTCCACTTTATATAGAAGATAAATTCCTCGGCGCCGTTGCAATAGGCTGGTTCTTTTCAAAAGAGCCGCTCTTTGCCGCCACACCTGCAGAAAAAATGGTTGAACTTTACCAGAAAAGATTTTCAGGCAGTGTCCCTTCAACTCCTCAAAAAACTGTTACTTTCTTTGATTTTTTGAATAATCTCGGAAATATAAACAGTGATATGAACAAGCTTCTTGCCCCTTTCGAAGAAAAAAATATAACTATCTCAAAAGGCGAAAAACACTCTTTTGCTGCAGATGCTACAATTGAACCTGGAGGAATGATAGGTGTTGAGTTGATATCTGGAGACATCAGCCTCACCGCTTACGGTACAATCTCTTCTGTAAAAGAAAATAGGTTTATAGCCTTTGGCCACCCTTTTCTTGGAGTGGGAGAAGTTGACTTCCCTGTTGTAAAAGCGAAAGTTTCGACAATAATGCCGAGTATGGCTTTTAGCTTCAAGCTTTCATCTTCTCAGGAAGAGATTGGAAGAATGGTGCTCGACACACCTTACGGCGTCCTCTGTGAAAAAGGGATTAAAGCAAACACAATTCCTGTTACAATTTATTACGAAAATTCATCCTCCGAAAAGTTTATTAAGACAGCAAATATTGTTCGTCATAAAGACCTTGCAAAAATGTTATTCTTTTTAGCAGTTTCCCAGCTTTGTGATGAACTTGAGTCAAATAAAAAGAGCTATCATATTATTCTCAATTCAGCAAACTTTTTATTTGATGATGGTAAGAGCCTTACTATAAAAAAGCAGATATTTGGAGGAGAAGACCCTCTTTTGAGCCTCTCCTCCTTTCTCGCAGAAATTTTTTCTCTTCTCTATTCAAATCCCTTTAAAAAACCAGAGATAAAAGGTGTTGAACTTAACATCATTTCCAAAAATGGAAAAAGTGATGGAAATCTCATTCAGATTAGTTCTCTTTCAAATGAAATAGAAAGGGGCAACAAAATTAACATAGAGGCAATTTTCCAGAAAATAGAGGAAAAGCCACTAAAAATACATTTCGAAATTCCTTCAACAGAACTTCCTGATGGAAAGGTCAAGATTGTTGCAGGTGACTCCATCTCTATTTTCAAAAGATATTTAAAAGCATCAAATACCATCCCGACTTCTTTTGACGAAATTATTTCCTCTCTAAATAAACTAAATGAAGGGGGAAAAATCTATATAGCGCTATTTTCAGAAAGCGAATCGTTGTTAATTGGTAATAAAAGAATCTACGATATCCCCATGACACTAAAAAATTCTTTATCTTTTCAAGTGGCAAACTCCAATCAGAAAAGCACCGAAAAAATATGTTTAGAGCCATTTCCTGTTTATGACAGTGGCTTTTTCTCTTCAGAACTCGAAATCACTACCGTAATAAAAGAAAGGGAAAATCAATGAAAAAGATTCTTTTTTTTAGCATTTTTACTTTTCTTTCCTTTGCACTTTTATCCTCTACTACCAATTACTATTCTTCATCCTCTTTAAAACTTATGGAAGGATATCCTTACGGAACCGTAATCTACAAAGATGGAACTTTTTCTCTGACAACAGATTTTAAAGACTCTGCCAATTTGCCTTCCACACCCGTCTGTTCGTTTTCAACTGGCTCCATTCTCTATGTTGGCACAACATCTGATGCAGCCCTGTTTAAAATAGAAAATGGAAAAATTGAAAAAATAGCTTCTTTTGATGAGCCAATGGTATCATCAATTTCAGGAACAAAAGATACTCTTTATGCTGGAACAGCCCCAGCAAAGATCTATGAAGTAAAATTGGATGGCAATAAAAAACTTGTCTGCGATCTGGGTACGGACATTGTCAATTCACTTATACTAACAAAGAACGGAGAAATAATTGCAGCAACAGGAAAACCTGCAAAACTTTTTCTTATTTCTCCTCAAGGTGAAATTAAAAAAAAGGTTCAAATACCCTCCGACCATGCAAGAACATTGACATTTTTTGATGGAATCTTTTTCCTCGGCACAGCTTCTCCTTCTACTCTTTACAGTTTTAAAGAGGATATTTCACCTTTATTGCTTTATACCTTTGAAGGAGAAGAGGTTACATCAATCTGCCCCTTTAGAGATTCCTTAATAATCGCAGTAAACTCTAAAAAAGACAAAGAATCAGGAACAATAGCAATCTATTCTGAAAAAACCGTTTCTTTAATAGAAACTTTCGATACTATCATAAATTCTCTCTGGTCAAATCAAAAGGAAGTCTTTATTGGGGCAAGCAGGGGCTCAATTTTTTACTACAACGGGAAAAAAATTGGGCTTTGCAGAAAATTTGATAAGTCTCTTTCTTCCCTTTCAGGAGAAGGCTCCTTCCCTCAAATAATTTTTTCCTCACCACCCTCCATCGCTTTGCCCTTAAGAAATAGCATAGCCTCATACAATTCACCAGTTATAGATTTAAATGGAATTTCAAAAATTGGTTCGGTTAAGATTGAGCCACTCTCTTTTCAGAAGGTCTTTTTGAGGGGTGGAAATAGCGCTATTCCAGACGAATTCTGGACAAAGTGGGTTAAAATTGACAACACTGAATCTATCCCTCCTTCAAAATATATTCAGTGGAGGATTGAGTTTGATCAAAACGATCTTTCATTTAAGGGCTTGACAGTAGCAGCAAAACACCTCAATAGACCTCCAAAGATTGCAGATGCTAAAATACATCCCCCAGGTGAAATTTATGTAAAAAATGTTTCCCAGATTGGTGACCACCTTGTTCAGGATATTCACGAAAAAGAGAGGGCTTTCCCTGAAATTGCTCAATCCCGTCCCTACGATGCAGGTACACAAACTTATTATCTTTACGGATTCAGGATGGTTTCCTTTTCAGTTTCTGATCCAGACAACGACAATGTCAGAGTAAAAATTGAAATTAGACCTGAAAATTCAAAAAGTTCATTTCTTCTTGTAGAAAACTTAAAGGAAAACTTTTTTACCTTTGATGCAAGAACTCTACCAGATGGTAATTATTCACTTATAATAACTGCTTCTGATGCAATTGATAATGGTGAGGAGGATGGAATGAAGGACACTTTTGAAATTCCTCTTTTTGAGATAGACAATACTCCTCCCCAGATTACCCTTGAACAATCAGATAATGGAGTTTTGCGCTTTTCTGTTGTAGACAATTCCTCAGTAAGATCTGGCAGAATAAGCAGAAACGGAGAATTATGGCACACTATTAATCCTGACGACCAAAAATTTGGTTCAAAATATACTCATTTCACAGTAAATCTTAAAAACGAAGATAAATGGATAGTCTTTCAGGCTGTTGATGCTTTCGGGAATATGGCTACTTCCTCGTGGGTCAGAAAAGATTGAAAAAAACTATCTTTATTCTTCTATTTGTCACTGTCTTATATTCAGGATATGAAAATCCCCTTCAGGAAAAAATTGCCGCTTTTTATGATCTAAAAGAAAACTACAAAGTTGCAACCAAAGTTTTGGATAAAAATGACCCCATTCCTGATAAACTCAAGTCTCTACCTGAATATGTGTCAGGAGTGGCTATACCTGAAAGAGGCGAAATATATCTTTTTAAAATGAGGACAAATTCCTATCCATTCGGGTCAATCGAGCAGGTTTATGCCCACGAACTATCCCATATCTACCTATACAGAGCAGTAGGTTTTAGAGTACCAAGGTGGTTCGACGAAGGTGTTGCAATGAGATTATCAGGAGAATGGGGATTTAAGGATGAAATTTACCTTGCCCTCTCTCTCCCCCAAATAGCCCTTTCAGACTTTGGTCTTAAAAAACTTGAAAAAGATTTTTCAGGATATGAGGGTGCTAGTAGAACCTCTTACGCTCTTTCAAGAGCATTCGTAAAAGACCTTTTTGTTAGCGACAGTGACCTGCAAACTTTTATAAAAGAGATAAAAAATAGAAACTCTTTTGAAGTAGCCTTTATTAAAAGATTTAATGCTACGCCAGATCAGGCTTTTAAAGCGTGGGCAAGAAAACTTCCCTGGTGGGGACCTTTGCTAATCTTTATAACATCACCAAATACGCTCTGGCTATTCATTCTTTTTCTTTTCATCATTACAATTTTTGTTTCAATAAAAAAAAGACTTGACTGGAAAAAGAAGTGGGAAGAGGAGGAGAGAAAAAGCTCCGAAATAAAAATTTTCACTTCAGGAAAAAATACAGATTTGTTTTAAACTACTATTCCGCTTTCCAGTTTGTCGCTGTCATTGCGAGTGCTCTCCAAAATTGTCATTCTGAGGAGCATAGCGACGAAGAATCCCTTGAGCTCCTCGAGATCCTTCCTCTTCGATAAACTCAGAGTCAGGATGACATTGTCCAAAGGCGGGCAGGCGCAGTGACAAATAAAACTACTTAGGCTCAAACTCCAAGTGCAACACTATACCATTAAGATGGAGGTGTTGCCA